>NZ_JAOTQU010000011.1:0-184794 GCF_025685765.1 Pseudomonas sp. PDM13 | reverse complement strand
CGCGAAGCTCTTGCTGGGTAGGAGCGAATTCATTCGCGATGGACTGTCCGCCCACCGGCAGCCCTGTGCCGGCGGAAGGTCTTTCGCGGCTGAAGCCGCTCCCACAGGGGCGCCACGCAGCGCGGCCGGGCATCGTCGTGTTGGGTTCCATCGTTATTCCTTGAAGATCTATCAATCTAATTTTTGCATCCTTCAGGGAATTAACGGGGCGCTCTATAGTGCGTGTCCCAGCCCTCCCCGCACGTCCGGAAGCGTGCTCGCACAAGGATTCCCGCATGTCCCCTCGCCTGTTGTTCCCCGCCCTTCTCCTGGCTTTGGCGGGGTGTGCGGCGACGCCGCCCGCGTCGGTCCATACCACCAACCCCACCAGCTCCACCCTGCAGGGCGACGCCTCGCGGCCGGCGCAGGCGCACTGGCTGCGCACCGAGCTGTATTTCTCCGTGGGCCCGCTGGAGGGCGGCCAGGGCAGCATCAGCCCGGCGCGCTGGCGCGAGTTCATCGACCAGGAGGTGACGGCGCGCTTCCCCGACGGGTTCACCGCCTTTGACGCCTACGGCCAGTGGCGCGACAAGGGCGCGGCGCAGCCCGAGCGCCTGAGCACCAAGGTCATCGTCATCCTCCATGAGGACAACCCGCGCCACGACGCCGATATCGAAGCCATCCGCCTGGCCTGGAAGCGCATCACCGGCGACCTTTCGGTGCTGCGCCTGTCGCAACCGGCGAACGTGTCGTTCTGATGGCCGACTACCGGGAAACCCTCTACGAGGGCTACGGCCAGCAGCTGCGCATCGACGAGCTGCTGCATGAAGGCCACACCGACCAGCAGCACCTGGTGATCTTCCGCAACGCGCGCTTCGGCCGCGTGATGGCCCTGGACGGCGTGGTTCAGACCACCGAGGCCGACGAGTTCATCTACCACGAGATGCTCGCCCACGTGCCGATCCTTGCCCACGGCGCGGTGCGCCGGGTGTTGGTGATAGGCGTGGGCGATGGCGGCATCCTGCGGGAGATCGTGCGCCATGCCGGTATCGAGGAGATCGTCGCGGTGGAGATCGACGCCGCAGTGATCGAGCTGTGCCGCGAGCACCTGCCGTTGCATTCCGGAGGCGCCCTGGACGACCCACGGCTGCGGCTGGTGATCGGCGACGGGCTGGATTTCGTCGCCACCACCGAGGAGCGCTTCGATGTGATCATCAGCGACTCCACCGACCCGGGCGGCCCCGCCAGCAGCCTGTTCGGCGCCGACTTCTACCGCAATTGCCAGCGTTGCCTCAGCGCCGATGGCGTGCTCGCCACCCAGAACGGCGTGCCCTTCCTGCAACCGGACGAACTCAGCGGCACAGCGCGCCACCTGGCGGCCACCTTCGCCGACTGGGGCTTCTTCCTCGCCGCCGTGCCCACCTACATCGGCGGCGCCATGAGCTTCGGCTGGGCCAGCAACAGCCACCGCGCCCGCACCACCGACCTCGCCACCCTGCAGCAGCGCTTCACCGCCAGCGGCTTGCGCACGCGCTATTACAACGCCGAGGTGCACCAGGCCGCCTTCGCCTTGCCGCAGTACATGCGTGAGTTGATCGAGGGGTGAGTTCCCCGCACCGACGCTGATCCAAGCGTAGGGTGGACCACGCTTCATCGGTCCACCTTTCGGGCTCGCCGGCCACTCCGCGTGGTGGATGGAAAGAGCGCCATCCACCCTACATCTGCCCCGCAACATGTGCCCGCAAACACGACCCGTAGGATGGCGTAGAGCGCAGCGAAACCCATCATCGCAAGCGTCGGGTTACACCCTACCTCCGGGCCTTGCCTTCAGGGCGCCAACTGGCGGTTCTTCACGCGTTCGTCGGTCCAGTCCGGGTCGCTGGCGGTGACGGGGCTGGAGACCTTGAGCACCGCCATGCCGTGGCGGGCGAGGAACAGTGCGCCGATCTCGGCGAGGGCTTCACGGTTGGCGGCATTGTCGGCATGGATGAGCAGGAGGATGCGCGAGGGCAGCTTCTCCGGCTTGCCGCTGGGGCCGCGCCACTGGCCGTGGACGTCGTACCAGCTGAGGCCGTCGGGGAAGCGCGGAGTCACTTCTTCGGCGAGGAAGCGCTCCCATAACGCGAGCTCGATGGCGCCGAAGTAGAGCTCGGTGCGCACCATCGCGTGTTCCCGCGCACGGCCATCGCCGGCCAGCGGGCTGCGGCTTTCCAGCAGCAGCGCGGCGCCGGCCAGGGTGACCACCAGGGCGAGCACCGCCGGCCCGCGCAGCAGTTTCCAGGCACTCATGGGGCCACCTCGCCCGCTACCGCCGGGCTGCCACGCCAGGCCAGCAGCACTTGCAGCAACGCGCCCAGCGCCAGCACGCCAAGGCCCACGAAGGCGCCGTAGCCGACATAGGCCAGGCTCGACCAGAGCATGTACAGGCACAGGGCGAAGAACAGCAGCGGCAACAGCGGATAGAGCGGCACCCGCACCGGGCGCGGCACCTCGGGGTGGCGGCGGCGCAGGATGATCAGCGCCAGGCTGCTGAGGGCCAGGAACAGCCAGTAGACCGGGGTCATGTATTCCACCATGGCGTTGAAGCCGCTCTCGGCGAAGCTGCCGAAGGCCACCAGCAGCAGCGCCACGCCGCCTTCCGCCAGCAAGGCCCGGCGCGGCACGCCATGGCTGTCGTCCCACTGGCCGAGGCGGTGCAGAGAGGGCACGTCGCGGGCGGCGGCATAGGTGGTGCGCGCGCCGACCATCAGCGTCGAGTTGATGCTGGCCACGGCGGAAACGCCCACTACCAGCAGGATCACCCCCACGCCCGGCGCCCCGAAGGCGCGGGCCAGCAGCTCCACCGCCGGTGCGCCGCTGGCGGCCAGCCCGTCGAAGCCCAGGCCCTGGATGAAGGCCCAGTTCAGCGCGACGTAGATGCCCAGCAGCACGCCCAGGGCGCCGAGCATGGCGATGAAGATGCCGCGTCGGCCGTCGCGGATTTCCGCCGACAGCGTGGCCGCGTCGCTCCAGCCGCCAAAGGCCAGGAAGACGAAGATCATCGCCGCCGAGAAGCCGGCCACCCCACCGTTCTCCGGCGGCAGCGGGTTGCTCGGCGGCGGTGGCTCGAAGCCCTGCCAGGCCAGGTGCACGCCGGCCGCGACTATGGCCAGGAAGCCCAGGGTCAGCAGGCTTACCAGCAGCGTCTGGGTGAGGAAGCCGACCCGCACGCCCAGCAGGTTGACCAGCACCAGGGCGACGATCAGCGCCCCGGCGAACAGCCCCGCGCCGTGGCGCCCGAGGGGCAGCACGGCGGTGAAGTAGTCGGCGAAGAGAAAGGCCGAGAGCGCGATCCAGCCGGTGTGCAGCACGGCGAAACGCGACCAGGCGAAGAGGAAGCCCAGCCGCTCGCCATAGGCGCGGTGGAGGAAGTGGTAGTCGCCGCCGGGATGGGGAAAGGCCGTGGCCATCTCGGCGAAGCACAGCGCGCCGACCATGGACAGCAGGCCGCCGAGCACCCACACCAGGTAGAAATGCTCGGCGCCGACGTTGAGCGCCACGGTGGGCGCGGTCTTGAGGATATCGGTGGTGATCACCATGCCCAGGGTCACCAGCAGCGCTTGCAGCACGCCGAGGTGACGCCGTGGCCCGGCGCTGGTGGTGTCGCTCATGCCCGCCTCCGGCAGGGGCCGGGCCGCCCGGGTGGGCGGCCGGCTCGGTCAGAAGCCGTAGGTGGCGCGGGCGTAGTAGTAGGCACCGTTGGAGCCCACCGGCGACAGCACGTCGTACGGCAGGTTGCCGCCGTAGTTGATCTCCGAGCTGGAGCGGTCCGGGTAGCGGTCGGTGAGGTTGTTGCCGCCCAGGGCGACGCTGAACTGCGGGGTGAATTTGTATTGCACCTCGGCGTCCAGCTGCCACACGGCGCCGTAGGTCTGCTCCGGCTGCGAGGTGCCGAAGTCGAACACGCGGGTGGTCTCGCCCTGGCGGGTGAGGCGGCCCAGCAGGCCCCAGTTGGCGTTGCTCCAGGTGGTGGAGAGCACGAAGCGATCACGCGGCGCGGCGTCGGTGAGGGTGTTGCGCTCCTCCACGCCCACCAGGGCGTCGTCGCCGATGCCCAGGGCGGCCAGCTGCGCGGGCGTGCCCTTGGTGCCGGTGACCTTGGTGTGGTTGTAGGTGTAGGCGGTGGTCACGCCCAGCTGGCCGTCGGCGAAGGGCTGGTGGTAGTTGAGCACCAGTTCGGCGCCATCGGTGCGGGTGTCGGCGGCGTTGGTGAAGAAGTTGACGTCATGCACCCCGGCCACGCCGAAGTTGTCCAGCACGTACTGCTCCAGGGCGTCGCTGCCGATGCGCTGGGACAGGGTGATGCGGTCCTTCACGTCGATGCGGAACACGTCGAACGACAGGTCGAAGCGCTCGCTGAGCTGGGCAGTGAGGCCGATGCTGAAGTTCTTCGAGGTTTCCGGGTCCAGGTCCTCGGCGCCCAGGGCGCGGGCGATGGGGTCGTTGACCGAGAGCACGCGGATATCGGTGAGCGTGCCGCCGGTGCCGAAGTTGCTGGTGGTGTGCTGGAAGCCCACCTGGGCCAGGGACGGCGCGCGGAAGTTGTTGGACACGGCGCCGCGCAGGGCCACTGCGTCGGTCAGGCGGTAGCGGCCGCTAAGCTTGCCGGTGAGCTTGCTGCCGGCGTCGTCGTAGCGCTCCCAGCGGGTGGCGGCGTCGACGAACAGGCGGTCGGTGAGGTCGCCCGAAAGCTCGGCGTAGGTGCCGAACACGTTGCGGTCCAGGTCCACTTCCTCGCTGGGGCGCAGGCCGCTGGCGCCATCGGCACCGGTGCCCACGTAGGAGGCTTCGTCGCCGGCGCGGGTCAGGTAGTTCTCGTAGCGGTACTCACCGCCCACGGCCAGGGCGAAGGACTTGCCCAGCAGACTCAGCTCGCGGGTGAAGTCGAGGTTGCCCACGGTCTGGCGCAGCTCGTATTCGCCGGTGTCGAAACGGGTCGGCGAGGCGGCACCGAGGGATTCGTTCAGCGTGCGCTTGGTGGCGGATTCGAACAGGTTGCGGCCGTGGGTGAGGCTGGCGTCGTAGTCCCAGTCTTCGCCGATCAGGCCCTTGAAGCCGCCGGTGAGGGACAGGTCCTGGTTGGTGCCGAGCGACTGCGGCAGGAAGCCGTTGGGGTAGAACGCCGGCTGCTCGTCCGGGTAGCGGTAGAACTCGGCACCGGTGGTGGTGCGGTGGTTGTAGGTGCCGAAGGTGTAGGCCTCGACATCGCCCAGTGCCAGCTTGCCGTTGAACCAGGTGTTGATGTCGCGGGCGTCGCCGTCGCCCATCACGTAGTTGCGCTGGCCGGGGGTGTCGGCGAAGCCGTCGAAGCCGGCGCGGTTGGTGGGGTTGCGGTCCTTGTATTCGGCACCGCCACGGATGAAGCCGTCTTCACCCAGGCGCGTGCCGATCTTGGCGCTGGTGGCGCTGTTCTGGCCGTCGGTGGTGGTCTTGTGGATGGCGCTCTGGTGGGTGTGGTAGGCGCCGTAGCTGGTGGACACCTCACCGCCCTCGGGGGCGTCGTCGAGGATGATGTTGATCACCCCGGCGATGGCGTCGGAGCCGTACTGGGCGCCGGCGCCGTCGCGCAGCACTTCGATGCGTTTCACCGCGCTGATGGGGATCGAGTTGAAGTCCACCGGGGCGGTGCCACGGCCGATCTTCGAGGAATCGTTGACCAGCGCCGAGGTGTGGCGGCGCTTGCCGTTGACCAGCACCAGCACCTGGTCCGGGCTCATGCCACGCAGCTGGGCGGCACGCACATGGTCGGCACCGCCGGAGTTGGACTGGCGCGGCAGGCTGAAGGACGGCAGCAGCGTCTGCAGGGCCTGGCCCAGTTCGCCGTTGACCGCGCCGGTGGATTTCAGGTCCTCGGCGGTGAGCACGTCCACCGGCACCGGCGAATCGAGCACGGTGCGGTTCTTGGCGCGGGTGCCGGTGACCAGCACGGTGCCGAGGCGGGTGGAGTCGTCGGCGCTGGTGGTGTCCTGGGCATGTGCGGGGGCTTGCGCCAATGCCGTGACCACGGCGGCGCCTAGCAAGGGAAAGGAACGGCGAAACATGCGAAATACTCCTTGTCGCACTGTTGCCGGGCAGTTGGCCAACCCTTGGAAGTTGCCGTCCCGACAGATGGATGCTGTTTTTAAATGGTCTTCAAGTTGCCATCGCGAAGTTGAACGGAAGCGTCCGCCAAACAGCGGAGACAAGTTCTGGTTCATCGTGCAACGGGGGCAGTGCCGACCGGGTCCGGCCTCTTTGCGAGGTGGCCTGGTATCTCGTTGTAGAGCGGCATCCATGCCTGATGGGGTGTCCTGGGGGCCGATCCTAGACGAGCCCGACGGACGGGCAAAATAACGAATAACACTTAGGTTATATCGCGCAGCCGGCTTATAAACAGAAACACGAAAGTTGCTGCTACAGCAGCAACAGGTGTTGCTGGAGCAACAATGAAAAGACAGTTTTTGGGTGACGTTAGTTGTCGAGAGCAACAACTAAGCGAACGTCGAGAAGAGTCTTTTAATTAGTGCTGAATAAAGTATTACGACGACGGGGCAGGAGGCACTCTCAATCGTAGGATGGGTAGAGCTACGCGAAACCCATGCTGCCGGGTGCCGAACCCAACGCCCCATGGTGGAGGTAAAAAGCGACCTCCACCCGCCAGGCTCCAACCCCGGGGCACGGTGTATTGCCAGGGTGGACCACGCTTCACCGGTCCACCATGCGAGGCTAGGCCTGACGCTAAAGGGTCTGCCATGAGTCCGTAGGATGGGTAGAGCTACGCGAAACCCATGCTGCCGGATGCCGAACCCAACTCCGCTGGTGGAGGTAAAAAGCGACCTCCACCCTACAGGTGCCGGAGGCTCCCCACCCTTCCCCGCTCAGTCATAGGCCTTGCGTTGCCACTCGTCCTCGGGGATGTCCAGCGCCTCGCCGGAGAAGCGCTGTTCGCGGAAGGGGTCGGCGTGCAGGTGGAAGCCGTTGCGCTCCCAGAAGCCCGGCGCTTCCTCGGTGGTGAACTCCAGGGCGCGCAGCCATTTGGCGCTCTTCCAGAAGTAGCGCCCGGCCACCAGCAGCCTTAGCGGCCAGCCGTGCTGGGGCGTCAGCGGCTGGTCGTCGTAGGCCAGCGCCAGCAGGCTGTCGGGGTGCAGCAGGTCGGCCAGGGCGAGGTTGGTCTGGTAGTCCGTGTCCGCGTGGGCCATGACGAAGGCGCCCCGGGGCTCGATGCCATGGGCCTGCAGCAGGTCGCCCAGGTGCACGCCCTGCCAGCGGGTGTCGAACTTCGACCAGCGGGTGACGCAGTGGATGTCGCAACGCACCTCGCGCTGCGGCAGCCGCTGCAAATCCTCGAAGCGCAGCTCCAGGGGTTTGGACAGCGCGCCGTGCAGGCGCAGCGACCAGTCGGCCAGCTCGTACCGGGGTACCTCGCCCTCGTGGAGGATGGGGAAGCGCTCGGTGAGCACCTGCCCCGGCGGCAGGCGCGCGCCGTGGGCCGGGTCGCTCTTCACCGCCCTCGCCTTGCGCAGCCGCGATGCCTTGTCGTGCATGTCGGTCGCCTCAGTCGGCCAGGGGAATCCACGGGGAACGGGCCACGCTGGCCGCCTCGCCGAAGGCCGGCAGCTTCTGCGCCAGGTCGCGCACGTTCTTCACATCCAGGTCCAGCAGTTGCTGGCGGGTGATCAGGGTGGCGGGCACCTGCACGCGCTCGCCCGTCTGCTCGCCGGCGATGCGCTGGGCCAGGGTGCGCACGCTGATGGCGCCGGCCACTTCCGGGTTCACCGCGGCGGTGGCGGCCCAGGCGCTGCCCGGCTCCTTCATGATCTGGATATCGGCGGTGGAGATGTCGGCGCTGTAGATCTTCACCTGCTCGCCCAGGCCGGCTTCGTCGACGGCGATCTTGGCGCCTTTGGCGAACTCGTCGAAGGGCGCGAAGATCACCTGCAGCCCCGGGTTGGCGCGCAGCACGGCGCTGGCCTGGTCGGCCACCGAGTTGGCGATGGGCGGGTTGAGGGTGCCGAAGCGGGCCTTCTCGACGATGCCCGGGTTGGCCGCCTTGACCTGGCGCCAGATCTCGTCGCGACGCTCCATGGGGGTGAAGCCACCGATGAACACGTAGCCGGCCTGGAAGGCGTTGCCGTTGTCCTTCAGCGCCTGGTCCAGGGCCAGTTGCGCCAGGGCGTGGTGGTCCTGCTCGATCTGGGTCACGCCGGGGTTGCCCAGCTCGACGTCGAACGCCACCACCTTGATGCCCTTGGCCACGGCCTTGTCGACGGTGTCCTTGAGGGTTTCGGCGAGGCCGAGCTGGACGATGATGCCGTCCACACCCAGGTCGATGGCCTGCTCCAACTGCTCGCGCTGGGTCGCCGCCTGCTGGCGGGCATCGAACAGGCGCAGGTCGACGCCCAGGGCCTTGGACTGCTTCTCCACGCCGCGCAGGTAGGCCTCGGGGAAGTCGCCGGAGAACAGGTAGCCGACCAAGGCGATGCGCACACCCCCCTTGTCGAAGGGGGCCGGGGCACCGGCGATTCCGGCAGCGCTGGCACCGGAGGCGAGGGACAGGGCCAGGGCGCCGGCCGCGAGGCGACGCAGGGCGCGGTTGATCAATGCAGGCATGTCGGATTCCTTATTTGAAGAGGGTTCAGCGCCCGCGCGGGGCGAGGCCGAAGGTGAACATCAGCGCCAGCACCAGCACCGCGCCCTTGACGAAGTCCTGGGCGTAGTACGGCGCGTTGAGCATGGTCAGGCCGTTGAGCAGGGTCGCCACCAGCAAGGCGCCGACCAGGGTGCCGAAGGCATTGGGCTTGCGTGCACCGAGCACGGCGAAGCCGATCAGCGCGGCGCCCAGGGCGTCGAGCACCAGGCCGTTGCCGGAACTGACGTCACCGCGCCCCAGGCGCGCCGCCAGCAGCAGGCCGCCGAGGGAGGCCAGCGAGGCGGAGAGCACATAGGCCAGCAGCTTGTAGCGCTCCACCGGCGCACCGGCCAGGCGCGCGGCCCGCTCGTTGCCGCCGATGGCGTAGAACAGCCGGCCGAAGCGCGTGCGTTCGAGGAAGGCCCACACCAGCAGCGCCACCACCAGCATCAACACCACTGGCACCGGCACCGTGTCCCACAGCCGCGCGCGGCCGAGGGCGAGGAAGGCGGCGCTGAAGCTGCCGATGGCCTCGTCGCCGTTGGGCAAGGTCATGCCCACGGCGATGGAACGGCCGCCGGTGGGGATCAGTTGCAGGCCGATGACCAGGAACATGCTGCCGAGGGTGGCGAGGATGTCCGGCACGCCCATGCGCACGATAAGAAAACCATTGAGCAGCCCCACCAGCGCGCCGCAGGCCAGGCTGATGGCCACCGCCGGCAGCGGGCCCCAGCCGAGCACCACCATCACGTAGCTGGCGCACATCAGGCTCATGGCCGCCACCGCGCCGATGGATAGGTCCAGCCCGCCCACCGCCATGGTCAGGGTCACGCCCAGGGCCAGCAGCGCGACGATGGACACCGACTGCAGGATGATGAATAGGTTGCCCACCCGCAGGAACGCCGGCTCCAGCACGGCGAACAGCACCAGGATCAGCGCCAGCACCAGCAGCAATCCGTAATGGATGGCCAGGCGCAGCAGCGTCTCCCCCAGGGGCGGTGTGACGATGGGGGATGCGGGGGATTCAGGCACGCGCGGCTCCTTGGCGATGCGGGTATTCGGGAATGGGGTCGAGCGGTGCGCCGGCCAGTTGCGCCACCAGTTCGGTGCGCTGCAGGCCCGCGCCCTGGTAGCCGGCGACGACGGCGCCGTCGCGCACCACGAGGATGCGGTCGGCGATCTCCAGTGCCTCGTCGGGGTCGGTGCAGATCACCAGGGTGGCGCGGCCGGCGGCGCTGGCCCGGATACGCGCACCGATCTCGCGGCGGGCGCGGATGTCCACGCCCTGGAAGGGTTCGTCGAGGATCAGCACACGGCCCTCGCCGAGCAGCCAGCGGGCCAGTACCACCTTCTGCTGGTTGCCGCCGGAGAGGGTTTCCATGGGCGCGTCGACGCCCGCGCATTTGATGCCCAGCGCTTGCACCTGGCCCTGCACGGCATCGCGTTCGGCGTCGCGGTCGATGAAACCGGCGCGGCTGAAGCGTTCGAGGAAGGGCAGCGTCAAAGTGCGCGCCAGGGAGAAACCCGGCACCAGGGAGCCCCGCGCGCGGTCCTCGGTGGCCATGAACACGCCGCCGGCGATGGCCTGGCGTGGCGAGGCCGGCGCCCAGGGGCGGCCGTCGAGGACGATGCGCCCGGCGGCGGCCTGGCGCAGGCCGAAGAACAGCTCGGCGATCTCGGATTTACCGGCACCGAGCAGGCCGGTGAGCGCCACCACCTCGCCTTCGTGCAGGCTCAGGTCGAAGGGCGCGCTGTGCTCATGCAGGCGGCAACCCTGCACGCCCAGCACCTCGCGCCCGGGCTCGCGGTGCTGCAGGGCCACCGGTGCCAGGGCGGAGCCGAGCATCGCCACCACGGCGGCAGAAAGGTCCAGCGGCGCGGCGAACTCGCCGGCCAGGCTCCCGTCGCGCAGGACGATGGCGCGGTCGGCGACGCGCTGCAGGTCCGACAGGCGATGGGAGATGTATAGGATGGCCACGCCCCGCTGGCGCAGGCCGTCGATAAGGGCGAACAGGCGCTCGGCCTCGCTGGCCGAGAGCGACGCGGTGGGCTCGTCGAGGATCAGCAGCCGGGGCTCCAGCGCCAGGGCGCGGGCCAGCACCACCAGTTGCTGTTCGGCGGTGCCCAGGGATTCGATAGGGGCGTCCAGCGGCAGCTGCAGGTCGAGCCCACTGGCGATGCGCTCGGCGCGTTGGCGCAAGCGCCCTCGCCCAGCCCAGATGCCGCTGCCGGGCTGGCACAGCTCGTCCAGCACCAGGTTTTCCGCCACGCTGAGGCCAGGCACCACGGCCTCGTCCACATGCTGGTGCACCGCGACGATGCCCGCGCCGCGGGCGGCATGGGGCGAGGCGAAGCGCACCGCCCTGCCCTGCACCCGCAGCTCGCCGGCATCATGACCGTGGCTGCCGGCGAGCACCTTGACCAGGGTCGACTTGCCGGCGCCATTGGCGCCCAGCAGCGCCACCACTTCGCCGGGGTACAGGTCCAGGTCGATGCCCTGGAGCACGGGGCTGGCGCCGAACGACTTGCCCAGCCCGCGGGCACTGACCAGGGCGCTGGCCAAGGCATCAGGGCGGGCGGCTATCGAAGCGGTCATGGACATCTCGGCAGGCAACGGAAGGAATGCGTCAGGGACGGCGCTCTCAGCGGCACCGCCTCGTTGATCGCATATAGCCTAAATAACCATTAAGCCGAGAAATAAATAACCGATTCGCATATGGATATAAGAGGCTTGCCGGGGGCCGAGGCATCGGCAGGAACCGGAGTACCCGTAGGTTGGGTTGAGGTACGAAGCCCAACGTGGGGAGGCCGAGCATCGCTGAGTTGGGCCTCGCTACGCTCGGCGCCAACCTACGGCACCCTGCCCAACCCGAACCACTGCACCAGCCTGGTGGGAGCGAATTCATTCGCGATGGCGCATCCGGCCACGCGTAGCAGAGTGCTTGCTGAAGGTCTTTCGCGGCTGAAGCCGCTCCCACAGGGAGCCCGCCGCTGTAGGTCGGGTGCAACCCGACGGGGCTGGTGCGCAATGTCACGCGGGTTTCACCCGCACTACGGACTGAAGCCGCTCCCACAAGGTAAGCCCACCGCGAGGCCGGGTTCTGTCGTTGGTCGATGCCAAGCGAAGCCGCTGGAAAAGTCGACTAATCTGCATATTCGAAGACCGCGACATTACGGAGCTACTCACCGGGAAGGAGGTTGAGCAACAATTCTCGCTGTCATGCGCCAGTGAAGTTCAGCATGGAAAATCTACTGTCTCTGCTTTCTGAAACCGTTCCCGACGCCAAGACGGTCGAGCAACTCACTCGTCCGTTGCTGACATTGCTCAGCAAGGTCACCGGGATGGAGTCCACCTACCTCACCACCATCGACCTCGATGCCGGCATCCAGCGGGTGGAGTTTGCCCGCAACGTCGGCGAGATGGAGATTCCCGAAGGGCTGTCCGTGCCCTGGGGAGACACCCTGTGCAAGCGCGCGCTCGATGAGAACCGCCTTTATTCGGACGATGTTTCCGAATGCTGGGGGGACTCCGAGGCGGCCAAGGCGCTGGGCATCCGCACCTATGTCAGTGCACCGCTGCGGGCCCGTGACGGTCGGCTGCTGGGCACCGTGTGTGCGGCCAGTTCCAGCCAGATGGCGCGCGCGCCGGAAGTGGAGCCGACGCTGTTGCTGATGTCCGGCCTGCTGAGCTTTTCCCTGGAGCGGGAGATCCTCGTCGAGCAGCTGCAAAGCACCAATGCGGAGCTGGCCCGGCTGGCCCTGACCGATGCGCTGACGGGGCTCTACAACCGCCGCGCCATCCTCGCGGAGATTCCGCGCCTGCTGGCCCTGGCCCGACGCGAGGACCGCTACCTGCTGGTGGGGGTGGTGGACCTGGATGGCTTCAAGGCCATCAACGACGAACACGGCCACCAATCCGGGGACCTTTTCCTCACCCAGGTGGCAGCCAACCTGCAGCAAGGCCTGCGCACCAGCGACATGCTCGGCCGCACCGGTGGGGATGAGTTCATCGTCGTCGCCCTGGGCCCCTACTCGGAAACGCAGGACCAGGCCAGCGAGATGAGCAACGCCGCCAGGCACCTGCAACAGCGCCTGGCCAGTGCCACCGTCGGGCATTACACCTTGAGCGGCGAGAGCAGCATCGACTACCGCGGTGCCAGCGCCGGCGTGGTGGCCCTGCTGCCCGAGGGCGTCGACGCGGAGGAAGCGATCAAGCGCGCCGACCGCGAGATGTACCGCATCAAGCAGGAACGCAAGCGCAACGCCGCCACCATGCACTGAGCCTGGGCGCCCGTGGGTGGGCGCTCAGATCTTCGGGCCGATATGCCGGCGCAGCACCGCCAGTTCGATGAATTCCGGTGCCTGCACGGCATTGGCGCTCAGCCCGGTGGCGGCTTCGCGCTTGGCCGCGCGAACCAGCTGTTCGCGGTCCAGCCCGGCGTCCACGGCGGCGGCCAGCACGGCCTCCAGGGCCACCCAGAGGGCGTCGTTCACGGCGGTGTGGCGAATGTCTTCCATCGGTCTCGTCCTTCTGCAAGAGAGGGAAAGGGTAGACCAGTCGGGCAACCCCGCTCCTCCACCTTGCCGCCGATCGTAGCGACTGCTTTGATTCTCTCGCCGCGCCCACAGATGGACTGAACGCCCGGCCGGCTTTGCCGCTCATAGTTGTTGACCAGCCCACGCGCGGAACCTGACCCACGACATGGAATCGCCTCAAGACACCCCTCGCGAAAACGCCCTGCCCGCCGTCCCCGGCTTCCTGCGCAACGGCGGCGAGATCGCCGCGCTGCTGCAACACGGCCACTGCAAGGATTCACCGCTCGGCCCGCCCGAGCACTGGACCCCGGCGTTGAAAACGCTGATGGCCACGGTGTTGCCGGCCAAGGCGCAGATCGTGCTGTTCTGGGGCCGCGAGTATGTGGCGCTGTACAACGACGCCTACGCGCCGAGCATCGGCACTAAGCACCCACGGGCCCTGGGTCGCCCGGCGCAGGAGAACTGGAGCGAGCTCTGGGACGACCTCGAACCCCTGCTGCGTGGCGTTCGGGACACCGGCGAGACCTTCGTCGCCAAGGACCGCCCCTTCTACATCGAGCGCCACGGCCACGGCGAGACCGTCTACTTCGACGTCTCCTACTCGGCGGTGCGCGAGGCCGACGGCACCGTGGGCGGCGTGCTGTGCATCGTCACCGAGACCACCGAACGGGTGCGCTTCGAGCACCGCCAGGCCTTCCTCCTCGAACTGGGCCGCATCCTGCCCTCGATCACCGATCCCGAGCGCATCGCCACCCTCACCGCGCGCCGCCTCGGCGAGGAACTGGGGGCGGCGCGGGTGCTGTTCGGCGAGGACAACGGCGACGGGCAGACCTTCAGCGTGCGCCATGAATACCTGCGCGACGCTCGCTCCGCCGCCGGCCACCACCGCTACCGCAATTTCGGCGCCAACCTCCTGGCCTCGCTGCAGGCGGGCGAAAGCGTCGCGCGCGACGACCTCCACCAGGACACCGGCCTGGGCTCCGGCGAAATGGCACTCGCCCGCGAACTCGGCCTGGCCGCCACGCTGCACGTACCGGTGCTGCGCCATGAGCAGCTGGAGGCGATGCTGGTCATCCACCACGCGCACCCCCACGTGTTTTCCGAACAGGAACGCCGGCTGGTAGAAGAAACTGCCAAGCTGGCCTGGGTGCTGATCAGCCACGCCCGTGCCGAGCGCGCCCTGCATGCCAGCTCGGCGCAGATATCGGCCATGTTCGACCAGGCCAGCGCCGGCATCGCCGTGTACGACCGCAACTGGCACTTCACCCTGGTCAACGACCGCTACTGCCAGATCGTCGGCCGCCCGCGCGAGGCCCTGCTCGGCCTGAGCCTGCCGGAAATCGCCCACCCGGAAAGCCCCTCCGCACGCCTGCACCTGCGCACCCTCGACGCCGACTCGCCCTTCGAGATGACCGAGCGCTACGCCCGCCCCGACGGCAAGCCGGCCTGGGTGCACAGCCAGATCACCCCGCTGGTGGATGAGCAGGGCAACGTCAACAGCATGCTCTGCGTGTGCATGGACATCAGCTCGCGCGTCCAGGCCGAGGCGCAGCTGCGAGAGCTGAACGAGGATCTGGAGGCCCGCGTCACGGCCATGGTCGCGCAGCGCGAAACGGCGCTGGCGCAACTGCACGAAGCCCGCAAGATGGAAACCATCGGCCAGCTCACCGGCGGCATCGCCCATGACTTCAACAACCTGCTGACGCCGATCATGGCCTCGCTGGAACTGGTGCGCCGGCGCGTGGATGACGAGCGCAGCCGCACCCTCATCGACAGCGCTCTGCAGGCCTCCGACCGCGCGCGGGTGCTGGTGGCTCGGCTGCTGACCTTCGCCCGCCGGCAGACGCTCAACCCCCGGGCGGTGGCCCTGAGCGTGCTGATCAACGACATGCGCGAACTCATCGAGCGCTCGCTGGGGCCGATGATAGACGTCGAGGTGAACATCCCCGGCCGCCTGCCGGCCGTGGTGGTCGACCCGCACCAGCTCGAACTGGCCATCCTCAACCTCGCGGTCAACGCCCGCGACGCCATGGAGGGCCGTGGCCAGCTGACCCTTTCTGCGGCGCTGGACAGCGTGCCCGCCGGCCGGGTGCCGGGCCTCGCCGAGGGCCGCTACGTCAGCCTGAGCGTCAGCGATACCGGCAGCGGCATGGACGAGGTCACCCTCGACCGCTGCCTGGAGCCCTTCTTCACCACCAAGGGCGTGGGCAAGGGCACCGGGCTCGGCCTGTCGATGGTGCAGGGGCTGGCTGCGCAAACCGGTGGCGGTATCGCGATCGGCTCCGAAGCCGGCAAGGGCACCCGGGTGACGCTGTGGCTGCCCATCAGCGCCGAGCAGAGCAGCCACGAGGCGCCCCTCACCGACGCCGCGCCAGCGCCGCAGAAACCCACCCATGTGCTGCTGGTGGACGACGAGGAGATGGTCCGCCAGACCGTCGCCCTGCAACTGCAGGACCTGGGCTACCAGGTGACCGAAGCGAGTTCGGCCAGCGCCGCGTTGCGCATCATCGAACAGGGCCCGCTGCCGGATGTGCTGGTCACCGACCACATCATGGTCGACCAGACCGGTGCCCAGCTCGTCGAGGAATTGCGCCAGCGCAAGATCGCCATGCCGGTGCTGATCATCACCGGCTTCGCCACCCTCACCTCGGCGCAACTCCAGGGCACCGAGGTGCTGAGCAAACCCTTCCGCCGCGCGGAGCTGGCCGAGCGCCTCGCCCGGCTGGTGGAGGCGGCCGGCTGAGCCCGGCCCCTTGCCCTCCTCCGCTTCGCTCCCTATCCTGCGGCGGTCGCGGTCAATCCCGCGGCCGGGTTTGACGACCCGAACATACTGGCGCGAATGCGTAGCCAAGGCGCATGCGAAAAACGGCGGACGTTTTTTGCAGGCATCGGCACGCATGCAGTTTTTAGCTGCTCTGCTCTATGGCAGATCGCGCAGGGAGACCCTCGCGGGTCTGCCGGTTTCCAGTATGCCGGTTCGTCAACCCTGCGCGGTCTGCCACCCTAATGTTTGACGACGTTGGTGGCAGTCTTCCAACTCATACTGGAGCTCCACCATGCATGACGCATCCACCCCCATCGTTTTCCAACGCCTCAACCACCAGCAGCGCACCGTGATGGTCGACAACCAGCCCTGGTTCGTCGCCCACGACTTCGCCCGCCTGATCGGTGCCCTGCGCCCCTACCGCATGACCCGCCTGGTGGACCCGCACCAGCGCCGTGTCGTGGTGCTGCGCCACGCCAGTGGTGGCCGCGAGGAGGTGCTGGCCATCAGCGAGGCCGGTGCCTATCGCCTGCTGTACCGCTTCAACCACCCCGAGCATCGCGGCATCAGCCGCTGGCTCAGCGAAGAGGTGGTACCCACCCTGTACGACCAGCACCGCGATGACGAGGCCACGCCACGGCGGGCCTACATGGTGTGGGCCGAGCACCCGGTGAACGCCTTGAAGTGGCAGGGCGAACTGTGGATCGCCCGGGGCGACCTGCCGGTGTTCCTCGCCGCCCACGATGACCCCGCACTGAGCGATGAACCGAGCTGGAAGCGCCCGCGCTGACGGCAGGGGCGCACCCGGGCCAAGGCTGGAAGTGGGCAAAAAAAATCCACCTGGGCCAAGTGAGAACCCGGGTGGATGAAGAGGTGAAGGTCACACCTTTAGTGGGAGGGCGGGCCGGCTCGATAGGTTCAGGCTACTTGCTGTGCTCCGGCGACGACGGCCCCTCCACCACGCCCCGTGGCCCGGCGATGCCCCAGTAGACCAGGCCGAGTATGGGGAACAGCGAGATGCCCAGGGCCCAGAGCGCCTTGGTGCCCACGGTCTTGTCGCTGCGGAAGACGCTGATGATGGCCCAGATATCGAGCAGGATCAGGATCGCCGCCATGGCGATCCAGAAATAGGAAAAGGGTGCGGACATGGTCGTCTCCTCCGCTGGTGGCGATGACGGGGGAGCCGCCGCGCACAGCGCTCCCCCCTTGCAGCATTGGAAGAGCCTGCCGCACCACAGGTTCAGGGAATCGAGCCTTGGGAAGCCGCCAGGGTGGGCCTTCGCCACCGCGCGAACATCACCGCGCCATCGCCGAGTCATCATGAAAACCGTTTGTCGATCAATCGCTTAGCGAAGCGCGAGGCGAGGCGAACAATTCCGCCGGGCTCCGTTCAGAGTTCAGGTAGGGCCAATCCCGGCCTGCCTGAAAGGAGCACCATCATGAGCAACAAGAACCCCGGCAACTTCAGCAACGACCGTGAAAAAGCCTCCGAAGCCGGCCGCAAGGGTGGCCAGAGCAGCGGCGGCAACAACTTCGCCAATGACCGCGAGAAAGCCTCCGAAGCGGGCCGCAAAGGCGGCCAGAGCAGCGGTGGCAACCGTAACTCGTAAGTCGTAGTACGCAGCCCGGGCTTCGCTCAGGCGAAGCCGGGGCTGGACCTCAATCCGCCTCGCCGCCTTCGAGGCCCATCTGCCGCCGCAACGCATCCACCAGGTCCGCCAGGGCCTGCCGTCCGCTCCGCCCCTCGCCTCTCCTGCGCTGATAGAACCCGAGCTGGAACTCCGCCCCGCTGCCCGCCTCGGCCAACCATCGCGCCCGGCTCAGCGCCGCCTCGTCGCCTACGGCCCGCGCCTGTTCGCCGACCTGCCCGAGCACCGACTCCAGCCAGTCCCTGAAACCGGTGACGACACGCGTGTGCGGGTCGACGAAGCGCCCGTGGCGGCCATGGCGCATGGCCTGCCAATGGTTCTCACGGGTGATCAGGCGCGTCAGCGGGTCGCTCACCCAATGGGGCTCGTCGCCCTGGGAGGCGACCGCCACCATGGCGCGGAACAGCCCGGCGATGCACAGCACATCATCGAGCCGCGGGCAGGCATCGGCGATGCGCAGCTCCAGCGTGGGGAAGCGCGCGGAAGGCCGCAGCGCCCACCAGACATCGGCCTCGGTGCGGATCAGCCCGGAGCCCAGGAGCAACCGCCGGTAATCGTCATAGGCCGCCTCGTCGGCGAAGTGATCGGGTATGCCCATGCGCGGCCATTCCCCGCAGGCCGCCTGGCGATAGCTCAGCAACCCGGATGGGCGCCCCTCCCAGAACGGCGAGGAGGCGCTGAGCACCAGCAGCAATGGCAGCCAGGGCGTGACCCGGTTCATCACCCGGATGCGGTCCAGCCCCTCGGCGATGCCCACGTGCACGTGCAGGCCGGACAGCACGCTGCGCCTGGCCACCAGTTGGTGATCGTCGAACAGTTGCTGGTAACGGGCCGGCGCGCTGCTCCTCTGCTGGCGCCAGCCGCCCAGGGGATGGGTGCCCACCGCGAGGATGCCCAGCCCGTGCGGGCGCCCCAGCGTGTCGAGCGTGGCGCGTACACCGGCCAGGCAGTCGCGGGCCTCGTCCAGGCGGTACAGCACCGGTGTGGCGATCTCGATCTGGGTGGTGAACATCTCCGTCGCCAGCCGCTCGCCCAGCGCTTCCCGGCAAGCGTCGACGTAGCGTTGCACCGAGCGCCGGGCGAGCCTGCGCGTCGCGAGGTCGGTGATGAAGTACTCCTCTTCTATCCCGAAGCCACCCGGCGAATCGGTTGCCATCAGCATTCTCCTTCAGTGATGCATCCCAAGAGGACGCCCGTCGCCCCCGCCCGGTTCCAGTCGTTTCGCCTGGCGAATTAAGTCGGAATCTTTTCCGCCCTGGCCCCCTCACAACCAAGAGGTGCAAAAGCGCCCGTACGAGAGCAGCGAAGCGCCCGCTTCGCGAGGTCCTGCCCGTTCCGGAGAAACTGCCGATGTCCGTTCTCAGCCCAGTCGATACCACCCAGGCCGATGTGCCCCTGGCCATGGCCCCGCTCGGCCCCGCCCAGCGCCTGTATCAGGAGCTGCTGCAACAGCCCGCGGACAGCCTGGACGATGCGCGGGCCTTCCTTCACGAACAACTGCGGCAGGCCGCCGCGCTGCCTTGCGACCTGCCGGGCGAGCCCGCCGACCTGGCGGCCTGGTCCCGCCGCAACGCCGCCCAGGTCACCCACCAATACGCGGCTTACCTGGAAGAGCGCCGCAACGGCGCGGGCCGCCGCTACTTCGGCGACCGCGCCCATGCGCTGTACTTCCTCCGTGGCGTGGCGCCCACCAAGCTGGTGGATGGCGCCTGGCTCCACGGCACCCTGCGCCACTGGCGCGACACCCGCTTCACCCCGCTGGTGCGCACCTTTCTCGAAGAGCTGGGCGATGGCGTGGCCGCGCAGAACCATGTGCTGCTGTACCGCCGCCTGCTCGCCAGCCACGGCTGCGACGACCTCACCGGGCTGGACGATGCGCACTACCTGCAGGGCGCCACTCAGCTCGCGCTCGGCGCCCTGGCCGAGGAGTTCCTGCCGGAGGTCATCGGCTACAACCTGGGCTACGAACAGCTGCCGCTGCACCTGCTGATCAGTGCCTTCGAGCTCGACGAGCTGGACATCGACCCGTACTACTTCCAGCTCCACGTGACCATCGACAACAGCGCCACCGGCCATGCGCACAGGGCCGTGCAGGCGGTGCTGGACAACCACCCGCTGGTGGCCGACGCCGAGGACTTCTACCGCCGCGTCAGCCTCGGCTATCGCCTCAACGACCTGGGCCTGGGCTCCCGCGCGGTGATCGCCGACTTCGACCTGGAGCGCGAGCTGCTGGAGATGTTCGAGCGCAAGCGCGGCGTCGCCGGGCAGGTGCACTCCGACTACTGCCGCATCGAAGGACGCACCGTCAACCAGTGGCTCGGCGCCGACGAAGGCATCACCGACTTCCTCTCGGCGCTGCAACGCCGGGGCTGGATACGCCGCCACCAAGACCCCGCCGAGAGCCGCTTCTGGCAACTGGTGCAAGGTGAGCGCGCGGCGATGTTCGGCGTGTTCTCGCTGTACGAGCAGCAACTGCTGCATGACTGGATCGCCGGCACCTGGGAGCGCCCCGGCACGGGCGCGCTGTCCCGCAACGGCGTGTTCCGCAGCCGCCACCGGCAGCCGCACATGCCCTCCCAGGAGCGCCAGCGCCCCTCGCTGCAACCCCGGGAAAACCCCGAGCAGCGCCAACTGCTGGACGAGCTGCAGCGGCTCGACGAAGCCCGTTACGAAGCGCGGCTGATCGAGTTGCAGGGCCCCGCCACCCACTGGACGCCGGCCGGGCTGCTCGCCACCCGGCTGTTCTCCGAACTGACTCGCTGAGGAGCGCACCTTGTATTACCCCCTGGACCACCTCGGCGTGGCGGCCGACCACCCGCTGCTGCGTCTGGGCCAGTTGCTGGCCAAGCGCGGCTATCGCTTCACCACCATCACCCCGCTGTCACACCAGCGCGTCAATGCGCGGCCGGGCAACCGGGAAGCGCGCACCCTGGAGGACGTCTTCGGCTGGAGCCGCCCCTTCCGGGAGACGCTGGTGGGCGATGAGCTGTTCGCCTTGCTGCGCGACGCGGACGCCCTGGAAGCCCAGGGCGAGCTGTGGTCGAGCCGCATCCGCTGGTCCAGCCTCGACGGCCACCTGTTCGTGCATTCTCGCTACCCGACCACCGACGCCGACGCGGTGTTCTTCGGCCCCGATACCTACCGCTTCGCCCAGGCCCTGCACCAGCACCTGGCGGGCGAAACGCGTACCGCCCTGCGGATCGCCGACATCGGCTGCGGCGCCGGCCCGGGCGCCCTGCTTGCGGCACTGGCCAAGCCCCAGGCGGAGGTCCTGGCCCTGGACATCAACGACCGCGCGCTGACCTGCACTGCCGTCAATGCGCGGCTGGCCGGCGCGGCGAACCTGATCCCGCGGCACAGCGACCTGCTGCACCAGGTGGACGGGGCGCTCGACCTGATCATCGCCAACCCGCCCTACATGCTGGACCCGGCGGAGCGCGCCTATCGCCACGGCGGCGGCGAGCATGGCGCCGGGCTCTCGCAGGCGATCATCGAGGCCGCGCTGGAACGCCTCGCCCCCGGCGGCTCGCTGCTGCTGTACACGGGGGTGGCGATGTTCGGTGGCCGCGACCCGTTTCGCGACAGTTTCCAGCCGCTGCTCGACGCCCATGCCTGGCCGTGGCGCTATCGGGAAATGGACCCGGACGTGTTCGGCGAGGAACTGGACAACCCCCTTTATGCCCAGGCCGACCGCATCGCTGCGGTGGTGCTGGAGCTGACGCGCCCGGCCAATGGCTGAGTGCCCCACGACGAGGACCACGCCATGCAGGACGATAAGGACGACCCCATCAACGACCCCGGCAACGAAGACCCGGGCTCCGCCGTCGAACGGCTGCCCGAGGACGATGCCGAGGTGCACCCGGACGACCCGGACATTCAGGGCGACGATGGCTCGGGGGACCCGCAATGACGCCCGCCCCGGTACCGCCCGAGCAGGCTGCCGAGGGCCGGACGCGCATCATCACCTGTGAGAAGGACCAGCAGTTCCACATCGGCAACGATGTTGTGATCACCATCACCGAGATCCGCGGCTTCTCGGTGAAGATGGCCATCGGCGCGCCGCGCTCCGTACCGGTGCATCGCGAGGAAATCTACCGGCGCATCCAGCAGGCGCTGGAGGCCGAGCAGCGCCAGTCCACGGGCGCCCGCGAACCCTGAGGGGCGAACCGCAGCGGGCGCGCTGGACTCAGGCGGGCACTTCGTCCTGCACGGGCAGGTGTTCGTTGGCCGCGGGTTCGGCAGCCTTCGCCGCGCGCTTGTGGCCATGGAGGTTCTCGAAACAGAAGTTGGTCGCCTCCACATAGCCTTCCGCCGAGCCACAGTCGAAGCGCCGCCCCTTGAAGCGGTAGGCCAGCACGCACCCCTGCCGGGCCTGCTCCATGAGCGCGTCGGTGATCTGGATTTCGCCGCCCTTGCCCGGTGCGGTGCGTTCGATGTGCTCGAAGATGTCCGGCGTGAGGATGTAGCGGCCGATGATGGCCAGGTTGGAGGGCGCATCCTCCGGCTTGGGTTTCTCCACCATGCGCTCGACCCGCACCAGGTCGTCGCGCAGGGCATCGCCGACGACGATGCCGTACTTGCCGGTTTCCTCCCAGGGCACCTCTTCGATGGCGACGATGGAGCAGCGGAACTTGTTGTACAGCTGGACCATCTGCGCGAGCACGCCATCGCCGCCGGGGTTGAGGCACAGGTCGTCGGCCAGGACCACGGCGAAGGCTTCATCGCCGATCAGCGGGCGACCGCAGAGGATGGCGTGGCCCAGCCCCTTCATTTCCACCTGGCGGGTATAGGAGAAGGTGCATTCGCTGATCAGCCGGCGGATGCCGCCCAGGGCCCGCTCCTTGTCGGTGTTGCTGATCTGCTGCTCCAGCTCGTAGCTGATGTCGAAGTGGTCCTCCAGCGAGCGCTTGCCGCGCCCGGTGACCATGGCGATCTGGTGCAGCCCGGCCGCCAGTGCCTCCTCGACGCCGTACTGGATCAGCGGCGTGTCCACCACCGGGAGCATCTCCTTCGGCATCGACTTGGTGGCAGGCAGAAAGCGCGTGCCATAGCCGGCGGCGGGGAACAGACATTTCCTGATCATCGGGGCATCTCCTTGGTATGGGTGCAGTGAGATGCTGACTGCCGGCATCGCCGCTCGGTTCAAGGAAAATGGGCTGAGCGCGGGCGCGGTCTATGCTTGGTTTTCCCAGCCAGCGGAGAACGCCATGACAAAGGACGAGATGAAGAACCGTCTCAACGACGCGATCCAGGCCACCCTCGACTCCCAGCGCGGCGGTCCCTTCCCCGCCCGACAGATTTCCTACTCCGTGGCCATCGGCATGGCGGCGGCGATGCAGCTGTGCGAGCTGGTGGAGGGTGAGGAATACAGCCAGATCATCCAGCGCATCACCGACAGCATCGAGCACGACTTCGCCAAGGCGGCCGAGCCAAAATCCTGATCGTCGGCTCGTCTGTTTTTTTGTTGAAACATTCTCCTGGCCACTCCGCTCTATAGCGCTGTCCGCCCCTTCCCGTGGGTCATTGCAATCAGGAGGAGATATGGATTGGCTCATCAGCTACCGCAACGCTGAAGGTCAGGAGAAGTCGGTCACCATTCGCTCGGGCCATCTGCCCAACCACAAGACGGCTGCCCGCTGTGTGGTGGAACACGCCTTCGGCGACAAGCCCCCCAGGCCGCTCGGCAACCTGTCCGCTGTGGTCTGGCTCGCCAGCTGCGGGTTGGAGATTCTGGACATCAGCCTGCTGCGGGATGATCGAGCGGGGCTACAGCCGATAGCGTTTTCCCGCCCGCAGCCCTACTACCGCCAGAAGCGCGAGGCGGAGGCAGCGCAGCCGGAACAGCCCGCGCCGTAGCGGCGCTCACGGCGGCGGCTGGAGCGCGCGCAGCTCCTCCAGCCGCCGTTCTATCAGTTTCAGGGCGGCGCCGATGCCCGCGTCGAACGGATCGGTGCCACCGACCACCTCCGTTACCGCCCCCGCCTCCCGCAATTGCTCGGCCAGCCTTTGCAATTCCGTCTCCGCGGCGCTGCCCTCGCCGCTTGCGCGGGCCCGTTCAATCAGCCGCCGCAACGCCTGCAGCGGTTCTTCCCCCCGGGAATGCGGGGCGGCGACTATTTCCAGAGCCAGTTCAAGCCCGGCCAGGTCCTGGCGGGTGAGCGTTCGCATGGGGCTTCCTGAGCGCAGGTGTTTCATCAGTGACACGCGGGAAGCGGCCCGAGTTGCAGATTTCGACTGTCCCACGCAGGCGCCGGCGAGGCGGATTCCCTGAACGTTTCAGCGGAAGGCCGGACAGACCAGAAAAGCCCCCCGGACGAGGTAACCGCCATGGCGACCCAACGCATCACCGCCCACCAGCTCGGCCTGGACCAGGCACTGGCTCGCGCCGAAGAAAGCGCCCTGTTCAAATGGCTGATCGCCAGTTTCCTGTTCGGCAAGCCCATCCAGCAGGCCATCGCCGTACAGGCCTATCGGGTGATAGTCGAGGAGCACGGGCGCGATACGCCGCGCAAGCTGGGCCACTGCAGCCACGCCGAGCTGGTGCGGATGCTCG
The DNA here is from genome assembly GCF_025685765.1 of Pseudomonas sp. PDM13. Lineage (NCBI taxonomy): Bacteria > Pseudomonadati > Pseudomonadota > Gammaproteobacteria > Pseudomonadales > Pseudomonadaceae > Pseudomonas > Pseudomonas sp. PDM13. The sequence continues at coordinate 160,666 of NZ_JAOTQU010000011.1, read as the reverse complement.
GCCAGGCGCACTACGTGCGCTACGACAATTCCACCGCCGAGCGCCTGCTCAAGCTGTGCGACAAGCTGCACGACGAATACGGCGACCGCCTCGGCACCCTGGTCGAACGCAGCGCCGACCAGGCCGAGTGCGAGAAGCGGCTGCTGGCGTTCGAGGGGATTGGGCCGAAGACCGTGGAGATCTTCATGCGCGAGGCCGGCCCTGCGCTGTTCGGCAGGGCGGCCCGGCACGGTTGAGCCGCTCAGGGCGAGATGGGGTCGCTTGCAGGGAAGGTCTCTTCCACGGCGTTATCGACCTTGGCCTCCAGGGCCCGCTGGCTGCGCAGCGGGTGGTCTTCGATGCGCGGCAGTGCGGCGCGCAAAGCGGCCACGCGCTGGCGCAGGTATTCCAGCTCCGTATCGGGGTCGAACACCAGTCCCTTCATGCTGCAGTGGCCGCTGACACCGCGCAGCAGCAGTGCGGCACCGCCAAGGGCCTTGATCACCCCCGGAGCACCGCCGCGGTACACGCCGGATGCGATGGAAACCAGGCCGGCGGCGACCGAGAAGGCGCGCTCGACGCCATGGACGTTATGGGGTTGTGGGTACATGAGGCTGTCTCCTTATGGTTGAAGCGGCACTAGCGCGAGGCGCGCCGCAAGTCGTGGGAAAGGTTGCCGTGGCCATGGCCCTTCTGCGGCGCGGCGCGCACGCCGAAACGCTCCCATACACGCTCGTGGAAATAGAAGGCGATGGTGTTGCAGGCCGGTTCGATCAGGGCGATGAGGCCGCCGGTCAGCAGGCTCCCGGTGAGCAGGTAGGCCACGGTGAAGGCGATGGTGAAGTGCAGCACGGCGAAGCTCAGCGTCTTGACCAGCGGCTGGCGGCGCTGGGGCGGCGTCGCCCGGGGCGGTGCCGTGTTCGTCGAGCGTTCGTTGCGTATCGCCATGGGCCTTCTCCTGGTTCTGTCGGTCGCTATGGATTGGAAGGGCGAGGGCCCGGTCGAGGTTCAGGAAATCGGGCGGGTGGTGCCCGGACAGGCACAGGCGCGACGCCCATCCGATTGCTGCAACTTTCCGCCGGGGCGCCGCTTCTACAGCCATGCACCCACGATCCCAGGAGATCGCCATGAGATTCGCCCGACTCGCTCTACCCGCCCTGCTCTGCGCCTCCCTTAGCGCCCCATTGTTCGCCGCCGACACGATCGACGCGGATGACTTCGTCGACGAAGCCAGTGCCGGCGGCATCGCCGAGATCGAAGGCGGCAAGCTGGCACTGGAGAAATCCTCCTCGGCCAGCGTCAAGACCTTCGCCCAGCAGATGATCGACGACCACGGCGCGGCCAATCGCGAGCTGGCGGTGCTGGCCCGCGAGAAGAAGCTGGAGGTGGCCACCGAAGCCGAGCTGATGAGCAAGGCCAAGGCCCTGATCCTCAAGCTGCGTGACGGTGAGAACTTCGACGAGGCCTATGCCAACAACCAGGTGGCGGCCCACGAGAAGACCATCGAGCTGTTCAAGGAAGCCGCCGCTTCGGATGACAAGGAAATCGCCGCCTGGGCCACCAAGACCCTGCCCAAGCTCGAGCATCACCTGCAGATGGCCCGCGACCTCGCCGCCACTCACAAGAAGCCCTGATGCAATGACGGGGGGTGGAGGCCGGTAGTGGCCTCCACCCCCACTGCTCCAACCGGGACTCCGCTGGTGGACAAGAAGAGCGTTGTCCACCCGAAAAGCCACTTCGCAGTCATGCCGGCGATGGGCCGTCTCGTGCCTGCAGGTCGGGTGAAACCCGACACCACGGCACCCGCCACGCGGGTTTCACCCGCCCTACGAATCTCTCCAGGGCACACCCGTAGGGTGGATGACGCCTTCACCCATCCACCCTCTCTTTCGCGGCTGAAACCGCTCCCACAGGAAAGCACCGATGTGCTCGGGATCACGGGCGCAGGATCACCTTGCGGCAGTCGTCCTCGGCCTTGTCGAACAGGCGGTAGCCTTCGGCGGCGTCCGCGAGGTCGAGGCGGTGACTGATAATGATCTCGGGGTTCAGCTCGCCCTTCTGGATGTGTTCCAGCAGGCCGGGCAGCAGGGGGTGGACATGGGTCTGCCCCATCTTGAAGGTCAGCCCCTTGTCGAAGGCATCCCCGAACAGGAAGCCGTGGATGAAACCGGCATAGACACCCGGAACGCTCACGGTGCCGCCACGGCGCACGGCGGCGATGCACTGGCGCAGGGCGGCGCCGCTGCTGGCCTCCAGCTTCAATGCCGTGAGCACGGTTTCGGTGGTGCTGCCCTTGGCCTCGAAGCCCACGGCATCGATGGCCGCATCCACGCCCCGGTGCCCGGGCGTCTGCTCGATGATGGCTTCGGCCGGGTCGTCGATCTCGTCGAAATTGATGGGTATCACCCCATAGGTGCGCTGCGCATAGGCCAGCCGGTAGGCGTGCTGGTCGACCATGAAGATCTGCTCGGCGCCGAGCATGCGCGCGCAGGCAGCGGCCATCAGCCCCACCGGGCCGGCGCCGTAGATGGCCACGCGGCTGCCCTGTCCTATGCCGGCATTGATCACCGCCTGGTAGCCCGTGGGCAGGATGTCGGTGAGGAACAGGACCTTTTCATCGTCCAGCTCGTCGGGGATGCGGAAGGGGCCGGTGTTGGCCTTGGGCACCCGTACCCGCTCCGCCTGGCCGCCCGGGAGCCCGCCATAGAGGTGGCTGTAACCGAACAGTGCGGCGCCCGAGGGAATCTGCTTCTTGTTGAGAATGGCGCCACGCCCGGGGTTGGTGGTCTCACAGGCGGCGTGCAGGTTCATCTCGCAGAAGAAGCAGCTGCCGCAGGCGATCACGAAGGGCACGATCACCCGGTCGCCCCGGCTCACGGCGGTGACAGCGGGCCCCACTTCCTCTACCACGCCCATGAACTCGTGACCGAACACGTCGCCATGTTTCACCTGGGGAATCTTGCCGCGATACAGGTGCAGGTCCGAGCCGCAGATGGCGGTGGCCGTCACCCGCAGGATGATGTCGTCCGGCTCCTGGATGATGGGGTCCGGCACGTTGTCGACGCGGACATCGTGGCTGCCGTGGTAGGTGAGTGCACGCATGGGAAACCTCCGAAACGAGTGGGCGTTCATCAGTCCGAAAGGTGGATGCGCGAGGCGTTCAGGGTTTCGGGATGAGTGGCGTACCGTTGCCACTCAGGAGTGGATAGACGAGGTGACCGCGTCAGCGGCCATGCCCAGGCAGTCGATCTCGTGGATCATCCCGGTGGCCAGCGCCGCCTCGGCGTCGAGGATGCGTGGCGCGGCCTTGAGGTAGTCGAGGATGTCCAGCGGCTCGGCGCTCGCCGGGGTGCGCTCGGCGACGATGCGCGCGTAGAGGTGCAGGTCGTAGTCCAGGCTCATGGCGTATTCCGACATCCGCGCGTGGTCCACCGAGCCGTTGAGGTTCCAGTGAAAGGGGTGGAAGAGGAACTTGCTGTGCTGGCAGGCGCTGCGCCGCTGCCCGGCGAGGAAGATGATGTTGCCCATGGACTCCACCGTGCCCAGGTTGTGGGTGCGCACGGGGATGGGCAGCGAGATGAGGAAGTTGTACAGGGAGAAGCCGTAGCTGCACTCCCCGCCCATGGTGGCGATCTTGATCACCAGCTCGTCCGCGCCCTGCTGCACGGCCTGGGTGCAGCGCTCGATGAGCTGGCCGCTGGTGGTGGAGTTGATCGGCGCGGTGAAATGCACGATGTGGCTGGCCATGGCTGCCCTCCTCCTTTTTTGTCTGGGTGGTTCTGGGTGATGGCCTCTGTCAGGTCAGCTCGCGCCGGCCTGGCGCGGGCGGTCGGGCGCGTCGCTGCTGCCGGGGCGATCCTCGGTGGAGGGGTTGCGCGGGGCCTGCCACTCCGGGTGCAGCTCGGGCGGAATGCCTTCGCGCTCGCGGGTGGGCGGCTCGCGGTCGCTGCCCGGGCTCGATTCGACGCTCTGGTTATCGGGAGTGCGGGGAAGGTCGTTCATGGTCGTCTCCAATGGATTGCTCAGGTTCGGTGGAGCCGCCCGCGCCGCTTGTTGTTCCGTCAATCCGTCGGCCGGTGGCATCCCTCGGCAGCCCCGGTCATCCCATTGCCTGAACTCCGCCGAAGCCGCCGCAGTCACTCCAGCATGACCCTCGGAGGACCGCACCATGCACACCCACTATGAAGGCCAGGCCACCCTCGTCTACGCGCCCGGCCACCAGGGCATGTCGACCATGCCGACCGCCTGCAGCACCACCGTCGTACTCGACGAAACCATCCCGGGCATCTTCAGCCTCACCTGCGACCTGGACCTGGGCGATGCCGACTCGCTGCGCATCACCCTGCCCAACGGCCTCAGCGTGGAGGGGCTGATCACCTACCAGGATGGGCGCACGCTCAATATCGTCACCCTGAACTGAGGAGCGGGACATGAACCCAGTGCGGACGGCAGCCCTGCAGGAAGCGTTGTGGATAGCGCTGGAGGCCACCCTGGCGGCCGCGGAAGAAGCCGGTGTGGACCGCGACGACTTGCTCGCCGCCGCCCGGGGCATCGCCACCTCGGCGCTGAAGAGCGGCTCCGGCCAGGCCGCGTCGCTGATCGCCCAGGCCGCCTTGCGCCGGCACATCGGGCAGCGCCCCTGAGCGCCCTATCGACCAATGTCCCCCCTGCACAATTGACTCGGTGCCAATAAACTCCTTGAGCGCAAGGCCTGGATCGTGGTGTCTATGCGGCTGAAACGGGCACCCGGATGGTGCCCGAGGTGAGGTTGAAGTCAGTAGGCGGAGAGCCGAAGCGTGGTACCTGGATATTTCGAGAAGCTGCTGAGCATCGCCAATGACCCGCAACGGGGCTGGGCCAACCGCCTGGCCGCGACGCGCATGGCGATCCGCAAGGCGGCGCAGCAGCACGACCTGCAGCAGGGCAAGCTGTGGGACCAGCGCCGCCGCATGCGCGAGCACCTGCCCTTCACCCGCCACACCCTCAAGGAACTCGAAGCCGCGCAACACGCGCACCTGGCCTCCTACCAGGCGCTGCTGCGCTCCACCGGCCAGTTGCTGATCGCCAACGAACCGCAGGTGCTGGACGAGCTGGACACACCCCGCCTGCTGGACCTGCTCGGGGTCAACCCGACACACCGCCGGCGCATCCCCCGCAACGTCGAGCGCCTGCTCTGCGTGGTGGTGCTGCAGGGGCTGGAAGACAGCGCCCGGCAGTTCAGCGGCCGCCAGCTCGTCGCGCCCCGCAGTGGGCCGCTGGCCCGTGCCTTCAACGAGGTGATGGTGTGCACCACCCTGCACACACTGCGCAACAGCCCCGGCAAGATCGGCCGCCAGGCCGGCACCCCGCCACAACGGCGCAGCGAGTGCGCCGCGCCGGCGCTGACGGTGTACAACGCCGACGGCAGCAGCCGCGTCTACCCGCTGGCCTGACCGCCCTCCCCACATACGCCCCTCACGCATTCGCGCAGCCAGCGGTGGGCCGGGTCGGCATCCATCCTCGGGTGCCAGAGCATCGACACCCTGATCGGCTCGACCACCAGCGGCAGCGGGAAGCTGAACAGCCCCGCGCGCAGGCTGCCGCTATGGCGTTCGGGCACGGTGGCGATGAGGTCGGTGGCGCGGGCCAGTGCCAGGGCGGCGGAGAAGCCGCCCACCAGGGTGACGACATCCCGTTCGAGGCCGGCAGCCTTCAGGGCGTCGTCCACCGGGCCCCGGTCCTTGCCACGGCGCGACACCAGCACATGGCGCCCGCCGGCATAGCGCTCGGCGGTGATGGCGCCACGGGTCAGCGGGTGGCCTTCGCGTACCACGCCGACGAAGCGGTCCTGGAACAGCGCGCGGGTGCGGATCTCCGGGCCGGCGTCGGCGCCCACCACGCCGGTGTCCAGGTCGACGCTGCCGTCGCGCAGGGGCGCGCTGTCCTTGTCGGTCTTGGCCATGAAGCGCAGGCGCACGCCCGGCGCCTCGGCAACGATGCGCCCGATCAGTGCCGGGCCGAAGTTCTCCACGAAGCCATCGCCCACACGCAGGGTGAAGGTGCGCACCAGGCGCTGCAGGTCGAGGTGCTCCACCGGGCGCAGCACGCCCTCCACCCCCAGCACCAGTTGGCTCACCTGCTCACGCAGTTCCAGCGCCCGGGGCGTGGGCACCAGGCCACGGCCGGCGCGTACCAGCAGCGGGTCACCCAGGGTTTCCCGCAGCCGCGCCAGGGCCCGGCTCATGGCTGAGGGGCTGAGGTGCAGGCGCTTGGCGGCACGCGCGACGCTGCCTTCGGCGAGCAGCACGTCGAGGGTGATCAGCAGGTTGAAATCGGGATGGCTCATGGTCGGAAAAACTAGCACGGCCGGCTCATCTATGGCGCTTGATGCATGAATAAAGTGCAAATGCTGCGCCTTCCGCCACACCAACGGTACGCCCAGACTGCTGGCGACCCACCCCACGGAGCCCCGCCATGCAGACCACCCCAGCCAACCCAGCGACCACCGAACAGGCAAGCGGCTCGAAATGGGCATTGGCCAGCCTTGCCCTGGCCACCCTGCTCGCCTCCCTGGGCACCAGCATCGCCAACGTCGGCCTGCCGACCCTGGCCGAGGCCTTCGGCGCCACCTTCCAGAACGTGCAGTGGGTGGTGCTGGCCTACCTGCTGGCCATCACCACCCTGAGCGTCGGCGCGGGCCGCCTCGGCGACCTGCTGGGGCGCCGTCGCCTGCTGCTGGCGGGCCTGCTGCTGTTCAGCGGCGCCTCCACCCTGTGCGGCCTGGCGCCGTCCCTCGGCTGGCTTATCGGCGCCCGCGCGCTGCAGGGCCTGGGTGCGGCGATGATGATGACCCTGGCGATGGCGCTGATCGGCGAGACGGTGCCGCGCGCGAAGACCGGCAGCGCCATGGGCCTGCTCGGCACCCTGTCGGCCATCGGCACCGCGCTAGGCCCCTCCCTCGGCGGGCTGCTGCTGGCCGGGCCCGGTTGGCGGGCGCTGTTCCTGGTCGGCCTGCCCCTGGGCCTGCTGGCCTTCGCCCTCGCCCACCGCCACCTGCCGCGCGACCGGGTGAACGACGGCGGCACCCGCTTCGACATCCCCGGCACCCTGCTGCTGGCCCTGACCCTGGCCGCCTATGCCCTGGGGCTGACCCTGGGCCACGGCCACTTCGGCTCGCTCAACAGCGCCCTGCTGCTGGCGGCGGGCCTGGGCCTGGCGCTGTTCATCCGCGTGGAACGGCGCGTCGCCTCGCCGCTGCTGCGCCTGGCGATGTTCCGCGATCCGCAGCTGCGCGCCGGGCTGGCCATGGGGGCACTGGTCACCAGCGTGCTGATGGCGACCCTGGTGGTGGGGCCCTTCTACCTCTCCGGCGCGCTGCATCTGGCGCCGGCCCAGGTGGGGCTGGCGATGTCCTGCGGGCCGCTGGTGTCGGCGCTGATGGGCGTACCCGCCGGGCGCCTGGTGGACCGCCTCGGCGCCGCGCCCATGGTGCGCATCGGCCTGCTGGGCATGGCGCTGGCCACCCTGGCCCTACCGCTGCTGCCAACGCACCTGGGCGTGCTCGGCTATGTCGTGCCGCTGGCCGGGCTGACGGCGGGCTATGCGCTGTTCCAGGCGGCCAACAACACCCGGGTGATGGCGGAGGTGCCGGCGGAGCGGCGCGGCCTGGTGTCCGGCCTGCTCAACCTGTCGCGCAACCTGGGCCTGGTCACCGGTGCCTCGGCCCTGGGCGCGGTGTTCGCCCTGGGCGCGGCGAGCGACGACATCACCCGCGCGGCGCCCGAGGCCATCGGCGCCGGCATGCGCGGCACCTTCTTCGTCGCCCTGGGGCTGGTGCTCATCGCCCTGCTGATCGCCTTCGCCGACCGCCCGCGTCGCGCGCCTTGATCAGCCCGCCCGCTGGCTGCGCTGCACCAGTGCGACGATGGTGGCGAAGAGTTCTTCCTCGGCCTGGGCCGGGGTGATCTCCTCGGCAGCGGCGGCGTGGGACAGCGCCTCCGCCGCGCCGAGCATGGCCCGCAACCCGGCAGCGCCGAGGCCGCCCTGGCCGGTGAAGGGGCTCAGCACTGCGCGGCATTTGGCGAGGAAGATCGCCTCGTATTCACGCTTGATGCGCTCCAGCTCCGGCGAACCGGCCAGCGCCGCGGTGACCCCGGGGATCTCGCGCCCCTGCTGCAACACACAGGCGACGTAGGACGAGGCGATGACCCGGGCGATGCCCTCGAGCGTTGGCTCGGCGGTGTCCAGTGCCGCATCCATCACCGCCGTCTGACGCGCGTCGAAATCCTGGTAGAGCACCGCCAGCAAGCCCTGTCGCGTGCCGAAGTGGTCGTACACCACCGGCTTGGTCACACCCGCCAGCTCGGCCAGGCGACCCAGGGTCAGCGCATCGCTGCCCTCCTCCCGCACCAGGCGCCAGGCCGCTTCCAGCAGCTGCTTCTGCCGTTCCTCGCGGGACAACCGACGGCGCGGCTGCGCGGCGGAATCCTGTTGCTTCTCATCGCTTGACATGGGAAACCTACCAAAAGTAACTTACCAATCGTAACTTACTGAAAGTATATAAGCGCTTTCAGCTCTCCCGCAATCGAGCCACAGGAGCCACCGACATGCACGCTCTTATCGTTGTCGCCCATCACGATCCCGAGTCGCTCACCCACGCGATCGCCGCCGAAGTCGCCCGAGGCGTGGCCGAGTCCGCGCCGGGCAACGGCAGTGAAACCGCCGACCTCTTCCAGGAAGGCTTCGACCCCCGCTTCAACCCCGCCGACCACGCCGTGCACCGCCACCAGGCCACACCCCCGGCGGATGTGCTCGCCGAGCAGGCACGCATCGACAACGCCGATGCCCTGGTGCTGGTCTACCCGGTGTACTGGTGGTCGATGCCCGGCCTGCTCAAGGGCTGGATCGACCGCGTGTTCAGCAACGGCTGGGCCTTCGACTTCGTGCTCGACCAGCGCTTCGAGAAGAAGCTCGGGCACCTCAAGGTGCACCTGATCGGGGTCGGCGGCGCCGATGCCGGCACCTATGAACGCCACGGCTACCTGGCGGCGATGAAGGCGCAGATCGACCACGGCATCTTCGATTATTGCGGAGCCCAGGTGCTCAGCTCCGAACTGCTGCTGGAATCGGAAAGCCGCGACCCGGCCGACTACCTGCGGGCAGCCCGCAGCCTCGGCCAATCGCTGTTCGCCCAGGCCCCCGCAGCCCGCCCCGTGGAGGCATGAGGCCCTCCCCCCAAAGGCGGCACCCACCTGTCGGGGCGACTTGTAGGGGCGACTTCAGTCGCCAAGCAGTCCGCAGGACTGCCCCCACTCCGGCTTTCCATGTGGCACCGCTTGGTGGATGAAAAGAGCGTCATCCACCCTACACATCGGTCGGTTTCGTGGTTTGGATTGGGCAGGGTGCCGTAGGTTGGCGCCGAGCACAGCGAGGCCCAACGCAGCGATGCCCGGCCTCGCGGCGGGCCCTCCCTGTGGGAGCGGCTTCAGCCGCGAAAGACTCGCCGCCGGCACCCAGCTGCGAGTGGCCGGGTACTCCATCGCAAATGAATGCGCTCCCACGAGATGGGCTGCGGGGTGGAGGTTCGGGTTGGGCCAGCCGACCGGGGCAACTGGCCCGGACGGGGGAGTTTCCGTAGAATCCGCCGCCCCTTCCCTTGTCCCGCCCTCCCCCGGTAATCCATGAAACCAGCCCGCATTCGCGCCGACGTCCTGGCCGGCCTGACGACTTCTTTCGCCCTGGTGCCCGAGTGCATCGCCTTTGCCCTGGTGGCGCAGCTCAACCCGCTGATGGGCCTGTATGGCGCCATCATCATCTGCACCCTGACGGCGCTGTTCGGCGGGCGGCCGGGCATGGTGTCCGGCGCGGCCGGGTCGATGGCGGTGGTGATCGTGGCGCTGGTGGTGCAGCACGGCGTGCAGTACCTGCTGGCCACGGTGCTGCTGGGCGGGGTGATCATGATGGCCTTCGGTTTGCTGCGCCTGGGCAAGCTGGTGCGCATGGTGCCGCACCCGGTGATGCTGGGCTTCGTCAACGGCCTGGCGATCATCATCGCTCTGGCCCAGCTGGAGCATTTCAAGGCCGGCGAAGCCTGGCTGTCAGGCATGCCGCTGGCAACCATGCTCGGCCTGGTGGCGCTGACCATGACCATCGTCTACCTGCTGCCGCGCCTGACCCGCGCCATCCCGCCGGCCCTGGCGGCCATCCTCGGCGTCGGCCTGTTGGTGTATTTCGTCGGCCTGCCCACCCGCACCCTGGGCGACATGGCGCACATCGCCGGCGGCCTGCCGACCTTTGCGCTGCCCGAGGTGCCGTGGAACCTGGAGACGCTGCGCATCGTCGCGCCCTATGCGCTGCTGATGGCGATGGTCGGGCTGCTGGAGACCCTGCTGACCCTCAACCTCACCGACGAGATCACCGAGAGCCGGGGCTACCCGGACCGCGAGTGCGTGGCCCTGGGCGCGGCGAACATGGCCTCGGGCCTGTTCGGCGGCATGGGCGGCTGCGCGATGATCGGCCAGACCGTGATCAACCTCAGCTCCGGCGGCCGTGGCCGGCTCTCAGGCGTGGTGGCCGGGGGCATGATCCTGCTCTTCGTGCTGTTCCTCTCGCCGCTGATCGAGCGCATCCCGCTGGCCGCGCTGGTAGGCGTGATGTTCGTGGTGTCGCAGCAGACCTTCGCCTGGGCCTCGCTGCGGGTGCTGCACAAGGTGCCGGTCAACGACATGCTGGTGATCATCGCGGTGACGGTGATCACCGTATTCACCGACCTGGCCACCGCGGTGATGCTGGGTATCGTCATCGCCGCCATCAACTTCGCCTGGCAGCACGCCCGCGAACTGTACGCCGACAGCCACCTGGAAGCCGACGGCAGCAAGCTGTACCAGGTGCACGGCACGCTGTTCTTCGCCTCCACCACGCCCTTCCTCGCCCAGTTCGACCCGGCGGGCGACCCGGCCCAGGTGACCCTGGATTGCCGCCACCTGAGCTTCGTCGACTACTCGGCCCTCGCCGCGCTGATGACCCTGCGCGAGCGCTACACCAAGGCCGGCAAGCACCTGCGCGTGGTGCACCTGTCCGAGCGCTGCAAGCAGCTGCTCAAGCGGGCGGGTGTGCAGCATTGATAAGAGCTTCGCGAGCAGAGCTCGCTCCTACGGTGGAAAGGCGTCTACCGGGAAGTCGGCGCACGCCCTTGGCACGGATGTAGGAGCGAGCTCTGCTCGCGAAAGTAACCAAAAGCGAAATGAAAATGCCCGACCACCGCTGATGCGATGGCCGGGCATTTTTCTGTGCCTGGGCCTGGCGGCTCAGGTCCCTGCGTCGATCAACCCGCCTCGGACAGCGAGGCCATATCGATCACGAAGCGGTAGCGCACATCGGATTTCTCCATGCGCTCGAAGGCTTCGTTGATCTGGTCCATGCGGATCATTTCGCAGTCCGGGAGGATGTTCTTGCGGGCGCAGAAGTCGAGCATCTCCTGGGTCTCGGCGATGCCGCCGATGGGCGAGCCGGCGAGGCGACGGCGGCCGAGGACGAAGGGGATGGTCAGCTGTTCGTCGATGGGGCCGATCTGCCCGACTATCACCAGGGTGCCGTCGATATCCAGCAGCGACATGTAGGGTGAGACGTCGTGGCGCGAAGGCACGGTGTCGATGATCAGGTCGAAGCTGGACTGTGCGGCGGTCATCGCCTTCTTGTCGGAAGACACCAGCAGGCGGTCGGCGCCCAGGGCTTTGGCGTCGTCGGCCTTGTCGGCGCTGCGGCTGAGCACGGTGACTTCGGCACCCAGGCCGACGGCGAGCTTGACCGCCATGTGGCCGAGGCCGCCGAGGCCGATCACACCCACACGGCTGCCGGGGCCGACGTTCCAGGTGCGCAGCGGCGAGTAGCTGGTGATGCCGGCGCAGAGCAGCGGTGCCGCCTTGGCCAGGTCGAGGCCTTCCGGCACGCGCAGTACGAACTCCTCGCGCACCACCAGATGCTTGGAGTAGCCACCCAGGGTGACTTCCTTGGTGATGCGGTCACGGCTGTTGTAGGTCTGGGTGTTGCGCTCGCGGCACAGCTGCTCCTCGCCCTTGCGGCACTGGTCGCACTGCATGCAGGAGTCGACCATGCAGCCCACCGCGACGTTGTCGCCGACCTTGTGGCGCGTCACCGCCGAACCCACCTCGATGACCCGGCCAATGATCTCGTGACCGGGGACGATGGGGTACAGGCTGAAGCCCCAGTCGTTGCGCGCCTGGTGCAGGTCGGAGTGGCAGACGCCGCAGTAGAGGATTTCCATCGCCACGTCGTTGGGGCGCAGTTCGCGGCGCTCGAACTTGAAGGGTGCGAGCGGTGCAGCGGCGGTTTGCGCGGCATAACCGATTGTGAACATGAGCAGTACTCCAGGGGTTGAGGATCAGCCGACGCGTCGGCCTTCGATGGGATAGGCGGGATCGGAATAACCAGGTGTCGAGGCGTGCCCGGTGGCCACCAGGCTGTCCACCAGGCGCTCGTCGTCCGGGCCGAGTTGCAGGTCGAGGGCGCCCAGGTAGGCGTCCCACTGCGCTTCGGTACGGGGGCCGGCGATGGTGGCGCTGAGCAGGCGGTTGTGCAGCACCCAGGCCAGGGCGAAGGCGACCGAGGTGGTGCCCCGGCTAGCGGCGTGTTCGGCCAGGGTGCGGGCGATGTGCAGGGATTCGGGGCGCCATTCGGTCTGCTGGATGCGCTTGTCGCCGCGCCCGGCACGGGTGTCCGCCGGCGGCGGTGCGTCCACCGGGTATTTGCCGGTGAGCACGCCACGGGCCAGCGGGCTGTAGGAGACCACGCCGAGGCCGTAGTGCCCGGCGGCGGGCAGCTGCTCCACCTCGGCGCTGCGGTCGACGATGTTGTACAGCGGCTGGCTGGCCATGGGCCGGTCGACGCCGAGCCCATCGGCCAGGCGCGCCACGTCGGCGATGCGCCAGCCCCGGAAATTGGAAACGCCGTAGTAACGCACCTTGCCCTGGGCGATCAGCTCGCCGATGGCACGTACGGCTTCGTCCAGCGGCTCGCCGGCGAAGGCGCGGTGGATGTAGAGCAGGTCGATGTAGTCGGTGCCCAGGCGCTTCAGGCTGGCCTCCACCGACTGGAAGATCCATTTGCGCGACAGCCCCTGCTGGTTGGGCCGCTCGCCGAAGGGGAAGCCGAACTTGGTGGCCAGCACCCAGTCGTCGCGCCGTGCGGCGATGGCACGGCCGACTATCTCCTCGGAGCGCCCGGTGTTGTACACGTCCGCCGTGTCGATGAAGTTGACGCCCTGCTCGAAGGCCTTGTCGATGATGCGCCGGGAGGTGGCTTCGTCGGTCTCGCCGCCGAACATCATGGTGCCCAGGCACAGGGGCGAGACTTTCAGGGCGCTGCGCCCGAGGTTGCGGTAGTCCATGGGTGTCTCCATCCGGTCAGGCTGGAAAGGGTAGATCAGGGAAGGTTGCGATCAATGCGACGGGCCCGGAATCAGGCCAGGCGCGAAGATTAAGCGTCAGCGGGGTCTGTCCGGTAGCCGACTACTCCGGAGTGATTGCCCATTCCTGCCAATCGTCGAATGCCTTGAAAGGTGCATTCCAGAGCGCTCGGTGCATTGCCTGATACTGCAACGGGGCGCTTGGCCATTCGCCGTGTCGATGATGGGGCATTAGCCCGGCGAGGCCTCTGCCCGGCTCTGATACGGGGTTTCTGGAGCGACGGACCGGCTCACCGGTGAGTCGCCCCACCCCGCCCGCCAGGCGGCGAAAAACCTGGCTGTACGGTTAGCTTGTGCGACGCCCTGACGCACAGGACTGAAGTGGATGAGCAATCAACTGCCCGGCCTTATATATGTCAGCTGCATTGCATGCGCTTCGCTCGAACTGACACTTAACTAATTGCCCGATACTCCAATAGTGCAACTTGGCGAGTGCAGCAATCACCTTCTCGCGCATATAAATCGCAGCCAAAAAAAAGCCGCTTCAAGAGAAGCGGCAAATAAACCAAAGGATGATGAAATGGAGCAAGGCGCCACTCCGACAACGGACTGGAGCAGCGTCTTGAGGTATTCATCGCCGCCAGAATACGCGCCACGTCCAATCGCAAACTATTAATTTCATTGATATTAATCATCAGCCTCAACAGTTACGGATTACTTGCGCGCGCGTGTTAACTGTTACCCGCCACTTATTCCGCGGACCTTATAACCAATAATTAGTTCGCACTGTCACGATTGGGAATCTACAGTTGCCCGGTCGATCGGCAATTGAATAAGCGGTATCTTCCTGCCGACTCCAAGCCATCAAAAAAACCAATATCTGGGAGCATCCATGCATAACCGAAACTATATAGCCGCCGCCTGCACGCTGTTGGCCCTGAGCATCGCCCAGGCCCACGCCAGCGAGCAGTCCGACGCCAAGGGCTTCGTCGAAGACGCCAGCCTCAAGGTCCTGCTGCGCAACGCCTACTTCAACCGTGACTACAAGGACAAGACCAACGACGCCAAGGTCTGGGGCCAGGGCTTCATCGGTACCTTCGAGTCCGGTTTCACCCAGGGCACCATCGGTTTCGGCGTGGACGCGTACGGCCTGCTCGGCATCAAGCTGGACAGCGGCCGTGGCCGCAACTACAGCGCCTTCTTCGACACCGACAGCGATGGCCACCCGGTGGATGACCTCTCCGAAGCCGGCGGCGCGGTGAAGCTGCGCTTCTCCAACACCGTGCTGAAGTACGGCAACCAGTTCCCCTCCCTGCCCGTGCTCGCCTATGACGACAGCCGCCTGCTGCCGCAAGCCTTCACCGGCACCCTGCTGACCAGCAAGGAAATCGAAGGCCTGGAACTGAACGTCGGCCGCTTCACCGCCGACAGCCCCATGGGCGACCCGGCGCGCGACCCCAACCACCTGAAGAGCATCGACGTGATCGGCGGCAGCTACGTCGTCAACGATGCGCTGTCCGTGGCCCTGTACCACTCCGATGTCGAAGACACCTTCAAGAAGTACTACGGCAACGTGAACTACACCATTCCGTTCAACGCGGAACAGGCCCTGAACTTCGACTTCAACATCTACCGCACCGACTACGACGACAACTCCGATGCCGCGCTGGACTTCGGCGGTGACGGCGACAACGACAAGAACACCCTGTGGAGCCTGGCCGCCAAGTACAGCGTCGGCGCCCACGCGTTCATCATCGCCCACCAGCGCAACACCGGTGACGCCGGCTATGCGTACGACTACGGCGACGGCGGCAGCACCATCTACGTGGCCAACTCCTACTACTCCGACTTCAACCTGAAGAACGAGCGCTCCTGGCAGGCGAGCTACGAGTTGGACTTCGCCACCTACGGCGTACCCGGCCTGAGCTACAAGGTCGCCTACGTGCGCGGCAGCAACATCGAAGCCGGCGGCGAGAGCGACGGCACCGAGCGCGAACTGTTCAACCAGTTCAAGTACGTGGTGCAGGACGGCCCGGCCAAGGACCTGTCCCTCAAGCTGCGCAACTCGATCTACCGCGCCGACAACAACGTGGGCCCGGACCTGAACGAAATCCGCGCCTTCGTCGAGTACCCGATCAGCATCCTCTGATCACCCGCGCGCGCCGGGCAATCCGGCGCGCCTCTCCACGGCGCCCTTGCGGCGCCGTTGGAACCATCCGCCCTCCCCCGAGCACCTCGACACATCGCCCGCCTTCACCTCGCGGTAAGATGCGCGCCGCCAGAAGAACAACCCTGGGGTGCCCCATGACACTGACCCTCCGCCACGAAACCGAAGCCGACATCACCGCCATCGAGCGCCTGACCGCCGACGCCTTCCGTACCGCCCCGCACAGCAGCCACACCGAGCAGTTCATCGTCAACGCGCTGCGCCGCGCCGGGCAGTTGTCGGTGTCCCTGGTGGCCGAGAAAGACGGCGAGCTGGTGGGGCATGTGGCGGTATCGCCGGTGACGCTGTCGTCCGGTGCCCACGGCTGGTATGGGTTGGGGCCGATCTCAGTGCTACCGGCGCTGCAGGGCCGAGGCATCGGCTCGCACCTGATGCACGCCGCCCTCGCCGAGCTCCGTGCAATGGGTGCAGCCGGTTGCGTGCTGCTGGGCGAACCGGGCTACTACGGGCGCTTCGGCTTCGCTGTGCAGCCGGGCCTGGAACTGCCGGGCGTACCCGCCGAGTACTTCCAGGCGCTGTTGCTGGAGGGCGAGTGGCCGGTGGCCGAGGTCAGCTATCACAAGGCGTTCGAAGCGACCGCCTGAGCCTCGGCAGAGCCACATGGCCGCCAGGGCAGGTGTTGGATCGGGCTCCGATGGTGGATGGGTGAAGCGTCATCCACCCTACACACCGGTCGGCGCCGAGGCCCAACACAACGATGTTCGGCCCCGCTGCGGGCCCCTGTGGGAGCGGCTTCAGCCGCGAAAGACTTGCCGCCGGCACAAGGCTGCGAGCGGCCGGATATTCCATCGCGAAATGAATTCGCTCCTACCCAGCAAGAGCTTCGCGAGCAGAGCTCGCTCCTACGGGATCGTGCCCCGGTCTCCGTAGGTTGGCGCCGAGCGCAGCGAGGCCCAACACGACGATGTTCGGCCCCGCTGCGGCCCCCCTGTGGGAGCGGCTTCAGCCGCGAAAGACTTGCCGCCGGCACAAGGCTGCGAGCGGCCGGATATTCCATCGCGAAATGAATTCGCTCCTACCCAGCAAGAGCTTCGCGAGCAGAGCTCGCTCCTACGGGATCGTGCCCCGGTATCCGTAGGTTGGCGCCGAGCGCAGCGAGGCCCAACACAGCGATGCCTCAGCCGGGCATTCCAACCCGCTCAGCAGAGCGTCATCGCCGCCAGGCAGGCACGGTTGCGGCCTTCCTGCTTGGCCCGGTAGAGCAGCTGGTCGCAGCGCGCCAGCAGGTCCTGAGCCTGGACCAGGCACTCGCCGCTGGAGAGCGAGGCGCCCAGGCTGATGGTGTGGTGGCGCAGGCCATCGGGGCGGTGCAGGTGCTCCATGTCCAGGCCCGCCACCTGCACCCGCAGGCGCTCGGTGATGTGCTCCAGCTCGACCTGGCTGCTCACCTGCAACAGCACGACGAATTCCTCGCCGCCGTAGCGGAAGACCTTCGCCTGCCCGTCGCGCAGGGTGTGCACCATGCTGTCCACCACCTCGCGCAGGCAGCGGTCGCCGGCCAGGTGGCCGTAGTGGTCGTTGTAGGGCTTGAAGTAGTCGATGTCCGCCAGCAGCAGCGCGAAGGGCCGGCCGTGCAGGCTCATCTGGTACCAGTACTCCTCCAGCACGCGGTCGAAGGCGCGGCGGTTGCCCACGCCGGTAAGCGCGTCGGTGCTGGCCAGCTCATGCAGGCGGCTGTTCAGCGTGGCCAGCTCGGCGCGCTGGCGGCGCCCTTCCAGGTCGGCGAGAAAGGCCTGGCGCACGCCCCGGATATTGGTCCAGCTGATGAACAGGCTGAAGATCAGCACCGGCAGGTAGACCAGGGTGAAGATCAGCAGCGCCTTGGTATCGCCGGGATGGAGCAGCGCGACGTTGTAGAGGATCACCCCGGAGATGACCATCGAGCTGGCCAGGATGCCCCGGAACGAATAACGCACTCCCAGGTTGCCCAGCACGATGAACACCACCGAGGCATAGAGGAAGGTGGCGACATCGGGCGAGTCGCTGCGCTTGAGCAGCTCGAACCAGGCGACGGTGGAGACGATGTCATGCAGCGGCATGAGCATGTCCATCAGCAACACGCTGCGGCTGTAGCGGAACACCAGGAAGATGTTCAGCAGCCCGAGCAGGCTGAGCAGGCCACGGGTGACCAGCGACTCCATGGCCATGTCCGGGATCAGCACCGCATCGGCCAGCACGTAGGAGTCGTAGGCGATCATCGCGATGAAGTTGATCGCCAGCAGGAAGCCCCGGTGGTGCTCCAGCACATAGGCGCGGAACGCCGGTTGCAACACGGCGGGAAGGCGCCCTCGGCTGTGCCGGGCCGGTACTGTCGGGGACTCGGGAAGGGTCATGGGCGCTTAGCCTGGGCTGCCACCGGGACGGCGGTCATAGCAGTTGGCCAGTCTAGGCAGGCGCGCGAGCCGCGTCTACTGGGACGAGAATCATTCCGCCCTCACCGCGCGCCCTGCCCCACGGCTCACTCGGCCAGGGAAAGCACCACGCCCACTTGCGGCTCCAGCTGCCCTTGCAAGGCCGCCAGGTAACGCTCACGCACCACCTCGGCGCCGTGGCCGTACTCGAAGATCAGCCAGGAGCGGGCGAAGCCGTTGAAGGCCTGCCAGCGCTCGGCGAGCGTGCGGGCGAAGGCCTCCGATCCCCAGAGCTGGTGCAGGCGCTTGCCCTCGTTGGGGGCGAAGAAGAACACCGGTTTCGGCCCGGGCAGGCCATTCGGCAGCGCCTGGCGCTGATCCCAGTGGGAGGCGCCGACCTGGCAGCTGTAGCGCAGCGCCGCCTGCAGATGGCCATGCAGGCGCGCGAGCAGCTGGCTGTTGCCCGCCAGGTCGATGACCATCGACGGCACGTCGCCAGCAAGGGACTCCACCTCGCCGTATTCCAGCACCCGGTCATAGCAACCCAGCCCGGCGGCGAAGGCGCGGTTGGTCGTGGAGGACAGGCCGATCACCTCGTAGTCCTGGCCACGCTCGGCACGGTGCCGGCTGAGCAGGTAGGCCAGGCTGATGGCGGTCTTCGACGAGGCACTGGTGATGATCACCTGGCGCGCGCCGAAGGCCTGGTTGCCGGCGACGAACTCGTCGAGCAGGAAGGCCGTGGTGAACAGCGGCCGCAGGAGCATCTGCGGGGCCTCGCTGTCGTCGCTGTAGAGCGGGTCGGTGGCGCAGTTCAGGTAGTGGTTGTAGATGGCCGGCAGGCCCTGGCGATGGGCGATGGTGTCGGTGAAGCCCTGGGCATCGACGCGACCCGGCTCCATCACCACATGGCTGGCCATGGGGTAGTAACCGTAGAAGCGCTCACCCTCGGCGACACCCTCGCAGCGCGATTGCAGCACCACGGCGAAGCCCCAGACCGGGATCAGCCCCTGCCCCTCCACCGTGGGGAAGAAGCGCCAGTAACCCATGGCATCGCCCAGCGCCGCATAGCTGATGTTGTTGGCGGTGAAGGCGAAGCGCTCGACGCCCAGCAGCACCTGCCCCTCATCCAGCTCGACGGCCAGCTCGCGGCGGTGGGACTGGCAATCATCCAGCTGCGTGCGGTTGATCCGCAGTTCCTGATAGGTGCTCATGGGGCGGTTCCTTGTGGGGTGGGCGGCCAGCGGAAAGCCAGTCTAGAAAGGCGGCCGAAGCGCGTCCAGCCGCCGCCGTGGATCAATCAGCCGCTGAATGACGTGCACGCGGTACAGGTGCATGGGCCACCCCTCGAAAAGGCCGCATTAAGTGTTGCCGGAAGATTTGAGCCCAGCTGGTTGCCGAGCTTTGCTGGTACTTCTGGTTTCGCCCACCCGGGCGAGTCCCTTTTCCAATCGCTGGAACGCCAGCCCGGTGAAAAGGAACCAAAAAACTTGCCCCTCCATACGGGTCTGGCTGAAGCCAGACTTCCCTCGCTCCATCATCGTTCCAGGGGCACGGCACAACGGGCCATCCCTGGCCCGATGCGCCTCTCGCGACATCCATGTCGCTCAACCCCTTCCACGATGATTCGCTCGGCCTCCTGGGAAGGGGCGTTTGGCGGCGCTTCAACTTTCTTCGCTCGAATCCTCACATTGAAGTGCGCACAACACATCCAACGTGGCGGCGGCCTTCGTAGGATGGGTAGAGCGAAGCGAAACCCATGCGGTGGAGGTGACAGAAACCCTTGGGCGCCCCCGGAAAGCACCGTGCTTAAGCGTTTTTCTTAAAACCACAACAACTAATGCATCAAAGCGAAAAGATTCTGGTGGCGGCAGCGGCCGCGTTCTAGCATGGCGCCCTCATCTGCAGGAGCACACCACGTGAAGCTATGCGCCGCGCAACTGTCGTCGATCACGGGCGACATCGAAGGGAATATCGGCAAGCACTGCGCGCTCATCCAGCGGGCCGTGGAACAGGGCGCCGCCTTGATCGTGTTTCCCGAACTCTCGCTGACCAACTACGCGCCGTCCCTGGCCCAGGGCCTGGCCACCACGCCCGAGGACCCGCGCCTCGACGCCCTGCAGCACCTCGCCAACGCGCACGGCCTCATCATCTGCGCCGGCCTGCCGGTAACCGGCGCGCCGCTGCCGCGCATCGGCATGGTCATCTTCCAGGCCCACCAGCCACGCGGCCTCTACTGCAAGCAGCGCCTGCACGCCGACGAGCTGCCCTGGTTCAGCCCCGGCGAAGGCCAGGCGCTGATCCGTTGCGGCGAGCACAGCCTGGCGCCGGCCATCTGCTACGAATCCATGCTCCCCGAGCACGCCGACGAAGCCGTCGCGGCGGGTGCCGACTTCTATCTGGTCAGCGTTGCCAAATCGGCCAGCGGCATCGCCGCCGGGCAACAGCACTACCCCGCCATGGCCCGCCGCCACGGCATGCCGCTGCTGATGAGCAACAGCATCGGCCCGGTGGAGGACTTCCTCACCACCGGCCAATCCGCCGCCTGGAACCGCCAGGGCGACTGCCTCGGCACCCTCCCCGACGGGCAGGAAGGCCTGGTGCTGCTGGACCTGGAAAGCGAACGCGTCGAGCTGATTCCCGGCCCCTGACGCCCCCGGCTTCGGCACCTGCAACCACCCTATTTCATGCAAAGGAATCCCATGTTCATCAGGAAGCTGATGCTGCTCGCCGCCGTTTCACTCTCGCTGCTGCAAAATGCCGTGGCCGAGGAGGACGCGCAGATCGTCGAGCGCATCGACGCCCAGGTCCGCGCCAACGCGCAATGGACCCAGGAGGCCGAACAATGCCCGGCCGACCTGATGCCCGCTCGCCGGGCACTGGAAATCAACGTCCATGACTGCAATACCGCCGACCAGCTGGATGGCTGCCTCACGCTCTGCACCGCCGGGGACGCCTACTCCTGCCTGCGCACGGCCGTGACCCTGCAGCAACTCGGCGGCGACCCCGCCAGCTTCGAACCCCTGTACCAGCGCGCCTGCAAGCTGGGCGCCACCTCCGGCTGCACCAACCACGCCGCCGGGCTGTACCGCGCCGACATGCAGAACGAGCGCGTACAGGCCTGCGCCGCCCGCAGCTTCACCCGCGCCTGCGACCAGGACGATCCCTGGGCCTGCACCATGTACGGCATGTACCTGGCTCGCGGTATCGGCGTGAAGAAGGACCTGCCAAAGGCCCTGGAGGTGCTGAAGAAGTCCTGCAAGCACGGCGAGGAAGACCCCGCCTGCAGCAACGCCCTCCAGCTCGGCGCGAGCATCAGGAAGGCGCTGGATGAGGCCAAGCCGGCCGATTGATGACGCGTCCCGCCATGCCTGGCCCCACAGCATGGGTTTCGCTTCGCTCTACACCATCCTACGAACGGTGCCGGCGCGTGGGGCGACGCAGGTAGTCCACCTTACTCGCTGGGCAGATGCCGGCCGTGCTTGGCACCAAGCTTGTCGACGTAGTCCACGTCCTCGTCGCACAGCATGTACCCCGCCATGTAGGCGTCCTGGTCGATGTCCGCGCCTTCGCCGGCAGCGTAGCGGGCCTCGTCATAGGCGGGCAGCTGGTAGCGGGCGAGGAATTCGGTGATCAGCGCCTCGCGCTTGGCATCGCCAACGTCATAGCCGCCGTCGTAGAACAGCCGGTCGATGCAGGACACCGCGCCCCGGTAGCGCGACTGGGCCGCGTCGAGGGTGGTCGCTTGCACAGCGGCGGGCAGCAGCAGGGAGCCGATCAGCAGCAGGGAACGCAGTGCCATGGGAAATCCTTCTCGGTGGGATGGGTGGCGGAATGCCAGCGGCGCCACGTTAGCAAGCGCCGCCCGCCGCTGCCGTGAAGCCGGTCCCCTTCTGCTCAGCGCCCACCCCGCAGAGCATCGGCGAACTTCCAGCAGGCGAACAGCGCCAGCAGCAGGCCCGTCACGGCGAGCACCGCACCGGCATTGCCCACCTGCTGCAGGGCGATGTGCTGGCTGACCAGGCTGCCCAGCAGCGCACCACCGCCGATGCCAACGTTGTACAGCCCGGAGAACAGCGCCATGGCCACGTCCGTGGCGTCCGACGCCAGGCGCAGCACGTTGGATTGCTGGGCCAGGCCAAAGCACATGATCGCCATGCCCCAGAGCATGCTCATGCCCAGCAGCCAGCCATGGTGCTGGGCCAGCGGCAGGAGCAGCAGCAGGCTCGCCGCCAGGGTGCTGACCGCCACCAGCAGCAGCCCCCGGGGGAAGCGGTCGCTGTAGCGGCTGAAGAGCACCGAGCCGAAGATGCCGGCGCCGCCGGATAGCAGCAGCAACAGGGTGGTCATCTGCCCGCTCATGCCGGCCACGTCCCGGGAGAAGGGCTCGACGTAGCTGTAGGCGGTGAACTGCGCGGTGATCACCAGCACGGTGAGCACGTAGAGCGCCACCAGCGGTGGGCGCTTGAGCAGCATCGGCAGGCTGCGCAGGGAGCCGGAGTTCTGGCTCGGCAACAACGGCAGGGTGCGCGCCAGGCACAGCGCCGTGAGCACCGCCAGCCCGGCGATGGCGAGGAAGGTGGTGCGCCAGCCCAGGGCCTCGCCCACCACGCGACCGAGGGGAATGCCCAGGACCATCGCCATGATGGTGCCGGTGGCCAGCAGCCCCAGGGCCTTGGCCTGCTTGCCCGGCGGCGCCACGCGCACCGCCAGCGACGCGGTGATGGACCAGAACACCGCATGGGCGAAAGCGATGCCGATGCGGCTGAGCATCAGCACGCCGAAGCTCCAGGCCACGCTGGAAAGCAGGTGGCTGACGATGAACAGCAGGAAGACGCACACCAGCAGCTTGCGCCGCTCGATATTGCGCGTGAGCAGCATCAGCGGCAGCGAGGCCAGGGTCACCACCCAGGCGTAGAGGGTCAGCATCAGGCCGACCTGGGCGGTGGGCATCTCGAAGCTGCGGCCGATGTCGCTGAGCAGGCCCACCGGGACGAATTCGGTGGTGTTGAAGATGAAGGCGGCCAGGGCCAGGGCGATCACGCTCAGCCAGCTGCCGGCGCGGGGTTCGGGTGTCGGGTCGAGGATGGGGCGTTCAGGGCTCAAGGGCTGTTCCGGGGCTGTGGCTGGGGTCGGGACAGGGTCGATGCGCCTCCACCGCGCATGCCAGGGGCCACCCGGGGAGCAAGGCACGGGGCGGACGGCTGCGGCAGGGTTTGTTCTTGGAATGGGAGGGGGGACGGCCTGGAAGCGGCGATTCTACGCCTCCAGTGGCCATGGCACCACGGCGAATGACCGATGGGTCGCGGGAGTGGGCCAGCGAGCTGTGAGCGGTTTCAACCGCGAGGCCTGCCACGGCATCTTTCGCGAATGAATTCGCTCCCACGGTGAAGTCGCCTGTGGCACCGAGCGGGGGCAGACCTGCGGTCTGCTGGGCGAATGAATTCGCCCCTACAGGCACATGCCCCCGCATACGCCAGGTGCAAACCATGCCCATTCCTCACGGAGCAGATCGCACAAAATGCTTGTCAGAGCCCAAGGGTTCCCGCTATCTACGTGAACCCTCCTGATTGCGGTGCGCCGATCGACAGTGCCTGAAGCACACCCCCGGCGCGTCACACGACTGCCGGTGCCACGCCAGAATCCGCGCCCGGCGCTCATCACCCCGATGCGGGGGCCGAGCGGCCCGCCCGACATCGCTTTTCATGGAATAGAGAATGCCCCCGAGACACGTGGTCAACGCCGAAGTAAGCCCCAAAGGCAGCCTGGAAACCCTCTCCCAACGCGAAGTGCAGCAACTGAGCGAAGCCGGTTCCGGCAGCATCTACACGCTGTTCCGCCAGTGCGCCCTGGCCATCCTCAACACCGGCGCGCAGATCGATAACGCCAAGACCATCCTCGACGCTTACAAGGACTTCGAGGTGCGCATCCACCAGCAGGACCGCGGCGTGCGCCTGGAACTGCTCAACGCCCCGGCCGACGCCTTCGTCGACGGCGAGATGATCGCCAGCACCCGCGAGATGCTGTTCAGCGCCCTGCGCGACATCGTCTACGCCGCCAGCGAGCTGGACAGCCTCCGCATCGACCTGGAGAGCTCCCAGGGCATCACCGACTACGTCTTCCACCTGCTGCGCAATGCCCGCACCCTGCGCCCGGGCGTGGAGCCGAAGATAGTCGTGTGCTGGGGCGGCCACTCCATCAGCACCGAGGAATACAAGTACACCAAGCGCGTCGGCCACGAGCTGGGCCTGCGCAGCCTCGACGTGTGCACCGGCTGCGGCCCGGGCGTGATGAAGGGGCCGATGAAGGGCGCCACCATCAGCCACGCCAAGCAGCGCATCGTCGGCGGCCGCTACCTGGGCCTGACCGAGCCGGGCATCATCGCCGCCGAAGCGCCCAACCCCATCGTCAACGAGCTGGTGATCCTGCCGGACATCGAGAAGCGCCTGGAGGCCTTCGTCCGTGTCGGCCACGGCATCATCATCTTCCCCGGTGGCGTGGGCACGGCGGAGGAGTTCCTCTACCTGCTGGGCATCCTCATGCACCCGGACAACGTCGAGCTGCCCTTCCCCGTCATCCTCACCGGCCCGCGCAGCGCCGAGCCCTACCTGCAGCAGCTGCACGCCTTCGTCGGCGCCACCCTGGGCGAGGAGGCGCAGAAGCGCTACCAGATCATCATCAACGACCCGGCCGAAGTGGCCCGGCAGATGGCCCAGGGCCTGAAGGAAGTGAAGCGCTTCCGCCGCGAGCGCAACGACGCCTTCCACTTCAACTGGCTGCTGAAGATCGACGAAGGCTTCCAGCGCCCCTTCGACCCCACCCACGCCAACATGGCCAGCCTGCAGCTCAGCCGCTCGCTGCCGCCCCACGAGCTGGCCGCCAACCTGCGCCGCGCCTTCTCCGGCATCGTCGCCGGCAACGTCAAGGACAAGGGCATCCGCCTGATCGAGGAACACGGCCCCTACGAGATCCACGGCGACGCGGAAGTGATGCAGCCGCTGGACCGCCTGCTCCAGGCCTTCGTCGAACAGCACCGCATGAAGCTCCCCGGCGGCGCGGCCTACGTGCCCTGCTACCGGGTGGTGGAAAGCGGCCACTGAGCCGCCAGCGGAGCCAGGCAGGGGTGCAGGGACGGCCCCTGCAATCCCGCATTCCCTGCATTCCCGGGCTGAAGCCCGGGCTACGCCTTACACGCCCTGGGTGAATA
Source organism: Pseudomonas sp. PDM13 (assembly GCF_025685765.1). NCBI lineage: Bacteria > Pseudomonadati > Pseudomonadota > Gammaproteobacteria > Pseudomonadales > Pseudomonadaceae > Pseudomonas > Pseudomonas sp. PDM13. Next base: position 135,503 of record NZ_JAOTQU010000011.1, on the reverse strand, counting down.
CCAGGGCCTTGAGCCCGCCTGCGGGGTCCACGTCTTCGAACTCCGGCGGGTTGGCCAGGCGTTCGCGGAAGGCCAGCCCCGGCGCTTCCTCGGCCATGGTGCGGACGATGAAGTCCGCCCCCGTGGCCGGGTCGTTGACGCAGGCCAGCACCTGGCCGCCCTCGGCCAGCAGTTCCGGCAGGCGGCGGAGGATCTTGCGGTAGTCGCGGTCCAGCTCGAAGCTGCCCTTCTGGAACGACGGCGGGTCGATGATCACCAGGTCATAGGGCCCGCATTTCTTCACCTTGCCCCAGGACTTGAACAGCTCGTGGCCGAGGAACATCACCTGGGTCAGGTCGTGGCCGTTCAGCCGGTGGTTGTCACGGCCCCGGCTCAGCGCGGCGCGGGCCATGTCCAGGTTGACCACCGCCTCGGCACCGCCGGCGATGGCCGCCACGGAAAAGCCGCAGGTGTAGGCGAACAGGTTGAGCACACGCTTGCCGGCGGCCTGCTCGCGCACCCAGCGGCGGCCATGGCGCATGTCGAGGAACAGACCGATGTTCTGGTTGCGCATCAGGTCCAGGCGGTAGGCCAGGCCATCCTCGTGCATGGTCCACTGCGCCACCGCCTCGCCCCACAGCAGCTCGGTCTCGCTGCCCGGCAGGTAGCGCCGCTGCAGCAGCAGGCTGCGCACCGGTGCGGCACGCCAGGCGTCGCTGGCCACCAGTTCGGCGAGCATCGCCTTCAGCGCGGCCAGGGCCTCGTCCTCCGGCTCGCGGAACAGCGCCACCTGCACCACGCCCTCCAGCCAATCCACCACCAGGTGCTCCAGCCCCGGCCAGCGGCGGCCACGGCCGTGGAACAGGCGGCGGGTCTCGGTGGGCAGGTCGCCCAGGGCGGCAGTCAGCTGGAGGCGGAGGGTGTCGAGGGCGGCGGGGGTCATGAAGGGAGTCCTGGTTCAGAGGCGCGGCATTCTAACCGCAGCGCTGCTAGGCTGCCTGTGTCCCGACTCTTCGGAGGTTTTCCCGCGACCATGGTCACAACCATGACGTCCCTGCGCAATCGTCGAGCCCGACAGCCATGAACAGGCCGCCCCCCATGGAGAACCCCCAGGGCCATATCCAGGCACGCCGCCTGGCGTTCGGCTTCACCGCGCTGGTGATCGTGGCGATCCTGGCCATGGAGAGCTGGCAGGTGTGGAAGGCCCACCAGCAGGAATTCCGCCGCGCCGAGGTCAACGCCACCAACGTCGCCAGCGCCGCCGCCCAGCACGCCCGCGACGCGGTGCGCCAGGCCGACGCGCTGCTGGTGGGGTTGATCGAACGGGTGGAATGGGACGGCATCGACAAGCTCCAGGTGGAGCGCATGCGCGGCCTGATGAAACGCCAGCAGCGCTTCCTGCCCCAGTTGCACGGCCTGTTCATCTACGACAAGGACGGCAACTGGCTGGTGACCGACAAGGACCACGTCCCCCCCGGCGCCAACAACGCCGACCGCGAATACTTCATCCATCACCGCGAACACGCCGACAACGACCTGTACATCGGCAAGGTGATCAGCAGCCGCTCCACCGGCGACCTGGTCATCCCGGTGTCACGGCGCATCGACAACCCCGACGGCAGCTTCGCCGGCGTCGCCCTGGCCACGCTCAAGGTGGATTACTTCGTGCGCTTCTACGACAGCTTCGACGTCGGCGACTCGGGCGTCATCATCCTCGCCCTGCAGGACGGCACCCTGCTGGTGCGCCGCCCCTTCCTCCCCGAATCCATCGGCGCCAGCCTGGCCAAGGGCCTGGTGTTCAGCGAGTTGCTGCGCGAGGCGCCGGCGGGCACGGCGATCTTCCATGGCCAGGTGGACGGCGTGGAACGGCTGTTCAGCTACCGCCAGCTGGCGGACTACCCGCTGGTGGTGGAAACCGGCATCGCCACCCGCTCCATCACCGCGCCCTGGCTGGACCAGGTGGCGCGCTCGGCCATGGTGGTGGTGGCGATGATCGTCGGCCTGGTGCTGTTCGCCCAGGCGCTGATCCGCCGCATCGAATCCGGCGCCCTGGCCGAAGAGGAGCTGCGCCTGGCCCACGACGCCCTGGAACAGCTGGCCATGGTCGATGGCCTCACCGGCCTGGCCAACCGCCGCCGCCTCGACGCCGTGCTGCCCATCGAAGCCAACCGCGCACGACGCCAGGGCACGCCGCTGGGCATCGTCATGCTCGATATCGACCACTTCAAGCGCTACAACGACCGCTACGGCCACCCCGCCGGTGACCAGTGCATCAGGGCCGTCGCCCAGGTGGTGGGCAGCTTTGCCCGCCGTGCCGGCGACCTGGCCGCGCGCTATGGCGGCGAGGAAATGACCCTGCTGCTGCCCAACACCAGCGAGGCGGAAACCCGCGCCATCGCCGAACAGGTGCGCCTCGCCGTGCGCGAACTGGGCATCCGCCACGAAGGCAGCGACCTGGGGCTGGTCACCCTCAGCGCCGGTATCTACGCCTACATCCCCGTCCCCAACGACAACACCCCGGACAGCCACCTGCTGCGCGCCGCCGACGAAGCCCTCTACGGCGCCAAGGCCGCCGGGCGTGATCGGGTGCATCCGCCTGTGGATGAGAGCGCCTGAGTCGCCCCTACACCGTCCCTGCATCACCCGTCCAGGCGCTGCCCCCACATCCGTAAACAACCTCACACCTCGCCCTTCAGCTTCCTACGCCCCCTGCCGATAGCCTGGTATGCGCTTCGCTTAAGCCCAGGGCGGGCGCCGTCGCTGTAACTGGCTACCCCATAACGATCCATAACAAACCGGGAGTCGTCCCCATGCTCTTACGCCGTATGAAGATCGCGCCACGCGCCATCTTCAGCTTCTCCGTGGTTGCGCTGCTGGTGATCCTGCTCGGGCTGTTCGCCCTGCACCAGATGAAGGGCATCCGCGCCTCCACCATTAGCCTCAACGAAGAAAGCATGCCCAGCTATGCGGCGCTGGGCTCGATCAACGAGAAGATGCTGCGCCTGCGCATCGTCTCCTTCCGCATCCTGGTGGACCGTGAGCCCGAGCTGCTGCGTGCCACCAACCAGCGCCAGGCAGAGCTCACAGGCCAGCTGCACAAGGCCCAGGACGACTACGAGAAGCTGGTGGACGACGGCGAGGAGCTGGCCCAGTACAACCGCTTCAAGTCGGTGCTGGAGGGCTACTACCGGGTCAACGACCAGCTGGTGCGGCTCTCCGACGCCGGCAAGCTCGACGAGCTCCGTGCGCTGCTTGGCGGCGAGTACAAGAAGTACTCCGACGAGCTGGGCGTGCAGCTGGAGGCGCTGATGAAGATCAACCAGCGCATCGCCGCCGACACCGCGCTGCAGTCGACCGCCCAGTACGACAACGCGGTACTGGTGGTCACCGCGGTGATGGTTCTCGCCGCGCTGCTCACCGGCGTGCTCGCCCTGATCCTCACCCGCAGCATCGTCACCCCGCTGGACGAAGCGATGAAGGTGGCCGAGACCGTGGCCACCGGTAACCTCACCGAGCGCATCGAGGTGCACGGCAGCGACGAACCGGCCCTGCTGCTCGGCTCCCTGCGCACCATGCAGCAGAGCCTGAAGACCACCATCGAGCACATCGCCCGCTCCTCCGACCAGCTGGCCTCCGCCGCCGAGGAACTCAACGCGGTGACCGAGGACTCCAGCCGTGGCCTGCACCAGCAGAACCAGGAGATCGAGCAGGCCGCCACCGCGGTCAACGAAATGACCACCGCCGTGGACGAAGTGGCGCGCAATGCCGTGGCCACCTCCGAAGCCTCGCGGGACTCCGACCGCACCGCCCGCGGCGGCCAGGACCAGGTCAACCGCACGGTCGACTCCATCAGCGACCTGGCCCGCGACGTCGGCGAAACCTCCAGCCAGGTGGAAGAACTGGCCGGCAAGGTGCAGGGCATCAGCAAGGTGCTCGACGTGATCCGCGCCATCGCCGAGCAGACCAACCTGCTGGCCCTCAACGCCGCCATCGAGGCCGCCCGCGCCGGTGACGCCGGCCGGGGCTTCGCCGTGGTCGCCGACGAGGTGCGCGCCCTCGCTCACCGCACCCAGCAGTCGACCCAGGAGATCGAGCAGATGATCGGCGGCATCCAGCAGGGCACCAACCAGGCGGTGGATGCCATGCAGAACAGCAGCCAGCGCGCCCGCACCACCCTGGAGATGGCCCGTGCCGCCGGCCAGGCGCTGGACACCATCACCGAAGCCATCAGCCACATCAGCGAGCGCAACCTGGTGATCGCCAGTGCCTCCGAGGAGCAAGCCCAGGTGGCCCGCGAGGTGGACCGCAACCTGGTGAACATCCGCGACCTGGCCCAGCAGACCGCCGCCGGTGCCCACCAGACCAGCTCCGCCAGCCAGGAGCTGTCGCGCCTGGCCATTGACCTCAATGGCCTGGTGGCGCGCTTCCGCGTGTGATCGCGGCGCCTGCGCGAGCCCTCGCGCAGGCGCCGCACAAGCGCACATGCGTACAAGCCGGCCGCAGGCCGTTGTGCAAGGCTGACGGCCCGCTGCCCCTCTGCACGGATAAAGGAACCCAAGCATGAACCGCAGCGAAATGCGCCGCGTGGACCTGAACATGCTCATCGTCTTCGAGACGCTGATGCACGAGCGTAACCTGACCCGCACCGCCGAGAAGCTGTTCCTCGGCCAGCCGGCGATCAGCGCCGCCCTGTCGCGCCTGCGTGACTACTTCAACGACCCGCTGTTTGTGCGCAGCGGCCGCGCCATGGAGCCCACCACCCGCGCGGTGGAGATCCTCCAGCAACTGCGCCCGGCACTGGACGCCATGTCCAACGCCCTCAGCCACGCCCACGAGTTCGACCCGGCCACCAGCAACCTGGTGTTCCGCATCGGCCTCTCCGACGACGTCGAGTGCGGCCTGCTGCCGCCGCTGCTCAACCACCTGCGCGAGGTGGCACCGAACATCGTGCTGGTGGTGCGCCGCGCCAACTTCCTGCTGATGCCCAGCCTGCTGGCCTCGGGGGAGATTTCCGTCGGCGTCAGCTACACCACCGAGCTGCCGGCCAACGCCAAGTGCCGCACCCTGCGGCGCATCCAGACGATGGTGCTGCGCGCCGACAAGCGCCCCGAACCGCTGACCCTGGACGACTACTGCAGCCGCCCCCATGCGCTGATCTCATTCTCCGGCGACCTGTGCGGCAACATCGACCAGGACCTGGCGCGCATCGGCCGCTCGCGCCGCGTGACCCTGGCAGTGCCGCAGTTCAACGGCCTGCGTGCGCTGCTGGCCAACTCCGAGCTGATCGCCACCGTGCCAGACTACGCCGCCAGCGAACTGGTGGCCGGTGGCGGCCTGCGCGCCGAGCCGCCGCCCTTCGAGATCGTCCCGGCCAAGCTGACCATGGCCTGGCGCGGCGCCCAGGACAACGACACCGCCGAGCGCTGGCTGCGCGCGCAGATCGTGCGCTTCATGAGCGAGGACGGGCTCTGAGGCGAATTAACAACGTTTAACTCGCGCCCCAGGGCGGCGCCCCGAACAATCCCAGTGATCCTCCCGTGGCCCCACGCCACGGGCCAGCCACCGCGAACCGGGGATGAGCGCCATGGCCAGCCTCCACCACGACAGCACCCGCGAGTGCGAACAGCCCGTCGATGCCGGCACTTCCGGCGGCCTCGCCCCCTGGCGCGAGCGCCTGGCCAAGCAGATGCTCCTAGACCACCTCGCCGAGGGCATTGCCGTCGCCCGCCTGGCCGAGGCCTGCGCCCTCTCCCGCAGCCACTTCGCCCGCGCCTTCAAATGCAGCACCGGCATGACGCCCCAGGACTGGCTGCGCCAGCAACGCCTGGCCCGCGCCAAGGAGCTGATCCGCACCTCCGACCTCAGCCTCACCCGCATCGGCCTCGAATGCGGTTTCTACGACCAGGCCCACTTCTCCCGCCTGTTCACCCGCGCCGAAGGGGTCAACCCGATGAGCTGGCGGCTGATCGGCGAGTGATGCCGTAGGTTGGCGCCCCTGTGGGAGCGGCTTCAGCCGCGAAAGACCCGCCGCAGGCACCCGGCTGCGAGTGGCCGGATGCTCCATCGCAAATGAATTCGCTCCCACGGATCCCAGCAACAGCTTCGCGAGCAGAGCTCGCTCCTACGGGGTTGGGACGTGCCTTGGGCAGAATTCGTAGGTTGGCGCCGAGCGCAGCGAGGCCCAACGGTGCGAGGTTCGCCTCGCTGCGGGGTTCGCCCAACCTAGAGACTCAATGGGGCACGACCGGCATCGGTGCGCCGCGCCAGAGGCTGGGCAGCGGCAGTGCCTGGCGCCATTCGGGGGTGCGCGGGTGGTGCAGCTCCAGCCGCTCGCCGCCATCGCGCAGCTTGTCCAGGGCATAGGCGCGGGTGGTTTCCAGCAGGCGGTAGCGCACCGCCCCCGCTCCCTGTTCCGCCAGCAGCAGGGATTTCGCCACCAGGTGGCTGATGGCCTCGTACAGCCGCGTCTCGCTGACGCGCTCGCAGCCGATGACGCGAACGGCGCTTTCGAAGGTGAAGGCTTGCTTGAACAGCGCCAGGCGTTGCAGCACCACACGCTCCAGGGCAGTGAGCAGCTCGTAGCTCCAATCCAGGTTCGCCCGCAGGCTCTGGTGCCGGGCCGCTGCAGTGCGGCGCCCCTGGGCGAGCAGCTGGAACTGGCCATCGAGCAGCCGCTGCAAACCGTCGAGACCCAGGCCATCCACCTGGGCGGCCGCCAGCTCGATGGCCAGGGGCAGGCCGTCGAGGCGCCGGCAGATGTCGCTCACCAGCGGCACATCCCCGGGGCGCAGGCGGAAGCCGTCCTGGCGCGCACGGGCGCGGGCGACGAACAGGCGGATGGCCGCACAGCCCAGCGCCTCGTCCACGCCGCAGTCGGCCGGTGGTGGCGGCACCGGCAACCCCGCCAGGCGCTGGATGCACTCGCCTTCGGCCAGCAAGGGCTCGCGGCTGGTGGCCAGGATCGCCAGGCGCGGTGCACGGCGCAGCAGGCCTTCGGCAAGCAGCGCGCTGGCATCGATGACGTGTTCGCAGTTGTCCAGCACCAGCAGCGCGTGGCGCTGGCGCAACTGGCAGCCGAGGGCGGCGAGGGGCTCGCCGTTGGCCGGCGCCAGGCCAAGCACCGTGGCCACCGCAGCGGCCACGTCTTGGGGCCCGCAGGCAGCCAGGTCGATGAAGTGCACGCCGTCCGCATAGTGCTCCAGCAGCAACTCGGCGACGCGCAGGGCCACGGTGGTCTTGCCCATGCCGCCGGGGCCCACCAGGGTGAAGAAGCGCCGCGCCGGCAACTGGCTCACCAGCGCGCCGACCACGGCGTCGCGCCCCTCGAGGCGGGTCAGCCGCACGGGCAGATTGTGTGCTGGCAGCGCCGCCGGGGATGAGGCGGCGCACTCACAGGTGACCTCGGCGACGAAGCTGTAGCCACGCTGCGGCACATTGGCGATGAAGCGGCGCCCGTCGCGGCCATCGCCCAGGGCGCGGCGCAGGGCGGCGATGTGCACCCGCAGGTTGGTTTCCTCCACCACAGTGGTGGGCCAGACGCGGGCGATGATGCAGTCCTTGCCGACCAAGTGGCCGGCGTTCTCCAGCAGCAGCTGGAGGATGTCCAGGGCGCGGCTGCCCAGGCGCAGCGGCTGGTCGTCTTCGAGCAGCAGGCGCTGCTGGACGTGGAAGCGGAACGCGCCGAAGCGCAGGACCCGCTCATCCCGGGTGGTGCTGATGTCGTGCATGTCACAGTATGCCGGCAACCGGCGGGCACCCTGCGAACTGCCTGCAAGGCCCCGATCCGGGCCCGTGCACCCTCCTTTCGAGAATGCTTCCCATCATCCCAGCCTGATGCGACAGGACAACGGCAACGAGAGGATAAGAACGGCCAAGGCGATGCCCAGGACGGACACGGGCCCCGGCGAGGCCCTTGGCCCGGCGCCCCGAGGGTCAACTGAACTGGCGGCGGTACTGTGCGGGACTGAGGCCGAGCTTTTCGGCGAAGAGGAAACTCATGTGCCGCACGCTGCCGAAACCGCTGCGATAGGCCACGGTCTTCAGGGGCAGGTCGCCGGTTTCCAGCAGGTTGCGGGCGCGGTCGAGGCGCGCGCCCTGGAGGAACTCCATGGGCGTCATCTTCACCTCGCGGGCGAACACCCGGGAGAAGTGCCGGGGGCTCATGGCCACCAGGGCCGCCATGCGCTCGATGCTGAAGGGTTCGTCCAGGTGTTCCAGCACGTGGTTCTGCACCCGCGCAATGGGTGAGTCATCCCCCACCACACCGGCCGCCAGGGGGCTGAACTGTGCCTGGCCGCCCTGGCGCTGCATCACCACCAGCAGCACCTTGGCCACGTCCAGGGCCAGCTTGCGGCCATGGTCCTCGGCGACCACGCCCAGGGCCAGGTCGATGCCGGCGGTGACGCCGCCGGAGGTGAGCAGCTTGCCGTCGCGGATGTAGATCTGGTCGGTCTCGATCTCGGCGCCCGGGCAGCGCGCGGCCAGGCGTTCGATGTAATGCCAGTGGGTGGTGACGCGGCGGCCTTCGAGCAACCCGGCCTCACCGAGGATGAAGGCGCCGGTGCAGATCGAGCCATAGCGCCGCGACGCCTCGGCGGCCCGGCCAAGCCAGGCGAGCAAGGCCCCGTGGCTGTCGTTGTAGGCGCCGGGGCCACCGGGCACCAGCAGCAGGTCATAGGCCGGCTCGGCGTCCTCTATCAGCAGGTCGGCCTGCATGGCCAGGCCGTTGGAGGCGCGCACCGTGCGCTCGCCGGCGGCCAGGGTGACGATGCGATAGGCCTCTTGCGGCGGCAGGTAGCGGTTGGCGATGGAAAACACATCCATGGGGCCGGCCACATCGAGCATCAGCAGGTCGGGGAATAGCAGGATGGCAACGGTCTTCATGCAGCGATGGGGGCGTCCGGGTGATAGGGGCGCTCAGTATGAAGGGGCTCTGGCGCGCTGTCTGCGAACCGTTTCCCTGGCGCGACGGCACGACCTGCGCCAGGCCCTGCCACACCGCCTGTCGGGAACCCGGGACAGCGCCTTGCGCCTGCGTCCGCTTTGAAAAGACTTGTTGCTATTCCTCCATCGCCGCCGTTCGGTCGAATCTCCAGAATGGCGCCTCCCTGAATCTTCGGATAGCCGACGTGGATTACCTCCTGCAACTCGTGTCGAACCCCACCGCCTGGATCGCCCTGGCCACCCTGGTGGTCATGGAAGTGGTACTGGGTATCGACAACCTGATCTTCATCTCGATCCTCACCAACAAGCTGCCCGAACACCAGCGCGCCAAGGCCCGCCGCCTGGGCATCGGCATGGCGCTGATCCTGCGCCTGGGCCTGCTCGGCACCGTGGCCTGGATCGTGCAGCTGGTGCACCCGGTGTTCGAGGTGTTCGACCACGCGTTCTCCTGGAAGGACATGATCCTCATCGCCGGCGGTCTGTTCCTGCTGTGGAAGGCCACCACGGAAATCCGCCACTCGGTGGACCCGGCGCCGGAAGGCGACATGTTCGTCGGCAAGCAGGTGGCCGCCATCGGCTTCAGCTCGGCCATCGTGCAGATCCTGCTGCTGGACCTGGTGTTCTCCGTCGACAGCATCATCACCGCCGTGGGCATGACCGAGCACGTGCCGATCATGGTCATTGCCGTGGTTGCCGCCGTCACCGTGATGCTGCTGGCCGCCGATCCCCTGGCACGCTTCATCAACAACAACCCCACGGTGGTGATGCTGGCCCTGGGCTTCCTGATCATGATCGGCATGACCCTGATCGCCGAAGGCTTCGGCGCCCATGTGCCCAAAGGCTACATCTACGCCGCCATGGCCTTCTCCGCCGCCATCGAAGCGCTCAACATGCTGTCCCGCCGCGCCCGTCGCAAGGCGCAGCCGCAGGAATGACGCGCCGCCCCTCTCTTGCGGGAGAGGGGCGCCTTCCGTAGCCCAGGGCAGCCCCTTCGCGAGCAGAGCTCGCTCCTACCGGGTCGAGGCGCATCCTGTACCACAGCGCCGTAGCCCGGGCTTCAGCCCGGGGCCGTGCCCAACCCCGTCTGGTGGATGAAAAGAGCGTCATCCCCCCTACGCCTGCCCTTCCCATCGCTGGGGCAACTGCGTTGCCCATGGGCGACTGAAGTCGCCCCTACAAGGTCCGCCCGTGCGGGTGCAAAAACCGCGAAACTGACCTGAACCCTTCATATAGATATGAGATCAACATCATATCGATGCGCCAGGTGGCGATCGAAGCGCCATATCGTTACGAAGGAGTCGAACTTCGATGAATATTTCCCCTGAACTGGCCCTGTCCCAAGCCCGCGAACGGCTGCAGCACATGCGCAACGCCGCTGATGGACGCACCCTCGCCTACCGCTTCGGCGTGGCGCAGGGTTATATCAACGCGTTGCGTGATTTCGCCGGGCTGGATGCGGAAACCTGGCGCCATCTGCTCGACGAGGCCGAGGCCGTGCGCCAGGAAACGGACGCCGCGCTGCACCCGCTGGTGCCCCAGGCCTTCATCCTCGCCCAGGCCGCGCCCGTGGAGGGCCAGGCCGCGCACTCTTAGCTTTCCTTTCATTTGAACTTGGGAAACCACGTCCTTAGGGCGTGGTCATGAGTGATCGGCTCTGCCTGTGAGGATTTGAATTGAGAGCCCTGCAGGATTAACTCGTGTCGTAGGGTGTGCCGTGCGCACCTCCGCGCGGTGCTTCCGGCGAGTCCGAGGTGCGCACAGCACACCCTACGTCCGAAGTGAGAGGCGGCTGCATGCTCCGAGGTCTGATTGCGCCCCCTTCTAGGAGGCCAAAAGCAAAGCCACGTTCTAAGAACGTGGATTTTACTCCAGGGCGGCCGCAACGCCGCCCAGGTTTCAATCGCGGGATTGCATCCAGCTCTCCAACTGCTCGGCCGGCATCGGCCGGGCCACGTAATAGCCCTGCACCTCATCGCACCCCCACCACTGCATGAGACGGTACAACTCTTCGGTTTCCACCCCTTCGGCCACCACCCGGTAGCCCAGCTGGCGCGCCAGCTGGATGACCGCGCCGACCACTCGCTGGTCGCGTTCCTCGGTCTGCACATTGCGCATGAACGACTGGTCGAGCTTCACCGAACTGGCCGGCAGGTCGCGCAGATAGGACCAGTTGCTGTAGCCGGTGCCGAAGTCGTCGATGGCCAGCTCGATGCCCTGGTCACGCAGGCGGAACAGGTTGCGCCGCACCTCCTCCGGGTTCTTCATCAGCACGCTTTCGGTGAACTCCAGCTCCAGGCATGAGCCGTCGATCTGGTGGCTGCGCACCAGCTCGATGATGCGGTCGACGAAGTCGGCGTCGTCCATGTCGCTGGCCGAGACGTTGATCGACACCTTCCAGTCCAGCCCCCGCCGCTGCCATTCGAAGGCCTGCTCGATGGCCCGCTCGGCCACCCACAGGCTCAGGGGGCGGATCAGCGCGGTCTTCTCCGCCAGGGGGATGAACTCCGCCGGGCTGATGCCGCCGAGCTGCGGGTGGCGCCAGCGCAGCAGGCCCTCCACGCCGACCATGCGGCCGCTGAGCACATCCACCCGCGGCTGGTACTCCAGGCGCAACTGGTCTTCGGCGTGCACCGCCTTGGACAGCGACGACAGGAGGATGAAGGCGCGCTGCTGGGCGTGGTCCAGCGCGGCCTCGTAGTAGCGCCAGCGCACCCCGGTTTCCCGGGCGTTGTCGGCGGAGCTGACCAGCAGCCGCAGCCAGTCGCGGTTGTCCAGGGCCGGGTCGAGGTTGAGGATGCCGGCGCCGAAGCGGATCTGCAGCGGGATGCCCTCGCACTCGATGGGCGCGGCGAAGACATCGGCGAGACGATGGGACAGGCTCTCCACCGCCTCGCGCCCGCCACCTTCGACGATGAAGCCGAAGCGCGTCGGGCTCACCTTGTACAGCAGATAATCCTCGGGCAGCGCCTGCTGCAGGCGGGTCTTGATGTGCAGCATCAGCGCCGCCGAGAAGGGGTAGCCGAGCACCTTGACGATGTCGTTGAGAAAGGCCGGGGCGATCATGTCGGCCGCGACCACCGTGATGCGCTGGCCGGCCCGCAGCGCGGACTCGACGTCCTCTTCCAGGCGCAGGCGGTTGTACAGGCCGGTGGGCTGGTCGATGAAGGTGGCCTTGCGGATGTTGCGGATGCGCAACATCGCCAGCTGCGCCAGGGATTCGAGCATCGACTCGTCGCGGGGCGACAGGGGTGGGCGCGGCTTGGTGTCGATGATGCAGAAGCTGCCCAGGGCCAGTCTGTCTTCGGTCAGCAGCGGCACGCTGGCGTAATAGCGGATGCCCGGCTCGCCCACCACCAGCGGGTTGTCGCGAAAGCGCGGGTCATCCAGCGCATCGCAGACCTGGAACAGCGTCTCCGCCATCACCGCATGGGCGCAGAAGGCGTCGCGCCGGGGCGTCTCCACCACATCGACGCCGACCCGGGCGCAAAACCACTGGCGGTTGTCGTCGACGATGGACACCAGCGCGATGGGCACCTCGAAATATTCCGAAGCGAGCGCCACCAGCTTTTCGAACACTTCGTCCTCGGCGTTCTCCAGGGAGCGCAGCGACTGGACCTTGTTCTGGCGTTCGGCTTCGTTCTGAGGGAGCGGGCAAACGTCCATGGTTTCCTCCCGGCTGCAGGACCTTTGCTTCGACAGCATCAACGGCAGATTGATTCAAGCAGCCTGATCGGCAGCGCGCCTCTGCGCAACCGACCTCCTCTCCCCGCTTCCGCGCGAATTCACAGACTCATTCTCGGACTCGTCCCATGGGGCAGGAACCTCCCAGGAGGCATCCTGAATCGGCTCTCGATAGCGGGCCACCCTCTGTTGCGGCGGGCCAACCCGTAACAGGCCCGGCTATCGAAGGCCCCATTTTTGAACCCCTCGTAGAAGGTACTTCGATGAGCATTTCCAAGCGCACCCTGCGCAAACTGCCCCTGGCCCTCGCCATCGGCCTGACCACCCTGGCTTCCCAGCAAGCCTTCGCCCACGGCTATATCGAGAGCCCGAAATCCCGCTCGCTGATGTGCAGCCGCGACGGCGGCAACCTCAACGCCAACTGCGGCTCCATCCAGTACGAACCGCAGAGCGTGGAGTACCGCCCCGACGCGCAGAACCACCTGGGTGGCAAATGGTGCGGCGGCACCTTCCGCGAATGCGGCCCGGCCGATGGCACCATCGCTGCCGGTGGCCACAACGCCTACAGCCCGCTGAACGAGCAGACCGCCACCCGCTGGCACAAAACCACCATCAAGCCCGGCATGCAAGACTTCCGCTGGCACTACACCGCCGGCCACGCCACTGCCTATTGGCAGTTCTACATCACCAAGAAGAACTGGAACCCCAACCAGCCGTTGACCCGCGACTCCTTCGAAGCCGCCCCGCTGCTGCACGAGGACTTCGCCACCAGCGGTCATGCCAAGCCCGAACATGGGAAGAAATCAACCCACCGCCTGAACATCCCCACCGACCGCAGTGGCTACCACGTGATCCTCGCCACCTGGCGCATCGGTGACACCGACGCCACCTTCTATCAGGCCGTTGACGTCAACATCGACAACGATGGCACTGGCGGCGGCACCACGCCCCCGGTCCCGGAGTGGAATCAGATCGGCGCCGTGCAGCCCGAACCCCTCAGCGTCGGCGACACCGTGACCCTGCGCGCCTTCGGCAAGAGCGACCAGATCAACAGCATTTCGCTGAAGATCGACAACGCCAACCAGGCCCAGGCCAACAACTGGCCTTACCTGCTGGCGCAGAAGGTCAACGCCGCCGACCTCGGCTACAAGCTGGGCGAGTTGAACACCGCTGGCGACGTCGTGCCCAACTACGGCCGCAACGGCATCCACGTGAAGGCCGACAGCAAAGTGGTGCGCGTCGAGGTGCAGAAGGACCAGCCAAGCGTGCCGGGCTCGCTGAACCTCACCGGCCTGCAGGCCAGCTACGAGATCAAGAACGGCCAGGCCGACCTGCACTTCAACGCCATCGCCCAGGGTGGCGAGTACCAGGTCAAGGCCACCGTACTCAACGCCAAAGGCGAGACCGTCGCTCACCAGGAAGCCGCGCCGGGCAACACCCCGCACTTCCACATCCCAGTGCTGAAGGCCGAAGCCGGCAAGCACGACCTGGTGGTCGTGGCCACGCCGAAGAAGGGCGAGCTGCTGCAACAGACCCACAGCTTCACCCTGATCGCCGAGCCGGGTAACGGTGGCGAGAACCCGGGCGGCGGTGAAAACCCGGGCGGCGCCAAGTACGACTTCGTCTTCCCGGACGGCCTGGCTGAGTACAAGGCGGGCACCACCGTGCTGGCCAAGGACGGCAACGTCTACGCCTGCAAGCCCTTCCCTGCCAGCGGCTACTGCAAGCAGTGGGCCAGCGGCTCGACTCAGTTCGAGCCGGGCAAAGGCAGCCACTGGACCATGGCCTGGGATCGCAAGTAACTCCTGCCTGGCAACAGAGGAGCGTGGCGCTAGCGCCACGCTCTTTTCAACTGAGAGACGGCCATGTCCACCCTTCGCTACTCACGCCCCCGGGCCCTCCTGCACTGGGGGTCCGCAATCGTCATCCTCTGGGCCACGCTGAGCGGCTTCGCCAATGCCTTGCTGGAGCTGCCGGAGCCCCTGTCCACGACCATCGGCTTCATCAACGTCTCGCTCACCGGGCTGCTGATTCCATTCTTCGTCCTGCGCATCGGCTACGCCCTGGCCCACCCCGGCCCGGCCCACGCTCTCCAGGGCAACGCCCTCGGCAGCTTTCTCGCCAAGGCCGGACACCTGGCCCTGTACATCGCCACCGCCCTGGTACTGGTCACGGGCGTGCTGATGATGGATCGCTCCATCGACCTGTTCGGCCTCGCCAGCCTGCCGCAACCACTCACCGAGCCGGTGCTGACCGGGTTCTTCAACCGCAGCCACCGTATGTTCTGCGTCGTACTCGCCCTGCTCGTGGCCGGCCATATAGGCGCCGTCGCCCTGCATCACCTGAGCGGGCAGCCGGTACTGGCACGGATGAAACCCTGAACCATGCCTGCATTGCTACGACGCCTCGCCCATACGCCACGGTGGGCACTGCTGCTCGGATGCCTCGCGTTCGGCGGCTGGCTTGCCTGGCTGGGCGCAGGCACCTGGCAGCTACACCACGACCTGGCGGCCACGCCGGCTCCATTGGCTTCGCCTGCCGCCGTCGTGGAGCAGTCGGCCAGGCCGACGGACACCACCCTGGTGGCCCTGCTGTTCGGCGTGCTGCTCGCGAGCCCCGAAGCCGAGGCCGAAGACGCTGGCGCCAGCCTCTCCCTGACCCTGCTGGCGAGCCTGGTGGAACACCGCGCGGAACACTCCCGGGCGCTTATCGCCAGCCCCGGCGGCAGCGCTTTCTATGGCATCGGCGAGCGCCTGCCCAATGGCGCCGTACTGCGTGACATCGCCAGCGACCAGGTCCGCATACAGCATGCCGGCCGCGAGTTCCAACTGAGCTTCCCGCGCCGGGAAACCCGTCTGCTCGTGCCCCAGCCGGGCACGACCGAAACCGCATCCGCGACACGCATCCCCTCGCAGGAGACCCAACCATGAAACTGCCCCGCGTAACCAGCGCCCTGCTGGTCCTCGGCACCCTGCTCGCCCCCCTTCCCGCGTTCGCCGAACGCAACGAAACCCGCCAGTGGACCCTGAACATGAAGGATGCCGAGCTGCGCGACCTGGTCAGCGAGGTGGGCGAGATCACCGGCAAGACCATGGTTCTGGACCCGCGCATGAGCGGCAAGGTCACCGTGCAGTCGGCCGCCGCCATGGACCAGGCCGGCATCTATGCGCTGTTCCTCAGCGTGCTGCGCAGCCAGGGCTTCGCCGCCCTCGACCAGGGCGACCGCGTGCTCATCGTGCCGGTGGCCGACGCCAAGACCCGCGCCAGCGAACACGACGGCAGCGCCGGTGAAGCCGTGGTCACCCAGGTGCTGCCGCTGCACAACGCCAGCGCCGCCGAAGTGGCCGCCGTGGTGCGCCCGCTGGTGGCCACCGACGCCTATATCGCGCCCTCCACCACCGCCAACGCCCTGGTGGTGACCGACAGCGCCAGCAACGTCGAGCGCATCCGCCAGGTGGTCCGCGAGCTGGACGACTCCGGCCAGCGCGCCTTCAGCACCCTGAGCCTGAAGCACGCCTGGGCCAGCGACCTGGCCAGCACCCTGAGTGAGAGCGTCAACCAGGCCGGCGGCGGTGCACCGAGCGCCAAGGCGGTGGCCGATGCCCGCAGCAACCGCCTGATCCTCATCGGCCCGGAGCCGGCCCGCGCGCAGATGGCGCGCCTGGCCCGCACCCTGGACACGCCCGGTAACGCCGGCGACGGCACCCGCGTGGTCCGCCTGCACCACAGCGACGCCAAGCGCCTGGCCGAGCTGCTCAGCGGCATCGGCAAGCGCCTGGAAGTGGGTCGTGGCGGCAAGGATGGCCAGGCCGGTTCCATCCTGGTGAACGCCGACGAGAGCCAGAACGCCCTGGTGCTGATGGCCGAACCGGCGCAACTGGCGATGCTCGACGGCATCATCGCCCAGCTCGACCGCCCCCGCGCCCAGGTGCTGGTGGAGGCGGCCATCGTCGAAGTCAGCGGCGACATCAACGAAGCCCTCGGCGTGCAGTGGGCCGGCCGCGGCGGCGATATCGCCGGTGCCGTGCAATTCGGCGGCAACGGCATCGCCATCGGCTCGGTGATCAACGCCCTGGAGGACGGCAAGCGCCCGACGCTGCCGGACGGCACCCTGATCGGCATCGGCAGCCGCGACTTCGGCGCGCTGATCAACGCCCTGTCCAGCGACTCCAACAACAACCTGCTCTCCACCCCCAGCCTGCTGACCCTGGACAACGAGGCGGCGGAAATCCTCGTCGGCCAGAACGTGCCCTTCCAGACCGGCTCCTACACCACCGACAGCGCCGGCGCCTCCAACCCCTTCACCACGGTGGAGCGCCGCGACATCGGCATCACTCTCAAGGTCACCCCGCACATCAACGACGGCGACACCCTGCGCCTCAAGGTCGAGCAGGAAAGCTCGGAGCTGGCGGCCGCGCCAACGGGCATCTCCACCAGCGACGTGATCACCAACAAGCGCTCGGTGAAGAGCACCATCCTCGCCGACGACGGGCAGATCATCGTCATCGGCGGGCTGATCAAGGACAACGTCAAGACCCAGGTCAGCAAGGTGCCGCTGCTGGGGGACATCCCGCTGCTGGGCGCGCTGTTCCGCTCCAGCAAGGACGTGGTGGAGAAGACCAACCTGATGGTGTTCCTGCGCCCCACCCTGCTGCGCAGCAGCGAAGCCGCCGAACGCCTCGGCCAGCGCAAGTACGAGGACCTGCGCCAGTTGCGCAGCAACGACCCGGCGGCCAACCGCCTGCTGCTGCCCAGCGCGCCGCGCCAGCTGTTCGACCCCGCCGCGGAGCCGGCTGTCGACCTGCGTGACGGGGCCCGCCGATGAGCGCCGTGGCCCGCCTGCCCTTCAGCTACGCCCGGCGCCACGGGGTGCTGCTGGACGATGGCGAACTGCTGTGCCGCGCCGACACGCACCTGGCCATCCTCACCGAGGTGCGCCGCCTGCACGGCGAGCCGGCGCGCTGCCGGGTGCTCGGCCAGGACGCCTTCGCCGAACGCCTGGCCCTGCACTACCGGGACGGCCAGGGCGACGCCCAGCAGGTGGCCGCCGGCCTGGGCGAGCAGATGGCCGGCGACGACGACCTCGCCAGCCTGGCCGAGCACCTGCCGCAGACCACCGACCTGATGGACCAGGAAGACGACGCGCCGATCATCCGCCTGATCAACGCCATCCTTGGCGAGGCGGTGAAGGCCCGCGCCTCGGACATCCATCTGGAGACCTTCGAGCAGCACCTCTCGGTGCGCATGCGCGTGGACGGCCTGCTGCGTGAAATCCTCCGCCCACGGCGCGAACTGGCCGGGCTGCTGGTGTCGCGGATCAAGGTCATGGCGCGGCTGGACATCGCCGAGAAGCGCATCCCCCAGGACGGCCGCATCGCCTTGCGCATCGCCGGCCACGAGGTGGACGTGCGCGTCTCCACCCTGCCCTCGGCCCACGGCGAGCGGGTGGTAATGCGCCTGCTGGACAAACAGGCCGGGCGCCTCGACCTCGCCCGCCTGGGCATGGACGCCGCCACCCGCACGCGCCTCGAAGGCGCCCTGGCGCGGCCCCACGGCATCCTCCTGGTCACCGGCCCCACCGGCTCGGGCAAGACCACCACGCTGTACGCCGGGCTCTCCAGCCTCAACAGCGAGTCGCGCAACATCCTCACCATCGAAGACCCGGTGGAATACCACCTGCCCGGCATCGGCCAGACCCAGGTCAACACCAAGGTCGACATGACCTTCGCCCGGGGCCTGCGCGCCATCCTCCGCCAGGACCCGGACGTGGTGATGGTGGGCGAGATCCGCGACCGCGAAACCGCCGAGATCGCCGTGCAGGCCTCCCTCACCGGGCACCTGGTGATCTCCACCCTGCACACCAACAGCGCCGTGGGTGCGGTCACCCGCCTGGTGGACATGGGCGTCGAGCCCTTTTTGCTCTGCACCTCGCTGCTCGGCGTGCTGGCCCAGCGCCTGGTGCGCGTGCTCTGCCCCCACTGCAAGGTCGAAACCCGCGCCGATGCCGCTGCCTGCGCCCAGCTGGGCCTGGCCCCGGACGCAGCGCCCCGGCTGTGGCAGCCGAGCGGTTGCCCGGCCTGCCAGCACAGCGGCTACCGGGGCCGCCAGGGCCTCTACGAACTGGTGCTGCTGGACGAAACCCTGCGCCAGCTGATCCACCAGGGCAGCGGCGAGGCCGACCTGGCACGCCATGCCCGCCAGCACGGGCCGAGCCTGTTCGCCGACGGCCGGGACAAGGTCCTGGCCGGCGTCACCAGCCTCGAAGAGCTGCTGCGCGTAACCCGGGAGGATTGAAATGGCCGCCTACGAATACCTCGCCATGGAGGCCGGCGGCGGCAAGCAGCGCGGCGTGCAGGAAGCCGACAGCGAACGCCAGGCCCGCCAGCTGCTGCGTGAGCGCCAACTGGTGCCGTTGCGCCTGCGCCTGGCCAAGGGCAGCCGCAGCGCCGGTGGCAAGCCGTCGGGGCGTGGCCTGGGCGCCGCCGAACTGGCCCTGCTGACCCGCCAGCTGGCCACCCTGGTGCAGGCCGCCCTGCCCCTGGAGGAAGTGCTCGCCGCCGTCGCCGCGCAGTCGGAAAAGCGCAGCCAGCAGGCCATGGTGCTGGCCATCCGCGCGCGGGTGCTGGAGGGCCACGGCCTGGCCCAGGCGATGGCCGGCTTCCCCCGTGCCTTCCCGCCGCTGTACCGCGCCACCGTGGCCGCCGGCGAGCGCGCCGGGCACCTCGGCCAGGTGCTGCTGCAACTGGCCGACTACACCGAATCGCGCCAGGCCGCGCGGCAGCAGGTGCAACTGGCCCTGCTCTACCCGAGCATCCTGCTGCTGGCGGCCTTCGGCATCGTCGGCTTCCTGCTGGGGTTCGTGGTGCCGGACGTGGTCAAGGTGTTCATCGACAGCGGCCAGGAGCTGCCCGCGCTGACCCGGGGCCTGATCGCCGCCAGCGAGCTGCTGCAACGCCACGGTGTGGCCCTGCTGTTGGCCATCGCCGGGGGCATCTGCGCCTTGCGCCTGGCCCTGCGCAGGCCCGCCACGCGGCTCGCCTGGCATCGCGTGCTGCTGCGCCTGCCGCTGCTCGGGCGCCTGGTGCGGGCCAGCGATTGCACGCGGTTCACCAGCACCCTGGCGATCCTCGGACGCAGCGGCGTACCCCTGGTGGATGCCCTGGAGATCGCCGCCGAAGTGGTGGCCAACGGACAGATTCGGACCGGTCTGAAAGACGTGGCCCGCGCCGTGCGCGAAGGTGGCCCGCTGACACGGGCCCTGGAACGCAGCGGCCACTTCCCGCCGATGATGCTTTACATGATCGCCAGCGGTGAACGCTCCGGCGAACTGGACGCCATGCTCGACCGCGCCGCACGCCAGCAGGAAGCGCAACTGGCCACCCGCATCGCCATGCTGGTGGGCCTGTTCGAGCCGGCGATGCTCGTGTTCATGGGCGCCAGCGTGCTGGTGATCGTGCTGGCGATCCTCATGCCCATCCTCAGCCTCAACCAACTCATCGCCTGAACGGCAGGACTCCCCATGCACAGCAAACGCAGCCAAGCAGGCTTCACCCTTATCGAGATCATGGTCGTGGTCGTCATCCTCGGCGTGCTCGCCGCCCTGGTGGTGCCGCAGATCATGAGCCGCCCCGACCAGGCCAAGGTCACCGCCGCCCGCGCCGACATCAACGCCATCGCCATGGCCCTGGACATCTACAAGCTCGACAACCACGGCTACCCCGGCACCCAGCAAGGCCTCGATGCGCTGGTGAGCAAGCCCAGTGGCAGCCCGCCGGCGCGCAACTGGAACCCCGATGGCTACCTCAAGCGCCTGCCCGTCGACCCCTGGGGCAACCCCTACCAGTTCATCACCCCCGGCAGCCAGGGCAACGCCTACGACCTGTTCTCCTTCGGCGCCGACGGCCGCGCCGGCGGCGACGGCCTCAACGCCGACATCGGCAACTGGGATCGTTGAGATGTCCCCGGCACGCAAAAAGCCCTTCCGTAGGATGGGTAGAGCCCTGCGAAACCCATCACCTCGGCAGCATGGGTTTCGCTCCGCTCTACCCATCCTACGAAGCGAGGTGACTCCCTCACGGCCCTGTGGGAGCGAATTCATTCGCGATGGAGCCCACTCATGAACCGCTCTAAGGCGCAGGGCTTCACCCTGCTGGAAATCCTCGTGGTCATCCTGCTGATCGGTCTGGTGGCGGGATTGGCCGGCCTGGCCCAGGGCGACCACGGCGGCCAGCAGGCACGGCGCGAGGCGGAGCGCCTGCGCGTGCTGCTCGCCCTGCTGCGCGAGGATGCGCTGCTCGCCCAGCGCCAGTTCGGCCTGCGCGTAGACGCCGACGGCTACGCCGTGCAGCGCCTGGAGCCCGACGGCCGCTGGGCGCCCGCCCCCGGTTACCGCCCGCAGCACCTAGCCGAGCCCCTGCGCTTGCGCATGGAAGCCGCCGAGGATGCCGCGCAGCTGGGCAGTGCACCCGGGGGCACCGCGCCGCAATTGCTGGTGCTCTCCAGCGATGAGATTTCGCCCTTCACCCTGTACCTGGAGCTGCGCGGCAAGCCGCTGCTGACCCTGGCCAGCGATGGCCTGGAAGAGGTGCGCATTGAAACGCTGTGAGGGCTTTACCCTGCTGGAGGTGATGGTCGCCCTGGCCATCTTCGCCACCCTCTCGGTGGCCCTGTACAGCGCCGCCGGGCATATCGCCAGCAACAACGCCGGGCTCACCGAGCGCAGCCTGGCCCAGTGGCTGGCGGACAACCGCCTCAACGAACTGCGCGCCGGCATGCGCGAGCCACAACGCGGCTACCGCCAGGAGCGCATCGCCTTCGCCGGCCGCCAATGGCTGCTCGGTACCGAGATCAGCGCCGCTCCCGACCCGCGCCTGCTGGAGGTAAAGGTGGACGTGGCGGTGCCCAACGACCCGCCACTGACCCGAGCGCTGCTCAGCGGCTTCATCGAGGCGCCGCGATGAACGAGCGCGGCTTCACCCTGCTGGAAGTGCTCATCGCCATCGCCCTGTTCGCCCTGCTCGGCCTGGCCAGTTACCAGTTGCTGGAGCGGGTGCTGCACAGCGAACGGCGCATCCAGCAGCACGAGCAGCAGCTGCGCCAGTTGCAACGCGCGCTGGACATCTTCCAGCGCGACCTGTGGCAGGCCCTCCCCGCCGCCCTGCCCGATGACCCGAGCCGACGCCAGGCGCTGATCGGCCGCGACCACCAGCTGCGGCTGATGCGCGGCGGCTGGGCCAACCCCTTGCAGCAGCGTCGCAGCGAGGTGATGTGGGTCGAGCACCGCTGGGAACAGGGCCAGTGGCTGCGGGCCTACCGGGGCGACGACGGCACGGGGCACAGCCAGCGCCTGCTGGAAGGCGTGGAGCTGACCCGGCTGCGCTACATCGATGACCGCGGCCAGCCCATGGACGCCTGGCCGGCAGGCGGCGGCGCGCTGAACCTGCCCCGGGCGCTGGAGATCGAGCTGGACGCGCCAGGCTACCCGGGGCTGCGCCGGGTCATCCTGCTGCCGGGCCTGAAGGTGCCGGACCATGAGTGAACGGCACCGCCAGCGCGGCGTGGCGCTGATCAGCGTACTGCTGGTCACGGCGCTGGTCACCCTGATCATCAGCGACATGCTCGCCCGTCAGCGCCTGAGCCTGGCCAGCAGCGCCAACCAGCTGCAGCAGCAACAGCTCTGGCAACTGGCCCTGAGCGGCGAGGCCTGGGCCCGCCAGCAGCTGCACGATGACCTCGCCACGCGCGAGGAGCCGCTGCGCGTGCACCTGGGCCAGGGTTGGGCCCGGGACGGCAACGCATTCGACATCGACGGTGGGCAGATCCGCATCCGCATCGAAGACCTGGCCGGGCGTTTCGACCTCGACACCCAGCGCAGCACCAGCCGCCTTGCCCGTGCACGCTACCAGCGCCTGCTGGCCAACCTCGGCCTGCCCCACCACGACCCGGCGCTGCTGCCGCAACGGCCCGGCGCCGACGGCAAGCCGCAGCCCTTCGCCGACAGCAGCGAACTGGCACGCCTGGCGCAACTGGACGCCGCCGGCCTGCAACGCCTGCGCCCGCATGTCGCCACCCTCGGCGGCGTAGCGCTCAACCTCAACACCGCCTCGGCCGAGCTGCTGGCCAGCCTCGAAGGCCTCGACCCGGCCATCGCCCGCACCCTGGTGCAGGCACGCCCGCCCCAGGGCTATGCCAGCGTGCAGGCCTTCATGGAGCAGCCGCTGCTGCACGGCCGCGAGGTGAGCAGCCGGGAGCTGGGCGTCGACAGCCGGCACTTCCGCGCCCACCTGTTGGTGCGCCTGGGCGAGCGGCAGCTGTACCTCGCCAGTGACCTGCGCCTGGAGCGCGATGGCCGTATCAACGTCCTGCGCCGGCAGTTGCTGGCGCCCGACCTTTCACACCCGGAGTAACCCCCGTGCACGCCTGGCTCCATCTCGCCACTCTCGACGACGACAGCCCCCTGACCTGGTGGCTGGACGCCCACGCCCCCGAACAGGGCGACCTGCACCAGGCAGCCACGGCACTGGCCGGCCAGCGGCTGACCCTGCTGCTGCCCGCCGAAGCCGCCAGCGCCCATGAAGTGGAGGTGCCGGCCCGCAGCGGCCGCTGGCTGCGCCAGGCGCTGCGCTCCGCCCTGGAGGAGCGCCTGCTGGATGACATCGACAACCTGCACCTGGCCCGGGGCCCCCTGCTGGACGGACGTCGCTGCCGGGTGATCGCACTGGACCGTGCCTGGCTGCAGGGGTGCCTGGCCCGGCTCGCCCAACACGGCCTGGTGCCCACCCGCATCCACCTCGATGCCGACTGCCTGCCGGCCGGCGAGCCCTATGCCCTGCACTGTGCGGGCCGCTGGTTGCTGGGTGGCGAACCAGGCCTGTGTGCGGCCCTGCCCGATGGGCAATGGGACGATCTCGCAGCGCTGCTGCCCGAAGGGCTCGTGCGTCGCGAGGAATCCCCCTGGCCGCTGCTGGTGGAAGGCGCGCCACAGGCCATCGACCTGCGCCAGGGCGAATTCGCCCAGCGGAACGGCAAGCGCGTGCCCGTCGGCATCCTGGCGCTGGTCGCCGTTCTCGCCGGGGGTGCCCAGCTGGCCCAGGACCTGCTGCATCGTCACTGGCTGGAACAGGGTAGCGCTGTGCTGCAACAGGCCAACCTCGACGAGTGGCAGCGGCGCTTTCCGGAGGAGCGTCGGGTGGTCGACCTGGGCCGCCAGGTGCAAGCGCGGTTGTCCGCAGCCCAGCGCCCGGCGCAGGGCCTGGCGAGCGGCCTGGAAAGCCTGGCGAGCAGTTGGAGTGCCGGTGGCGGCAGCCTGGCCCGAGTGCAGCGCCTCGACTACCAAGCCGGCGAAGGCTGGACCTTGCGCGTGGAGGCCGGGTCCTTCGCCGACATCGAGCGCCTGCGCGAGGGCCTCACCCAGCAGGGCCTGGAGGTGCAGGCCGACTCCAGCGTGCGCAGCGCCCAGGGCGTGAGCGCACGCTTGCGCATCGCTGAATGAACCCCGCAACCGGCACCCGCCAAACCAAGGAACCCCGCTGATGAACCCGCTCTCCCCCCTGCACAACCGCTGGCGCCAGCTGCCCGCCCGTGAGCGCCGGGCGCTGCTCCTGCTCGGCCTGGTCCTTGGCCCGGTGCTGGCCTGGGTGCTGCTGTTGCAGCCCCAGCGCCAGGCCCTACACCAGGCTGAACAGGACTACCAGCAGGCCCTGGCCCTGCAGGCCGACCTGGCGCGCCTGCCGGCTGCGCGCCCGCAAGCGAAGCTGACCGCCGAGGCCCTCCCCGGCCTGCTGGCACGCACCAGCGCCGAGGCGCGGCTGAATATCGAGCGCATGGACCAGGAAGGTGCCGGACGCATCAACCTCGGCCTGGAGGGGGCGCTGGATGACCTGATCGGCTGGCTGCGGCAATTGCAGCAGGCCGGCGCCCGGGTCGCCAGCCTGGGGCTGGAGGTCAGCCCCGACGGCCAGGCGCGGGCGCGGTTGCTGGTGGAGGCAGGGGCCTAGCGCGCCTCAGGCCTGGCGCCCCACCCAGATTGGCGGCCGGCGGCTGGCCCAGGGCAGTGCGCGTTCCAGTTGCCCGGCGAGGCGCAGCAGCAGGTCTTCGCGGCCGCAGTCGGCGCTGAACTGCAGGCCGATGGGCAGCCCGCTGGCCGCGTCCTGGGCCAGGGGCACGGACATGGAGGGGGCACCGGTGACGTTGGCCAGGGCGGTGAAGGGTGATTGCCGGAACACCCGCTGCATCCAGCCGCGGCCGTCCAGCGCTTCCTGGCCCCGGTTGTAGTCGCCGATGGGCGGCGCCAGGTGCGGCAGGGTCGGGCTCAGCAGCAGGTCGAAGCGGGTGAAGAACTCGCCCATGCGCCGGGCCACGGTGTTGCGCATGTGCATGGCGCCGAGCAGGTCGATGGCGCTGAGGCCGCGGCCCAGCTCATAGAGGGCCAGGCTGGCCGGCTCCAGGGTGCTGGCGTCGATGGGCCGACCGGTCTGCGCTGCCAGGGCGTCGATCCAGTCGGCGGTGTTGGCGGCCCAGAAGCGCGCATTGAGCTCGATGAAGGCCTCCCAGCTCAAACCGATATCCGGCTGCACCGGCTCGACCTGGTGCCCCATTTCCTGCAACTGCCGGGCGAGCCCTTCCGTCGCCTTGACGATGGACGTTGCGCTGCGTCCCCCATCGAGCGAGTGCAGCAGCAGGCCGATCTTCAGCGGGCCGGGTTCGCGCCCCACTTCCTCCAGGTAGGGCCGCACGGGCGCGGGGATGCGGTACGGGTCGCCCGTGGCGTGGCCCTGGATGGCATCCAGCAGCGCGGCGCTGTCGCGCACCGAGCGGCTGAGCACGCCCTGCACCGCCAGCCCGCTCCATACCTCGTCCAGCGCCGGACCGATGGACACGCGCCCGCGACTGGGCTTGAGGCCGAACAGGCCGGTGACCGACGCCGGCACGCGGATCGAACCGCCGCCATCGGTGGCATGGGCCACCGGCACCAAGCCGGCCGCCACGGCAGCGGCGGCGCCACCGCTGGAGCCGCCGGCACCGTGCTGCGGGTTCCAGGGGTTGCGGGTGGGGCCATTGGCCAGGGATTCGGTGGCGGTGCTGGCGGCCAGCTCCGGCACCATGGTGCGGCCCAGGGTCACCAGGCCGGCCTGGCGGAAGCGCTGCATCAGGTTGGAATCCGCCGGGCTCACCAGCCCCTCGGCCAGGCGGCTGCCCAGTTCGTTGCGGCGCCCGGCCATGGCCACGCCCACGTCCTTGATCAGGAACGGCACGCCGTGCAGCGGCCCGGCAGCAGGTGCCGGCTCGTCGTCCCAGTGCTCGACCAACGCGTTGATCGCGGGGTCGAGCGCCGCGAACGCCGCCAGCGCGGCGTCCCTGACCTCGGCGGCGGTCACCTCGCGGCGGGCGATGAGCGCGGCCAGGCCGAGTGCATCCTGAGCGGCGTATTCAGACAGATTCATGGGGCTCTCCAGGTTCACCTGCCAGCTGAAGCAGGTATGATTGATACCATTCAGTATCGAACGATACTGTCCGGTATACCATGATACTCATCAGTATCGCCCGTCAAGCGGAGAACGCCATGCGACCCGAGCGCGTCATGCGCCTGCCCCCTCGCGAACGCATCATCGATGCTGCGCAGGAGCTGTTTTTCAACGAGGGGATCACCCGCGTCACGGTGGACGCCATCGCGGCCAAGGCCGAGTCCACCAAGATGACCCTGTACCGCCACTTCGAATCCAAGGATGCCCTGGTGCTGGAGTGGATCCGCCTGCACATCGAGCAGTACCGCGACATCTTCGAGCGCCTGGTGCAGGCCCACCCCGGCGACGCCCGGGCGCAGCTGCTAGGCTTCGCCCAGTTCATCGCCGACGATCTGTCCACCTCTTCGTACCGGGGTTGCTCGTTCACCAACGTGATCGCCGAGATACCCGACGACCAGCACCCCGCCCGGGTGCTGATCGAGGCGCACAAGCAGGCGCAGTTCCGCCGCCTCGCCGCGCTCTGCGTCGAGGCCGGCCTGGCCGATGCGGAGGACGTGGCCGAGGAACTGACCTACCTGATGGAGGGCGCGCAGATCGTCTCGCAGAACAAGGGCATCGAGCGGGTCGGCGAGAAGCTTCTGCGCATGGTGAGGAAGAAGATCGGCGCCTGACGCGGTCCAACACAGCAATCCATGGCCCAGGAGCCACCCGATGACCGAAGCGGCCCCCACCACCATCAGCGTCATGCGGCGCTTCCGCCAGAGCGCCGAGCAGGTGTTCGACGCCTGGCTCGACCCGGCGATCGCCTCGCGCTTCCTGTTCGCCACGGCGGACGGCGAGATGCGCGTGGTGGACATCGACGCCCGGGTCGAAGGCCGCTACTGCATCATCGAGCGACGCGGCGAGGAGGATGCCGAGCACCTGGGCGAGTACCTGGAGATCGAGCGGCCGACACGCCTGGTGTTCACCTTCGGCATCGACCGCGACGACCCTTCCCGCGACCGTATCAGCCTCAGCTTCACCCCCCTGGGCGAGGGCTGCGAACTGCTGCTGAAGCATGAGATGCGCCCGGCCTGGGCCCACTACGCCACCGCCACCCGCGACGGCTGGAACATGATCCTCGGGCACCTCGCCCGCGCCCTCGACAACCCCTGAGCGCCGTCTCAGGCGCCGGGGTAGACCACCTCCTCGGCCTCGGTGGGCAGCGGCACTTCCCATTTGAACAGCATCCGCGCGATGTCCTGGTTGCGCAGGCTGCTGTCGCGCCGGGTGTTGCGCCGGCGGATCTCCGCTTCGCTGGCCTCCAGGTACACCAGCTGCACACGGGCGTCGTAGGCGTAGAGCAGGTCGAGGGTCTTTTTGCGCATCTGCGCCGACAGGTGCGTGGCGTTCCACACGAAAGGTTGCCGCGAACGCAGCAGTGCCTTGGCCTGGTCGATGGCGAAGTGCGCGGCGGCGCCTTCGTTCTGGCCGTGGCGCAGGCCCAGCGCCTCGCGTGCATCGTCGAAGGAGATCACCGGCAGCTCGGGCTGGTGCTTCGCCTGCCAGGAGTTCTTGCCGCTGGCTGGCAGCCCGGACAGCACGATCACCTGGGAGCCCTCCACCTCGCGGTGCAGGGGATAGTCCGGCAGCACCCGCGCGCCACGGAAGTAGCGCACCCGCGTGTAGTCGTCGACGAAGGCCTTGGGCCCGCGCAGGCAGCCCTCCTCCTCGGCCAGTTGCTCCACCAGCTCGATGTCGTCCAGCAGCGCCTGCTTGCCGTGGAAGTGACGGCCCTGCATATCCGCCCGCGCCACGGCACAGAGCATCCACACCGGCAGCTCCCAGGACAGCTTGTGCAGGATGAACTCCGCCGAACGCCCGCTCTTGTCCCCCGCCAGGGCGAAGAACGGCAGCTGGTGCACGGCGATGATCCGGCAGATGCGCTCGCGCAAGGCGAAGGGCACGCCGGCGCGCCAGAGCAGGATGCGCACGTCGATGGCGCCGCGCCGGGAATGGCCGGGCTGGCCGATCTTGCCGGTGACTTCGTCGATCACCGTGGTCGCCGGCTTGGCGATGTCGTGCAGCAGCGCGGCGATGAACAGCACGAAGCGCTCGTCGTCGTCCGCCGTGGCGTAGGCGCCCTGCCCCAGCAGCGCCTCGACCACCATTTGCGTGTGGGTCCAGACATCGCCTTCGGCGTGGTAGACCGGGTCCTGTGGGGTGCTGGCCAGCTCGCCCAGCGCCGGGATCAGCGCCAGGCAGGCAGCGAAGTCCGCTGTGCCGCCGGGGGCGGGCACCAGGGCCCGCAAGTGTTCCATGTTCATGAATGTCGTCCTTGTGCAGCGGCCAGGTCGGCCCAGGTCACCACCGGCTCGGGGGCGTAGAGATCGACGCCTGGAGCCAGCAGGTTGGGAATGAACGGCTGCTGTGAATGGTGGATGCCGGAGTCGAGGATGGCCTGGACGAAGTCCGGGCGTACCCACTTGACCCGGCCAAGGGTGTGTTCGGGGCTTTCGATCTTCAGGTACAGCCCTTCCATCAGCTCGGAGCTGTCGCCGTTGGCCCAGGCGCGGGCCAGGTCCAGCCCTTCGCGCCGCACGGTGTGCTCGAAGGCTTCGCGCCAGCCGGCGGAGCGCGCCAGGGACGGCCGCACCAGCTTGAGCAGATCCGCCAGCCGGGGCGGCGGCTCGCCTTCGTGGAGCACCGGCACGGACAGCACCGGGCTGCCGGCCAGCAGCGCGCGCCGCGCCCGGGTGGAAAGGAAGGCCCGTTGCTGGCGGTCCCAGATGTCGAACTCGAGGAACAGGTGCGGCAGGCGGTCGTAGAACACCGAATGCAGCTTGCTGCACACCTCGCCGAACAGCACGTAGCGGTCCTCCAGCCGCTCCAGCAGCAGGTGCTCGTGGGCCCGGGCCCACTGCTTGAACTGGCTGAACTGGCGCTCGCGGCCGCCACCGATCAGGTAGTGCCCACGGGACTGCAGCAGCAGCTCGCCACCGGCGGAAAAACTGATGGCGGCATTGGCGCCATCGAGCTTCTCTTCCACCACCAGGTGGCAGCCGGCTAGCTCGCGGTAGGCCAGTTGGTCGGCGTCGCTGTCACCGACCTGCAGGCGTGAGGATTCGAGGTGCGGGGTCCGCGGGTATTTGAACAGCTCGAGATTTTGCGCAGGGGCGCAGGAATGATCCGTCATGGTCTTCTCCTGTGAAAAAGGGAAAACCGACGACGCGCTTCAGCGGGAATCAGTGGAAGCCACCCAGGGGCGGCCAGCAACAGGGCTCGGTGAACCGTCGTCGGTATCAGGCGTGTTGGCTGGCGCGGGGCATTGGCTTCACCACTTGGATGGAGGGGTGGATCGGAAAGGCGCGCATTGAAAACCCGCAGCACGCGCGCTGTCAACACGGTCGTGTGAAGTGCGTCGCAGAGCGCTTGCCCGACATGACGCCAGCTGGCAATCTGCCGCCACTCCACTTCCCAGGAAATGTCCATGGACCGGATCGAGGCCGCCCTCACCACCCTCAAGTCCCTGCTGCTCACCGATGAGACCGTCATCCAGAGCTCGCACCAGCTGCGCCTGAAGGCGCTGAAGCACCGCCGAGAACTGGTGGTCGCCACCAACATGCGCGTGATCCTGTTCATCCGCCGCGCGTTCGGCGGCTACCGCATGCACGACATCCGCTGGCAGGACCTGCAGGACGCCGCCATCGACGAGAACCTGCTGCCGGGCCTGTTCGGCGCCGTACTGAGCCTGCGCCTGTACAACGGCACCCTGGTGCGCATCGACGGCCTGGAGCCGGTGAGCGCCCGCGCCCTGTACGTGTACTGCCAGCAGCAGGAGCAGGAATGGCGCGAGAAGAATCGCGTCCGCGGCATGGAGGAGCGCTCGGGGTTCGGCTTCGCCAGCATGCCGGGTACCACCGGCGTTGCCGGAACCACCGGAGCGGCGGGTGCTCCCATGCCCAACATCCCCATGCCGGGAACCCCGGCCTTCGACGCGCTCTTTTCCGCCGCCTTCTCCGGTGCGACGCCTGGCACGGTCAGCCGCACGACCATGGGCTCACCACGCACCACCACCAGCAGCACCTTCGAAAGCACGGTGGATGAAGGCGACTCCTTCACCCTCCAGGGCAAGGGGGATTTAGGCGCACTGGCCGGCATGGCCAAGCTGATGAACCCGGCGACCGCGTCCGCCAGCGCCGAGAAGCTGGCCAAGGGCATGGCCGAGGCGAAGAAGCAGTTCGACGCGGGCAAGCTGTCCGCCGCCGAGTACGAGAGCGCGAAAGCCAAGGTCCTCAGCAGCCTGTGACCGCCCGCCCCGCCACCGGCGCGCCCTGCGCCGGTCGGCAAACAACCTGAACTCCCCGCCAGACACCGCGCTCTCTTGATCAATGGCCAGGCCCACGGCCTGCAAGAACAAGATCAAGGGAGCCTGCGATGAACTCGACCACCCTGCCCGCCGATGCCGCCCGGGAACGCGCGACCACGGGCGATGACTCGCGCTGCTACGAAACCGACCTGCCGGCGCGCCTGGATCGCCTGCCCTGGGGCCGCTTCCATACGCTGCTGGTGATGGCCCTGGGCATCACCTGGCTGCTGGACGGGCTGGAGGTGACCCTGGCGGGCTCGGTGGCCGGTGCGTTGAAGGACAGCCCCGTGCTGCACCTGACCAACGCCGAGGTGGGCCTGGCCGGCGGCATGTACATCGCCGGGGCGGTGCTGGGTGCACTGTTCTTCGGCTGGCTCACCGACCGCATCGGCCGGCGCAAGATGTTCTTCCTCACCCTGGCCGTGTACATCAGCGCCACCGCCGCCACCGCCTTCGCCTGGAACATGTGGAGCTTCATGCTGTTCCGCTTCCTTACCGGCGCCGGCATCGGCGGCGAGTATTCGGCCATCAACTCGACCATCCAGGAGTTCACCCCGGCGCGCTTCCGTGGCTGGGTGGACCTGGGCATCAACGGCACCTTCTGGGTCGGCGCGGCCCTGGGCGCAGTGGGGTCGGTGATCCTGCTGGACCCGGACATCCTCGGCGGCGACATGGGCTGGCGCCTGTGCTTCGGCATCGGCGCGGCGCTGGGCCTGGTGATCCTGCTGATGCGCCTGTGGCTGCCGGAAAGCCCGCGCTGGCTGATGATCCATAACCGGCCCAAGGAGGCCCTGGCGATCATCGACGACATCGAGGCGCGCTTCCGCCGCGAGGGCCATGAGCTCTCCAGCGTCGACCACCTGCCGAAGATGCGCCTGCGCGGCCGCGACCACACGCCGCTGAACGAGGTGTTCCATACCCTGTTCAACGTGCACCGGCGTCGCGCCATCGTCGGCCTGAGCCTGCTCACCAGCCAGGCGTTCTTCTACAACGCCATCTTCTTCACCTATGCCCTGGTGCTGACCGACTTCTACGACGTGCCCAGCGAGAACGTGGGCTGGTACATCCTGCCCTTCGCCCTGGGCAACTTCTGCGGGCCGCTGCTGCTCGGCCGGCTGTTCGACCATGTGGGGCGGCGGGTGATGATCAGCGGCACCTACATCATCTCCGGCGTGCTGCTGACCCTGAGCGGCTACCTGTTCCAGCAGGAGATGCTCGACGCCACCCAGCAGACCATCGCCTGGATGGTGATCTTCTTCTTCGCCTCGGCAGCGGCCAGCTCGGCCTACCTGACGGTGGCGGAAACCTTCCCGCTGGAGATCCGCGCCCTGGCCATCGCCGTGTTCTACGCCTTCGGCACCGGCCTCGGCGGCATCGTCGGCCCGCTGCTGTTCGGCCAGTTGATCGAGAGCGCCGAGCGCAGCAACGTGTTCATCGGCTACCTGATCGGCGCCGCGCTGATGGTCGGCGCCGGCCTGGTGCAGGCCTTCTGGGGCGTGGCGGCGGAGCGCCAGCCGCTGGAGAGCGTGGCGGCGCCGCTGTCCCAGGTGGACGAGGTGCCGCGCACGGCCTGATCAGCCCTCCAGGCCCAGGCGCTGGTGCCACTGGGCGATGGACTCCTGCGGGTAGAGGTCGAAGCGCTGGTCCTTGGCGCCGGCCTCCACCTCCACCCATTCGGCTTTCGAGCCGAGCATCAGGTGGGTGTGCTCCGGCGGCACCGGCAGGGGCGTGTCGATGGCCGAGGCGAAGGGGTGGATCAGCTCCGGCCACTCCGGGCTGAACAGCCATAACCCGCTGCCGCACAGCGAGCAGAAATGCCGCTCGGCGGTGCTGGCGTGTGCGCGCTTGTCGCCCTCCTCCTTGAGCCGCGCGTGGTAGACGCTGATGTGCTTGCGCCCGGTGACCGTCAGGCTCTGCGCATCCCCGGAGAGGTTGATGGCATAGCCACCGCCGCCCTGGGTCTTGCGGCAGATGGAGCAATAGCAGCGCTGGTAGGGATAGGGATGGGCGCTGTCCAGGCTGAAGGACACGGCTTGGCAATGGCAGGAGCCTTCCAGGTGCATGCTGACCTCCCGGGGTCGAGTGGATTGCAGGGCATCTGGACAGGAGGATCGCCGGGTTTGTACGGGGTCGTTCGTCGGATGAGCCGTAGGGCGGATGAAACCCGCGTGTATGCAGGCACAGGGCCGTCGGGTTGCACCCGATGTAGGGGCGACGTCAGTCGCCAAGGAGCGCGCAGCGCTCCCGGCCAGGCACCCTTCCCGACCGTAGGAGCGAATTCATTCGCGAAATGAGTGGAGCGCAGCGAGACCCACCCTCACAGCCCGGACGAGCCGCCATTGGTGGATGAAAAGAGCGTCATCCACGCACGGCATGACTCCGTGCTGGGGCCGTCAGGTTGCACCCGACCTACAGTTGCCCCGTCGCCCAGAGAATGACGAGCACGACGATCACCAGGCCCAGAGAAGCGGTGAGAATGGATTCGGTGTTGTCATTCGGCCCACGGCGCGGGTAGCGGCCCAGGGTGAGCAGGCGCATGAAGGGTAAGCCGATCCAGTACAGCAGCCAGCCGATCAGATCGAAGATGATGGACTGGAGAAACCACCCCAACACCCGCAACACCCCGCCAAATATCTCCTCCATCCCTTACTCGCACGCCCCGCGCTGGTAGAAGAAGTAGCCCATGTAGTGCAGCACCATCTCCTGCTTGCCGATGGAGACGATTTTGTAGTTGCCCATGACTTCGGTGCTGATGGTGTCGCCTTCGACGCGGTAGGCGCCGCTTTGGGTGAAGCCGCCCATGCTGTAGTCGAGGGTGCCTGCGCGGGTGAAGTCGTAGGTGGAGTTGTCCGGCTCGCGCTCGCCGTCCTGGGTCAGCGACATGCCCTTGAGGCACCAGGGGCCGTAGAGGTCGTCGAGCCTGTAGTCGGCGGCGCCGGCGCTGGTGGCGAGCAGCAGCGTGGCGAGGGTCAGGGCGAGCGATGCGGGTTTCATGGTCGGTCCTTGGGCGGGAAAAGAAGGGAGGGCTAGGTGGTCGGCATGAACACCGGAAGCAGCATGGGCCAGGCGAGCTTGACCAGCTGCGGGACCAGCAATATGACCAGGGCCAGGCCGGCGAGCAGGCGCAGGCCCTGGCAATCGGCGTCGCGGTAGAAGGCCCAGGCCACCCGCGCCAGGTAATGCAGGGCGATCAGTATCGGCCCGTAGACCATCGCCACCAGGCCCAGCATGCGCAGGTCGAAGTCCTGGTCGAGGCCACCCTGGCGCAGGCTTTCCGGGTTCTGGTCAACCAGCAGCCCGAACAACATGGCCCGTATGCCGATCAGCAGCAGCGCGCTGGTGATCAGGTTGCCCAGCAGCGAGGCCTGGGCCGGCTCGACCACCAACGTACGCACCAGGCCGGCGGTACCCGCCCAGGCGCCCAGCAGCAGAAACGCCGAGAACAGATGAGTGCTCCAGGGCAACAGCAGGGAGAGCAGCGCCAGCGGCAGAGCGGTGAGCACGCCGAACAGCAGGTAGCAGAGCAGGCGCAGCGTCACCCCGAGGGAGCGGAGCTGAGCGCTCATGACCGGCCCCGGCAGCGGGCCTGGAGGGAGGTGGATGGCATGCGTACGTCCTTGTACCGGGCGGCGTTATTCGCCGATGTCTTCGTTCCAGAGTTCGGGGCGGGCCTCGATGAAGTCTTCCATCAGGGCGATGCAGGTGGCGTCCTGCAGCACCTCGACCTCGACGCCGCGGGAGCGCAGCAGTTCTTCCTCGCCGAGGAAGGTGCGGTTCTCGCCGACGATGATGCGCGGGATGCCGTAGAGGAGGATTGCGCCGCTGCACATGGAGCACGGCGACAGCGTGGTGTAGAGCACCGCTTCGCGGTAGACGCTGGCGGGCTGGCGGCCGGCGTTTTCGAAGGCGTCCATTTCACCGTGGCGGATGGCGCTGCCTTCCTGCACCCGGCGGTTGTGGCCACGGCCGATGATGCGGCCCTTGTGGACGATAACCGAGCCGATGGGAATGCCGCCTTCGGCCAGGCCCTGGCGGGCTTCGTCGATGGCGGCCTGCATGAATGCGTCCATGGTGGTGCTCCTTGCGCGGTTGCGGCGATGGAGCGAACGCTACGAGATGGCCGGCGGGCTGTCCACTGGCGCGTGAAGGCGATGTGACGAAGCGATGAACGCCGTGCCGGGGGCGGCACGGCGTGGGGCCGTCAACGCTCGCGCAGGGCTTCGGCGCGGGCGCGGATGATGGGCTTGAGCAGGTAGCTGAGGATGCTCTTCTTGCCGGTCATGATGTCCACCGAGGCGACCATGCCGGGGATGATCAGCAGCGGCTTCTCATCGGTACCCAGGTGGCTTTTGCGGGTGCGCAGCTTGATCAGGTAGAAGCTGTTGCCTTCTTCGTCGGTGATGGTGTCCGCGCCGATCTGCTCCAGCTCGGCCTGCAGGCCGCCGTAGATGGTGTAGTCGTAGGCGGTGAACTTCACCATGGCCTTCTGCCCGGGGTGGAGGAAGGCGATGTCCTGGGGACGGATGCGCGCTTCCACCAGCAGGGTGTCGTCCAGCGGGACGATTTCCACCAGGTCGCTGCCCGGCTGGATCACGCCGCCGATGGTGTTGATCAGCAGTTGCTTGACGATGCCACGCACCGGTGAGGTGACCAGGGTGCGGTTGACCCGGTCTTCCAGCGCCTTGCCGGTGGCCTCGGCCTTGTTCAGGTCGGTGCGCGCCTCGTTGAGCTGGGTGAGCGCCTCGCTGCGGAAGCGCGAGCGGGTTTCGGCGATCTTCTGCTCCACTTCCTTGATCGCCGATTCGGCGCGGGGAATGGCCAGGTTGGTGGCGTCGAGCTGGCCACGGTTCTCCACCTCGGCGCGGCGCAGCCGCAGCACTTCGACCTTGGAGATGGCGCCGTCGGCCACCAGGGGTTCGGAGATGGCGATCTCCTGGCGCAGCAGTTCCAGGCTGTTGCGGTACTGGCCCTGCTTGGAGGCGAATTCGCGCAGTTCCTGCTGCTTCTGCACCAGTTGCTCTTCGAGGCCGGCGACCTCGTCGTGCAGCTGCTGCTGGCGGCTGCCGAACAGGGCTTCCTCGCTCTGCGCCTGGCCGGGGGCCTTGGCGCGCAGTTCTTCGCTGATGGCGAGCTCGCGGCCATCCACCTCGGCGCTCAGGCGCTCGACGCGCAGGGCCATGGCGACGCGGTCGGCATCGGTTTCGCCGACGTTGGACTGGAAGCGCGTGGCATCCAGGCGCAGCAGCGGGTCGCCGATCTCGACCACCTGGCCTTCGTGGACGAACATCTCGGAGATGATGCCGCCTTCGAGGTTGGAGATTTTCTGCAGCTTGGACGAGGGAATCGCCTTGCCATCGCCACGGGTGACTTCGTCGATCTCGGCGAAGTGCGCCCAGAAGCCGAGGAACAGGGTGAAACCGATCAGCGTCCAGATGGTCAGGCGCACCACACGGGGGGCGTCTTCGACCAGCGCCTTGCTGACTTCCGGCAGGGGCTGGCCGGAGAGGTCTTCGCGGCCTTTGAAATAGCCCAGCAACGATTGGCCCAGAGACTTACGCGACACTGATCTGCCCCTTTTTCAGCGCTTCCATCACGGCGTCCTTCGGACCGTCGGCGATGATCTGCCCTTTGTCGACGATCAGCAGGCGGTCCACCAGCGAGAGCATGGAGGCGCGGTGGGTGACCAGCAGCACGGTCTTGTTGGTGACCACCGCGTTGAGGCGCTGCTTGAGGCGTTCCTCGCCGGTGTTGTCCATGGAGCTGGTGGGCTCGTCGAGCAGCAGGATGGGCGGGTCGAGCAGCAGCGCGCGCGCCAGGGCGACGTTCTGTCGCTGGCCGCCGGAGAGGTTCTGCCCACGCTCGCCCACTTGCAACTCGTAGCCTTGCGGGTGCAGGCGGACGAACTCGTGGACGCCGGACAGCTCGGCGGCTTGCAGCACCAGCTCGTCCTCGACGTAGCGGGCACCGGACACCAGGTTGTCACGCAGGGTGCCGGCCAGCAGCTGGATGTCCTGGGGCACGTAGCCGATGTTGTGGCGCAGGTCGCTGACATCCAGCTGGCGCACGTCGACGCCGTCGATCAGCAGGCTGCCGGAATCGGCCTGGTAGAGGCCGACGATGAGCTTGGCCAGGGAGCTCTTGCCCGAGCCGCTACGACCGACGATGCCGATCTTCTCGCCGGGGCGGACGATCAGGTTGATGTTGTTCAGCGCCGGGGTCTGCTGGTTCGGGTAGGTGAAGTTCAGCTGGCGCATTTCGACGGCGCCCTGCAGGGTCTGGCGCGTCAGCGGGCGTTCGTCCTCGTGGCGTTCCTGGGGCAGCTCCATCATGTGGTTGACCGAGTGCATGGTCAGACGCGCCTGCTGGTAGCGGGTGATCAGGCCCGAGAGCTGGGTCATCGGGCCGAGGGCGCGACCGTTGAGCATGTAGCAGGCGATCAGGCCGCCCATGCTGAGCTCACCGGCGATGATCAGGTAGACGCCGGCGACGATCATCACCACGCCGGCCAGCTGCTGGATGAGCAGCGTGAGGTTGAGCGAGAGGCTGGAAAGCATCTTCACCCGCAGCTCGAGACGGCCGAGGGTGCCGATGGTCTGCTCCCAGAGGTACTGGCGCTCGCTTTCGGCGTTGTTGACCTTGACCGCGTCGAGGCCGGCCAGGGTTTCGATCAGGCTGGACTGGCGCTCGGCGGACAGCGCCATGGTGCGGTCCATGGTTTCCACCAGGGGCTTCTGCAGCAGCCAGCCGATGGTCATCGCGAGGACGAAGGCGACCACGGGGATCCACACCAGGTGGCCGCCGAGGATGCCGATCACCAGGAGGATCAGCAGGGTGAACGGCAGGTCGATCACGCTGGTCATGGTCAGCGAGGCGAGGAAGTCCCGCAGCGACTGGAATTCGTGGATGTTCTGGGCAAAGCTGCCGACCCGCGCCGGGCGGTTCTTCATGGCCATGCCGACGATGCGCTCGAACAGCGTGGCCGAGATGATCATGTCGGTCTTCTTGCCGGCAAGGTCGAGGCACAGCCCGCGCATGGTCTTGAGCAGCAGGTCGAACAGGTAGGCGCCGGAGATGCCGATGGCCAGCACCCAGAGGGTGGCGGCGGCCTGGTTGGGCACTACGCGGTCGTAGACGTTCATCACGAACAGCGGCGCGCCGAGGCCGATCAGGTTGATCAGCAGGCTGGCGGCCACTGCATCTATATAGAGCCAGCGGGAACGCTTGAGGGTGTCGCGGAACCAGTGGCTGACCCGGGGGATGAGGCTGCCGTGGTTGAGGTCGAACTTGTGCTGCGGCTGGGCGAAGAACGACTGGCCGCTGTAGTCCTCGGCCAGCAGTTCGCGCTTGACCCGCACCTCGCCGCCATCGCTTTCGCTGAGCAGCAGGCGCGCGTCGCCGTTTTCTTCCCAGGACAGCAACAGGGCACAGCGCCCTTCCTTGAGCAGCAGCAGGGCCGGCAAGGCGATCGCCGGGATCTGCTCCAGCTTGCGTTGCAGCACCCTCCCCTGCAGGCCCGCACGGGCTGCGGCACGGGGCAGCAGCTCGGGGGTCAGGCGTTGCCCGGGCAGCGGCAGGCCGGCGGTGAGCATGGCTCGGCTGGCCGGACGCTGATGCTGCAGGCAAAGGGAGAGCAGGCTGTCCAGGAGTGGATCGTCAAGCTGTCCGCGTGGATCGTGACTGAAGGGTACTCGGCTGACTTCTGGATCCACGCTTGGACACTCTTTCTCTAGGACGGGTGAAGGCTCAGTTCAGGCCCGGCAGGGTCGCCTCGGGCTTGAGTTCGGACTGGACGACGGAGGCCATCGGCGCAACCACGCCCTGGCTCTTGAGCAGTTCGCCAATGGTCGCCTTGATCCGGTACTGAGTAAACAGTTCGACGTAGCGAATTTCCACCAGGCGGCGGGACGCGGTGAACAGTTCGTTCTCGCTGT
Source organism: Pseudomonas sp. PDM13 (assembly GCF_025685765.1). Classification (NCBI taxonomy): domain Bacteria; kingdom Pseudomonadati; phylum Pseudomonadota; class Gammaproteobacteria; order Pseudomonadales; family Pseudomonadaceae; genus Pseudomonas; species Pseudomonas sp. PDM13. The sequence continues at coordinate 97,158 of NZ_JAOTQU010000011.1, read as the reverse complement.
CCAGCAGGTCCAGCAGGGTGCGCTCACCGATGCTGAACTGCTTCTGGTAGGACTCGCGTACCCGGGTACTGTAGTCGACATATTGCTGGGCGATCGGGATTTGTTCGCGGGCGTTGGCCAGGGCGTTCATGGACAGGCCCAGGTCTTCGTTGAGCACGCGCAGGGCGTTGTTGCGGATGTCCAGCGCCTGGTTGATCTGGTAGGCCTTGGATTCCAGGTCGGCCTTGTTGCTGCCACCGGCGAACAGGTTGTAGCGCATGCGCAGCATGGCCTGCCATTCGTTGACGTGGCCGTTCTGGCCGTCCAGGTCGTTGTCGGCGCCACGGCTCAGCTCGGCATCGAAGCGCGGGTAGAAGAAGGACTTGGCCGCGTCGTACTGCTTCTCGGCAGCGGCTACGTCGGACTCGGCGGAACGCAGGATCGGGCTGTTGGCCAGCAGGGTCTGGCGGGCTTCGGCGATGTCGGTGGGCAGCTGGCCCGCCAGGCCGGCCGGCTCGCTCAGTTCGACCGGGTCGATGCCGACTACGCTATAGAAGTTGGTGCGGGCGTCAGCCAGGTTGGTCTGCTCGGTGATCAGGTTATTGCGGGCCTGGGCCAGGCGTGCTTCGGCCTGGTCCTGGTCGGCCAGGCGACCGACGCCACGGCTGCTGCGCAGGCTGATCTGGTCATAGATGCGCTGGTGGCTCTTCAGGTTGTTTTCCGCCAGGCGGACCATCTCCTGGCGCTGGATCACGTCGATGTAGACCTGGGCTGCGTCCAGGGCCGTTCTTTCCGACGTACCGAGCAGCGAGTAGGCACGGGAATTGACTGTGGCTTGCTGGCGGGCAACTTCGCTGGAGGTGGCGAAGCCGTCGAACACCATCTGTTGCAGGCGCAGCGACGATTCGCCACGGGTCATGGTCTTCCAGTGGTCGCCCTGCCCACGGGTGGTGGTGGTGTCGGAACCCTCGCGGCCGTAGCCGGCGAGCAGGTCGACTTTCGGCAGGTAACCGCCCTTGGCGGCCTTCAGTTGGTAATCGGCGGACATCCGGCTATTGATGCCGGCCTGGACTTCGGGGTGTACATCCAGTGCGCGCTGCATGGCTTCGGAAAGAGTCTGGGCATGAAGCGGAAGACTCGCGACAAGAGCGAAAGGCACGACACAAGCAAAACGCAGACGCATGGATTGGCATCCTTATCAGAGTGTTGGAGACAGTATTTTGAAGGCCGAAATCACCGTCATGAAATTGGCATCAACCTCGCTCTCGCGGAGCAGAAAACCGTGATCCAAGTCTCATTGAAAAATTCCGGACGGCCATCGAATATCAAAGTGACATTACGAAAACGATTGTTTAGGATGGATGCCAATTGGTCAATACATTGGCATAAACTTAATAGCAAAACGCGATAAGCCAATAAATTGACGACAAAAAAATACCACTTTTAAACAAGGGAATGCCTGCATCGAAACGGCTCTTCGCAAGAGCACCGAAGCAGCACGCCGAAGCTAGAGCCAAACCAGGAGAGTCACCCTCATGAGCAGTGTCGTTGCAATCGTCAAGAGCGTTGTCGGCCAAGTAGTTGCAGTCTCCCCGGAGGGTGTGCAGCGCCAGCTCATAGAGGGTGATCGCATCTTCCAGGGCGATCAGCTGATCACCGGCGCTGCGGGCATGGTGACCCTTGAACTGCCCAACGGCAAAATGCTCGACCTCGGCCGCGACACCCAGTGGAGCAGCGCCGAGCTCGCCCCCCAGGCCGCTGACGACAAGCCGGCCACCCAGGCGCCCAGCGCCGATGAGCTGCAGAAAGCCATCGCCGCCGGCGTCGACCCGACCCAAGCCTTCGAAGCCACCGCGGCTGGCGGCGCCCCTGCTGCGGGCGGTGCTGGCGGCACTGGCGCGGCCGGCGGCAGCCACAGCTTCGTGCTGCTGGACGCCACGGGCGAGCGCGTCGACCCCACCGTCGGTTTCAACACCGAAGGCCTGGCCTTCCAGGCCGCCGACGATGACGAAACCCAGGACCCGCTGCAGAACGTCGCCCCCGAGTTCGTCGACGGCTCCGGCAACCCCATCACCCGCTTCGACCTGACCACCGACGAAGACGTGCCGCTGAACGGCACCTTCACCAGCCGTGACGCCAACGGCGACCTTGTGACCTTTTCCGTCACCCGCGTACCGGCCAACGGCACCCTCGCCCTGAACCCGGACGGCACCTGGACCTATACCCCGGGCAAGGACTACAACGGCAGCGACAGCTTCGAAGTGACCGTGAGCGACAGCCGCGGCGCCTCCACCCCGCTGACCGTCAACGTCGGCATCAACCCGGTGAACGACGCCCCGGTCGCCAGCGGCACCTATGAAGCCAACGTCGATGACACCGCCGCCGCCGACACCTTCGCCGACATCAAGGGCCAGCTGACCGCCACCGACGTCGACGACACCGTGCTGACCTGGAGCGGCAGCGCCAAGGGCGCCTACGGCGAGCTCACCGTCAACGCCGATGGCAGCTACACCTATGTGGTCAATGCCGATGCCGTGAACGGCCTGGGCCTGGGCGAGAACGCCAGCGAGAACTTCACCGTCACCGTGAAGGACCCCTCCGGCGCCAGCGACACCCGCGTCATCACCATCAACTTCACCGGCACCAACGACACCCCGATCGCCACCGCCACCACCGCGGCCGTCACCGAAGACCAGAGCATCACCGGCAACCTGGTGGCCACCGACGCCGACAAGGGCGCGGTCCTCTCCTATGCAGTGGATGGCAAGGTCCCGGCCGGCTTCACCCTGAATGCCGACGGTTCCTGGACCTTCAATGCCGGCGACGCCGCCTACCAGTCCCTGGCCGAAGGCGAGACCACCACCGTCACCATCCAATACATCGTCACCGACGAGCACGGCGCCCAGGCCACCAACACCCTGACCGTGACCGTCACCGGAGTGAACGACCCGGCCAACCTCGGCACCGCCGATGTGCAGCTGACCGAAACCGACACCGCGCTGAGCACCGGCGGCACCCTGTCCATCAGCGATGTCGACAGCCCGAACACCTTCGTTGCCCAGAGCAACGTCGCCGGCACCTACGGCACCTTCAACATCGACGCCAACGGCAACTGGAGCTTCGTCGCCAACTCGGCCTTCAACGAGCTGAACGTCGGCCAGTCCTACAGCGAGTCCTTCAAGGTCGTCTCCGCCGACGGCACCGAGACCAGCGTCACCGTTACCATCAACGGCACCAACGACGCGGCCGTCCTCAGCAGCGCCAGCGTGGAGCTGGCCGAGACCAACGCCCCCGTCACCGCCAACGGCACCCTGACCATCAGCGACGTCGACAGCCCGAACACCTTCGTGGCGCAGAACAACGTCGCCGGCAACTACGGCACCTTCAGCATCGGCACCGACGGCAAGTGGACCTTCGTCGCCAACTCGGCCTTCAACGAGCTGAACGTCGGTGACAAGCGCACCGAAAGCTTCGAGGTCTCCGCTGCCGATGGCACCAAGACCAGCGTCACCATCACCATCAACGGCACCAACGATGCCCCGGTGGGCGTGGCCGACAAGATCACCCTGGATGAAGACACCACCGCCACCGGCAACGTGCTGAGCAACGACACCGACGTCGACAGCAGCAGCCTGACCGTCACCAAGTTCAGCCTGACCAACCTGCCCTTCGTCAGCTTCAAGGCCGGCGAGACCGCCGACCTGGTCATCGGCAAGCTGACCATCAAGGCCAACGGCGAATTCACCTTCGTGCCGGCCAAGGACTACAACGGCCCGGTGCCGTCCATCACCTACACCCTGAGCGATGGCAGCGCCACCAGCACCGCCACCCTCACCTTCGACATCACCCCGGTCAACGACGCCCCGGTCAACACCGTGCCCGGCGCCCAGAGCCTGAACGAAGACAGCAGCAAGAGCTTCAGCCTGTTGACCGGCAACAGCATCGCGGTCCGCGACATCGACGGCGACCAGCTGACCACCACCCTTTCCGTCGAACACGGCGCGCTGACCCTCGGCCCGCTGAGCGGCGGCGTGTCCTTCAGCGGCAACGGCACCGGCAGCATCACCCTGGTGGGCAGCCAGGCGGCCATCAACGCCGCCCTGCAGGGCCTGAAGTACGTTCCGGCCAAGGACTACAACGGCCAGGACACCCTGACCATCAACACCACCGACGGCAAGCTGAGCGACAGTGACAGCGTCACCCTCACCATCAAGCCGGTGAACGATGCGCCGGTGGCCACCCCGACCACCGATGCCACCACCGAAGACGCCCCGAGCATCGGCGGCAAGCTCGCCGCCACCGACGTTGATGGCGACACCCTGACCTACAGCGCCAAGGGCACCCTCCCCGGCGGCTTCACCCTGAACACCGATGGCACCTGGACCCTGGACCCGAGCCACGCCGACTACCAGCACCTGGCCGAAGGCAAGTCCACCACCCTGACCATCAACTTCACCGCCACCGACGGCAAGCTGTCCAGCAGCAGCACCCTGACCATCACCGTCACCGGCGTGAACGACAAGCCGACCATCACCGCCGCCACCGCTACCGCCACCGAAGGCAACGGCGAGATCAACGGCCAGATCGCCGCCAATGACGTCGACGATGGCGCGGTCCTCAGCTTCAGCACCGCCGCCAATATCGCCGGCCTGACCCTGGGCAGCGACGGCAAATGGACCTTCGACGCCAACAACGCCGCCTACGACTACCTCAAGGGTGGCGAGCAGCTGGTCATCAAGGTGCCGGTCACCGTTACCGACGAGCACGGCGCCAGCGCCGACAGCACCCTGACCATCACCCTCACCGGCACCAACGACGCGCCGGTGGCCAATGCCGTCAGCGCCTCGGGCAACGAAGACCAGGCCGCACGCATCCAGGTGAACCTGTCCGGCAGCGATGTCGACGGCACCGTCACCGGCTTCACCATCGGTTCCGTGCCCGCCAACGGCACCCTCTACGCCGGCGCCAACGGCGGTACCGCCCTGAAGGCCGGCGACAGCGTCACCGGCCCGGTGTACTTCGTCCCGGCCAAGGACTGGAACGGCACCACCACCTTCGAATACAGCGCCGTCGACAACAACGGTGCCGTCTCCGCCGACAAGGCCACCGCGACCATCACCGTCGCCCCGGTCAACGACCGCCCGGTCGGCGTCAACGACAGCGTCACCCTGAACGAAGACACCACCGCCACCGGCAACGTCCTGACCAACGACAAGGACGTGGACGGCGATACCCTGGTGGTCACCAAGTTCAACATCACCGGCTTCCCGCTCGTCAGCGCCAATGCCGGCGGCACCATCGACCTGCTGGGCACCGGCAAGCTGACCATCAAGGCCAACGGTGACTTCACCTTCGAGCCGGCCAAGGACTACAACGGCCCGGTCCCGAGCGTCACCTACACCCTGAGCGACGGCAGCCTCACCAGCACCGCCACCCTCAAATTCGACATCACCCCGGTCAACGATGCCCCGGTCAACAGCACCCCGGGCACCCAGACCCTGGCCGAGGACGGCAGCAAGGTCTTCAGCCTCTTCGGCAACAACAGCGTCAGCGTGAGCGATGTGGACGGCGACAAGCTGACCACCACCCTCAGCGTCGACCACGGCGTGCTGAGCCTCGGCCCGATCCTCGCCAACGGCCTGACCTTCAGCGGCAACGGCACCGGCAGCATCACCCTGTCCGGTAGCCAGGCCGCCATCAACGCCGCCCTGCAGGGCCTGAAGTACGTCCCCGCCGCCAACTACAACGGCCAGGACACCCTGACCATCAGCACCAGCGACGGCAAGCTGAGCGACACCGACAGCATCACCCTGAACATCACCCCGGTGAACGACGCCCCGGTGGCCAGCGCCAGCAGCGCCACCACCGTCGAAGACGCCCCGGCCATCGGCGGCAAGCTCGATGCCACCGACGTCGACGGCGACACCCTGACCTTCACCCTGAAGAACCCCGCACCGGACGGCTTCACCCTCAACCCGGACGGCACCTGGACCTTCGACCCGAGCAACAGCAGCTACCAGTACCTCGGCAAGGATGAAGTGCTGACCATCAAGGTCCCCTTCACCGCCACCGACGGCTCGCTGTCCAGCAGCAACACCCTGACCATCACCATTACCGGCGTGAACGATGTGCCGGTCGTCAGCGGCGCCATCACCTACGGCACCAACGAAGACGCCGCCGGCCACGTGATCGACCTGCTGGCCAAGGCCAGCGATGCCGACGCCAAGGACGTGCTCAGCGCCGTCGACATCAAGGAAACCAGCGGCAACGACACCGCCGGCGTCATCATCCAGGGCAACACCCTGGTGGTCGACCCGTCCAAGTACAACTACCTGGCCAAGGGCGAGAGCGTCGTCCTGACCTACGAATACCAGGTCAGCGACGGCAAGGGCGGCCTGGTCACCACCAGCGCCACCGTCACCATCGACGGCGTCAACGACGCGCCGGTGGTCAGCAGCGCCATCGCCGTGGACACCAACGAAGACAGCACCGGCTTCAACGTCGACCTGCTGGCCAACGCCAAGGACGTCGACCTCACCGACGTGCTGGGCATCAGCAACTTCAAGCAGGTCGGCACCCAGGACTCCACGGGCGTGACCCTCAGCGGCAACGGCCTGCAGGTCAACCCGAACGCCTACAACTACCTCGCCGCCGGCGAGAAGCTGGTGCTCACCTACAGCTACGACGTGGTCGACAACAACGGTGGCATCACCCCCACCACCGCCACCATCACCATCGAGGGCCGCAACGACGCCCCCGTGCTGGAAAGCACCGTACAGAGCGGCAGCATCACCGAGCGCGCCGACGGCGTGCCCGGCGAGAACGCCGGCAGCCTGACCGCCAGCGGCGACTTCGGCTTCAGCGACGCCGACCTGAGCAACACCCACACCGTGGGCACCCAGCTGGTCAGCGCGAAGGATGGCAGCGGCCAGGACGTCAACGTCCTCGGCAGCCTCAACGCCGCCATCAGCGACTCCGCCCAGGGCGACGGCCAGGGCTCCGTGCACTGGAACTACAGCGTCGCCGCCGGCGCGCTGGACTACCTCGGCGCCAACGAGACCGTGACCCTGGTCTACCGCGTCACCGTCACCGACAGCAGCGGCGCCCCGGTCTCCCGTGACGTCACCATCACCCTCACCGGCAGCAACGACGCCCCGGTGGTGAGCGGTGTCGCCACCACCCTGACCCACGAAGACGCATCCGCCTACAGCCTCGACCTGCTGCAGCACGCCTCCGACGAAGACGCCAACGACGTCCTCAGCGTCGGCAACGTCAAGCTGGTGGGTACCGGCGACGTGTCCGGCGTCAGCTTCGACGCCGCCAGCAACAGCCTGAAGATCGACCCGTCCAAGTACGACTACCTGGCCGTGGGCGAGAAGGTCGTCCTCAACTACAGCTACGAAGTCAGCGACGGCCATGGCGGCGTCACCAGCGCCAACGCCTCGGTCACCATCGAAGGCCGCAACGATGCTCCGGTGGTCACCGACACCAGCGTCACCGTCGACGAAGAAAGCACCGGCACCCCGCTGAACATCGCCGCCCCGACCGATGTCGACGTCAACGACACCCACGTCATCACCGTCACCGGCCTGCCCACCGTGGGCACCGTGACCCTGGCCAACGGCACCCCGGTGACCAACGGCCAGACCCTGACCAGCGCCGAACTGCAGGGCCTGAAGTACAACGGCCCGGCCGACTACAAGGCCGGCGACCCGGTTGGCGACTTCAAGTACAGCGTCAACGACGGCACCACCACCGTCGAAGGCAAGGTCACCCTGGGCGTCAACCCGATCAACGACGCGCCCGATGCCAATGACGACTTCGGCGTCATCGCCGGCCTCAAGGGCAACTACTACGCCTACCGTGAAGGCGTGGACGGCAACAACCTGGAGAACCTCGCGGGCGTCGCCGCCTTCATCGCCGGCCGCACCCCCAGCGCCACCTTCACCGCCACCGAGCTGAACTACGGCAATGGCGTGTCCACCGACCTGGGCAACGACCAGCAGCTGCAGAAATTCCTCGGCAACGATGCCGGCTCCCTGAACACCGACCCGGTGAACAGCTCCGACGCCATCATCCAGCTCACCGGGCAGATCAGCCTCGCCGCCGGCACCTACCAGTTCAAGGTCACCGCCGACGACGGCTACAGCATCGTCATCGACGGCAAGGTGGTCGCCGAATTCAACGGCAACCAGGGCCCGACCGCGCGCGAATCGGCCACCTTCACCATCACCGAGAGCGGTGCCCACAACATCCAGATCGTCTATTGGGACCAGGGCGGCCAGGCCCAGCTCAAGGTCGAACTGCGTCCGGAAGGCGGCAGCTACACCGTGGTCGGCGGCAGCCAGCTGAGCCAGGCCGGCAACGACGTACTGACCACCAACGAAGACCAGCCGCTGACCATCGAGCCCGCCACCCTGCTGGGCAACGACACCGACGTCGATGGCGACAGCCTCACCATCATCAGCGTCCAGGGCGCCAAGAACGGCACCGTGGAACTGGTCAACGGCAAGGTGGTGTTCACCCCTGCGCCCAACTTCAACGGCACCGGTTCCTTCACCTACACCGTGAGCGACGGCCATGGCGGCACCGATACCGCCACCGTCACCGTGGGCGTCAAGCCGGTGAACGATGCACCGGTGGTCGACAGCACCTCCCTCACCGTGGCGGAGGAAAGCGTCGGCACCAACCTGGGCCTGAAAGCCCCCACCGACGTGGACGGCAACCCGCTGACCATCAAGGTCACCGGCCTGCCGACCCTGGGCACCGTGACCCTGGCCGACGGCACCACCGTGACCAACGGCCAGAGCCTGACCAGCGCCCAGCTGCAAGGCCTGAAGTACAACGCCCCGGCCGACTACACCGCCGGCCAGGCCGTTGGCAACTTCACCTACAGCGTCAACGACGGCACCGCCACCGTGAACGGCCAGGTCACCCTGGGCGTCACCCCGGTGAATGACCTGCCGGTCGTCGACAGCACCAGCCTGACCGTCAACGAAGAAAGCGTCGGCACCGACCTGGGCCTCAAGGCCCCGACCGATGTCGATGGCGACAGCCTCACCATCACCGTCACCGGCCTGCCCACCGTGGGCACCGTGACCCTGGCCGACGGCACTGCCGTGACCAATGGCCAGAGCCTGACCAGCGCCCAGCTGCAAGGCCTGAAGTACAACGCGCCGGCCGACTACAGCGCCGGCCAGCCCGTGGGCAGCTTCACCTACAGCGTCAACGACGGCACCGCCACCGTCAGTGGCCAGGTCGCCCTGGGCGTGAATCCGGTGAACGACCTGCCGGTCGTCGACAGCACCAGCTTGACCGTCAACGAAGAAAGCGTCGGCACCGACCTGGGCCTCAAGGCCCCGACCGATGCCGATGGCGACAGCCTCACCATCACCGTGACCGGCCTGCCAACCCTGGGCAGCGTGACCCTGGCCGACGGCACCGCCCTCACCAATGGCCAGACCCTCACCAGCGCCCAGCTGCAAGGCCTGAAGTACAACGCCCCGGCCGACTACAACGCCGGCCAGGCCGTTGGCAGCTTCACCTACAGCGTCAACGATGGCACCGCCACCGTCAGCGGCCAGGTCGCCCTGGGCGTGAACCCGGTGAACGATGCGCCGGTGATGAACGACGCATTCGTCAACGTGGACGAAGACAGCAGCCTCACCAGCCAGCTGAACGCCACCGACGCCGACGGCGACACCCTGACCTACAGCCTCAAGTCCGGCACCAGCAACGGTACGCTGGTACTGGATACCGCCACCGGCGAGTACACCTACAAGCCCAACGCCAACTACAACGGCCCGGACTCCTTCACCGTCACCGTCAACGATGGCAAGGGCGGCGTGGTCGACGCCGTGGTGCGCATCACCGTCAACCCGATCAACGACGCACCGACCGCCAACCCGGCCAACCTGAGCGTTGCCGAAGACACCCCGGTGAGCGGCCAGGTGGATGCCCACGACGTCGACGGCGACACCCTCACCTACCGCATCGCCAGCGGCAACGGCCCGCAGAACGGCACCGTCACCCTCTACACCGACGGCAGCTACACCTACCGGCCGAACAAGGACTACAACGGGCCCGATGCCTTCACCGTCACCATCAGCGATGGCAAGGGCGGCACCACCACCAGCCTCATCAGCATCGACGTGACCCCGGTCAACGATGCACCGGTCACAGCTGACCAGGCCAAGGAAACCGACGAAGACCAGAGCGTCAGCGGCAAGATCGTCGCCACCGACGTGGAAGGCGACAAGCTGGCCTACGTCATCCAGTCCGGTGTCGACCACGGCTCGCTGCTGCTCAACACCGTCACCGGTGAGTACACCTACACGCCGAACAAGGACTACAACGGCAACGACACCTTCACCATTCGGGTCTATGACGCGAAAGGCGCCTACGCCGACTCCGTGGTGACCGTGAAGATCAACCCGGTCAACGACGCACCGGTGAGCAGCCCGTCCAGCATCAGCACCAACGAAGACACCCCGATCGACGGCCAGATCGTCGCCCGCGATGCCGATGGCGACGCCCTCACCTACAGCATCGCCAACGGCAACGGCCCGCAGCATGGCACCGTCACCCTCAACGCCGACGGCAGCTACACCTATCAGCCGGGCAAGGACTTCAACGGCAGCGACGCCTTCACCGTCACCATCGACGATGGCCACGGCGGCACCACCACCAGCCTGGTGAGCGTCACCGTCAAGCCGGTCAACGACGCCCCGGTCACCGCCGACCAGGCCAAGGAAACCGATGAAGACCAGAGCGTCAGCGGCAAGATCGTCGCCAGCGACGTGGACGGCGACAAGCTGACCTACGTCATCCAGGCCGGCGTCGACCACGGCTCCCTGCTGCTCAATACCGTCACCGGCGAGTACACCTACACGCCGAACAAGGACTTCAACGGCACCGACACCTTCACCATCCGGGTCTACGATCCGAAGCTCGGCTATGCCGACTCCGTGGTGTCCATCAAGGTCAACCCGGTCAACGATGCACCGACCAGCAGCCCGTCCAGCGTCAGCACCGACGAGGACACCCCGGTCGAAGGCAAGGTCATCGCCCGTGACGTCGACGGCGACACCCTCACCTACAGCATCGCCAACGGCAACGGCCCGCAGCACGGCACCGTCACCCTCAACGCCGACGGCACCTACACCTACCAGCCGGCCAAGGACTTCAACGGCAGCGATGCCTTCACCGTCACCATCGACGACGGCCACGGCGGCACCACCACCAGCCTGGTCAGCGTCACCGTCAAGCCGGTCAACGACGCTCCGGTAGCGCCCAACAGCACCGCCAGCGTGGACGAGGACGGCACCCTGATCAGCCGCATCACGGCCACCGATGCGGACGGCGACAGCCTCACCTACACCCTGAAGACCGGCACAGCCAACGGCACCCTGACCCTCAACCCGAGCACCGGCGAGTACACCTACAAGCCCAACGGCGACTACAACGGGCCGGACAGCTTTGTGGTCACCGTCAGCGACGGCAAGGGCGGCGTGGTCGACAGCGTGGTCAACATCACCGTCAACCCGGTCAACGATGCCCCGACCGCGGTCAACGACACCGCCAGCACCCTGGAAGACACCGCCGTCACCATCGACGTGCTGGCCAACGACCGCGACGTCGACGGCGACAGCCTGACCCTGACCGGCGCCAACGCGCAGCACGGCAGCGTCAGCATCGTCGACGGCAAGCTGGTCTACACCCCCACCGGCAACTACAGCGGTGCGGACACCATCACCTACACCGTCACCGATGGTAAGGGCGGCAACAGCACCGCCACCGTGCAGGTCGGCATCAAGGCCGTGGCCGATGCCCCGAACCTCGGCGCCCAGGCCCCGAGCGGCAACCCCGCGGCCACCGGCCTGCTGCAACAGAGCTGGAACAACCTGGCCCTGGGCAGCGGCGGCAACGGTGCCTCCCCGGCGACCCTGAAGAGCACCATCGACGCCGCCGGCACCCCCGCCAGCAGCGGCAACCTGGCCGATGCCCACATCGACAGCGTCAACGCCGGCGTGGCCAACAAGCTCTCCGGCCTGATCTACCTCGAAGCCGGCCAGACCTACACCTTCAGCGGCACGGGTGACGACAGCGTGCTCGTCTCCGTGGGCGGCACCACCGTGGCCAACGCCACCTGGGGCGGCTCCACTGGCCAGTTCAGCGGCAGCTACACCGCCCAGCAGAGCGGCTACTACACCCTGGACATCTACCAGCACAACCAGAGCGGCCCGGGCAACCTGGACGTCAACGTCAAGGTCGGCAACGGCCGGGTGCAGGACCTGTCCAGCGCCAACGTGCAGCTCTACACCAAGCCCAGCGACCTGGCCGGCAACGGCCTGCACCTGTCGGAACTGCATGGCAGCGACGGCAAGGGCTACTACCAGCTCTACAACGTCAACGAGGGTGACGAGGACAGCAGCATCCCGCTGTCGCGCCTGACCACCTCGCTGAACGACACCGACGGCTCGGAGAGCCTCTCCGTGGGCATCTCGCAGATCCCCGAGGGCGCCACCCTGACCGACGGCGTGAACAGCTTCACCGCCACCAGCGGCAGCACCAGCACAGACATCACCAGCTGGAACCTGGGCAACCTGAGCATCACCCCGCCGGCCAACTACAACGGCACCTTCGACCTGAAGGTCACCGCGACCGCAACCGAAGGCGCCAACGGCGACAAGGCCAGCACCAACCTGACCCTGCCGGTGACCGTGCATGCCGTGAATGACGCGCCCACCAGCGCCGACAACACCGTCAACACCAACGAAGACACCCCGCGTGGCTTCACCAGCGGCGACTTCGCCTTCCACGATGTCGACACCGGCGACAGCCTCAAGGCCATCCGCATCAACAGCCTGCCGGCCAGCGGCAGCCTGAGCCTGGGCAACGAAGCCGTTACCGTCGGCATGATCATCACCGCGGCGCAGATCGCCTCCCTGGTCTACACCCCGGCGGCCAATGCCAACGGCAACAACAGCTTCAGCTTCTCGGTACAGGACCAGAGCGGCGCCTTCTCCACGCCCAACACCATGACCATCCAGGTCGCGGCGGTGGACAGTGCTCCGGGCCTGGCCAACAGCACCGTGAGCTTCGCCGAGAACATCGCCTCCGGCACCACCATCGCCGACCTCAACGACCGTTTCACCGGCACCGACCAGGACCGTGACGGCGAGCCGCTGTTCTACAGCATCACCGGTGGCAACGACGCTGGCCTGTTCAGCATCAACTCCAGCACCGGCGTGATCACCCTCGCCAACGGCAAGACCCTGGACTACGAGACCGCCACCCAGCACCAGCTGCAGGTCAGCGCCACCGACGGCAAGACCCCGGTCACCGCCACCGTCACCATCGACGTCACCAACGTCAACGACAACGGCGTGGTCATCAGCGACAGCAATGCCGCCGATAACAAGGTCAACGAGAACGCCGCCAACGGCAGCACCGTCGGCCTGACCGTGAAGGGCGTGGACGGCGACGTCGGCGCGACCATCACCAAGTACGAGCTGACCGACAACGCCGGTGGCCGCTTCGCCATCGACGCCACCACCGGCGTGGTCACCGTCGCCGATGGCAGCAAACTCGACTACGAGGCCGCCACCAGCCACACCATCACCGTCAAGGTCACCAGCTCCGATGGCAGCACCAACACCCAGGTGTTCACCATCGACCTGAACAACCTCAACGACAACGGCATCACCATCACCGACATCAACACCGCGCCCAACCAGGTCAACGAAAACGCCTCCACCGGCACCCTCGTCGACCTGACCGTACGCGGCGTGGACGGCGACGCCGGTACTACCATCACCAAGTACGAGCTGACCGACAATGCTGGCGGCCGCTTCGCAATCGACGCCACCACTGGCGTGGTGAGCGTGGCCGATGGCAGCAAGCTCGACTACGAGTCCGCCACCAGCCACACCATCACCGTCAAGGTCACCAGCTCCGATGGCAGCACCAACACCCAGGTGTTCACCATCGATCTGAACAACCTCAACGACAACGGCGTGGTCATCAGCGACAGCAACGCAGCGGCCAACACCGTTGCCGAGAACGCCGCCAATGGCTCCACCGTTGGCCTGACTGCTCTGGGCGTGGACGGCGATGCCGGCACCACCATCACCAAGTACGAGCTGACCGATAACGCCGGTGGCCGCTTCGCGATCAACGCCACCACGGGCGTGGTGACCGTCGCTGACGGCAGCAAACTCGACTACGAGGCCGCCACCAGCCACAACATCACCGTCAAGGCCACCAGCTCCGATGGCAGCACCAATACCCAGGTGTTCACCATCAACCTGAGCAACGTCAACGACAACGGCGTGGTCATCACCGACAGCAACGCCGCCGCCAACACCGTTGCCGAAAACGCTGCCAACGGCTCCACCGTGGGCCTGACCGTACTGGGCACCGACGGAGACGCCGGCGCGACCATCACCAAGTACGAGCTAACCGACAACGCCGGTGGCCGCTTCGCGATCAATGCCACCACGGGCGTGGTGACCGTCGCTGACGGCAGCAAACTCGACTACGAGGCGGCTACCAGCCACGACATCACCGTCAAGGTGACCAGCTCCGACGGCAGCACCAATACCCAGGTGTTCACCATCAACCTGAGCAACGTCAACGACAACGGCGTGGTCATCAGCGACAGCAATGCAGCGGCCAACACCGTTGCCGAGAACGCCGCCAATGGCTCCACCGTCGGCCTGACTGCTCTGGGCGTGGACGGCGATGCCGGCACCACCATCACCAAGTACGAGCTGACCGACAATGCCGGCGGCCGCTTCGCGATCAATACCACCACCGGTGTGGTGACCGTGGCCGATGGCACCAAGCTCGACTACGAAGCCGCCACCAGCCACAACATCACCGTTAAGGTGACCAGCTCCGACGGCAGCACCAACACCCAGGTGTTCACCATCAACCTCACCAACGTCAACGACAACGGTGTGGTGATCAGCGACAGCAACGCAGCGGCCAACACCGTTGCCGAGAACGCTGCCAACGGTTCCACCGTGGGCCTGACCGTACTGGGCGTGGACGGCGATGCCGGCACCACCATCACCAAGTACGAGCTGACCAACGACGCCGGTGGCCGCTTCACCATCAACGCCACCACTGGCGTGGTGACCGTCGCCGATGGCACCAAGCTCGACTACGAGAGCGCCACCAGCCACGACATCACCGTCAAGGTGACCAGCTCCGATGGCAGCACCAACACCCAGGTGTTCACCATCAACCTGAGCAACGTCAACGACAACGGTGTAGTGATCACCGACAGCAACGCCGCGGCCAACCGCGTCGATGAGAACGCCGCCAACGGCAGCACTGTCGGCCTCACCGTACTGGGCACCGACGGTGACGCTGGCGCCACCATCACCAAGTACGAGCTGACCGACAACGCCGGTGGCCGCTTCGCGATCAACGCCACCACCGGTGTGGTCACCGTCGCCGATGGCACCAAGCTCGACTACGAGGCGGCTACCAGCCACGACATCACCGTCAAGGTCACCAGCTCCGATGGCAGCACCAATACCCAGGTGTTCACCATCAACCTGAACAACCTCAACGACAACGGCGTCACCCTCACCGACTCCGACGCGGCCACCAACACCGTCGCCGAGAACGCGGCCACCGGCACCCGCGTGGGCCTGACCGCCTTCGGTGTGGACGGCGACGCCGGCACCACCGTGACCTACTCGCTGACCGACAACGCCGGCGGCCGCTTCGCGATCAACGCCACCACCGGCATCGTCACCGTGGCCGACGGCAGCAAGCTCGACTTCGAGACCGCCACCAGCCACAACATCACCGTGCTGGCCACCAGCTCGGACGGCAGCACCAAGTCGGCGACCTACTCCATCGCCGTGACCAACGTCAACGAAGCCCCCGTGGTGGTCGCTGGCGCTGCGGTCACCGGCAACGAAGACACCAACTACGTCTTCACCTGGAGCGACTTCAAGGTCAGCGACGTGGACGCCAACAGCAGCCTGTCGATCAAGGTCGAGAGCCTGCCGGGCGAAGGCAAGCTGCAGGTCAAGGTGGGCAACACCTGGACCGATGTCAGCGCCAACACCACCGTCACCAAGTCGGTGATCGATGGCGGTGGTCTGCGCTTCGTGCCGGACAGCAACGAATCCGGTCACGACAGCTTCGGCAACACCGGTGTCGGCCTGAACAAGCAGACCTACGCCGAGTTCAAGTACAGCGGCAGCGACGGCTCCCTGAGCAGCGCCAGCAGCACCATGAGCATCGACATTACGCCGTCGGCCGATACGCCCACGCTCACCGTCAAGTCGGCGGCCGCTGCCAACCTGTTCACCACCACCTGGGAATCCGCGCCGGACAGCAACAGCACCTCCGAGTCGATACGCGCCACGACCCTCGAGAACTGGACCCTGGTCACCACCGGTGACAAGCGTTCGGGCGGCGACAACGTGTTCGAGGTCTGGGGTCACAACGACACCATGCAGAACCAGGCCGGCAACGATGTCACCATCAAGATGCAGGGCAGCGGCAACAACGACGCCCTGGAGCTGAACGACGCCGGCGGTAGCATGGCGCAGACCCTGGGTATCACCCGTAACGTCGCCACCGAAGTCGGCAAGGTCTACGAGCTGTCCCTGGACTATGCCGGCCGCCTCGGCTTCGACACCACCTACACCAAGATCGCCGTCTACCTCGGCAACACCCTGGTGGGCGAGTACGCCTCCACCAGCAGCCAGACCAGCCTGAACTGGGAGAACATCCACTTCAGCTTCGTCGGCACCGGCAGCACCGAGGCCCTGACCATCAAGCTGGCGGGCACTTCCACCAACGAGGCCGGTCGCGGCGCGCTGATCGACAACATCACCCTCTCCTCGTCCCAGGGCGTGGTGGCCGGCGATGGCGGCGTCAGCGGCAAGACCAGCATCGCCCTGGCCAACTACATCGGCGGCGCGCTGACCGACACCGACGGCTCCGAAAGCCTGAGCTACCAGCTGAGCAACCTGTCCAACGGTTCGACCATCGTCGTCGGCGGTACCACCCTCAGCGCGGTCAACGGCGTGTACACCCTCACCGCTGCCCAACTGGCCACCGCCAAGCTGCAGGTCTCCGGTGATGTGCGCGGCGACATCGGCCTGGACGTCAAGGCGGTCAGCACCGAGCCCAACGGCAGCACCGCCAGCACGGCCTCCCAGCACCTGACGCTGAACATCGTCGATGGCGGCGTGGAGCACACCAGCTACACCACCACTAGCACCACCATCAGCGACAGCGCCGGTACCGGCACCACCGGCCTGGGCAGCGGCCTGACCAGCGAGTACTGGGGCTACAGCGAGAACGGCAGCAGCCGGCCGAACCTCACCACCCTCAACCAGGTGGAGAACTACATCGAGGGTCGCCCCGGCAACAACAGCAGCCTGGTGGGCTCCAACGCCAACGCAGCCAACGGTTCGGTCAACGCCACCTTCATCGCCAACGTCATCGACTACGGCCTGAAGAACGGCAGCCCAGTGTTCAGCGACGACCTGGGTGACAACCGCAACGTCAGCAGCGGCACCACCATCGGTTCGTCCAGCAACAGCCAGAACAACCTGTACGACTTCCTCACGGCGGCCAGTACCGGCAACGTCTCCAACCTCAAGGCCGGTGGCGCAGGCCTGGGCGACACCAGCGATGCCATCATCCGCGCCCACGGCTTCATCGATGTCGCCAACGCCGGCACCTATGACATCCGTATCACCGCGGACGATGGCTACCGCCTGCTGATCGATGGCCAGGACGTCGCCAACGCCGACAAGATCCAGTCCACCACCACCGACACCTACCAGGGCATCAGCCTCACCGGCGGCCTGCAGGCGCTGGAACTGCTGTATTGGGACCAGGGCGGCTCCGCCACCCTGAAGATCGAGCTCAAGCCCAGCGGTAGCGCCGACTCGGCGTACAAGACCCTCGGCACCGGCGACTACCAGCTGCTTCAGGCCACCGTGCTGTCCAGCGGCCAGGAACTGGTGGAAACCAGCAACGGCTGGGTGGTCCACACCATCCAGACGGCCAACGGCACCGAAGCCAACGACCTGATCAACGGCAGCAAGTACTCCGACATCATCAATGGCGGCAACGGCCACGACGTGCTCTACGGCAACGCTGGCAACGACCTGCTCAACGGTGGTGACGGCAACGACCTGCTGATTGGCGGTATCGGTAACGACACCCTCACCGGTGGCGCAGGCGCGGACGTCTTCATGTGGAAGGCGGGCGATGTCGGCAACGACGTGATCAAGGACTTCAACGCCGCCCAGGGCGACCGCATCGACCTCAGCGACCTGCTGCCCGATGCCGCGCACTCCGGCAACCTCCTCGATTACCTCAAGGTCGACACCGCCACCAGCACCCTGCAGGTGAGCACCACCGGCAACGTCAACAGCGGCGCCGATGTGACCATCAAGCTCGAGGGCGTGGACCTGACCCAGTACGGTTCCACCTCCTCGCAGATCGTCAGCTCCCTGGTGGCCGGCTCCGACCCGCTGGTGAAGACCGAGCACCACTGATCCACCGACAACGCCCCTCCCCGCCCCCCTCCCCGTCGCCGTGAACCGGCGGCGGGGAGGCGGCCGGTTCGCTTTCCCCATGTTCCCCACGGGCCTGCGCGTGTAGATTGGCGCAGGTCTTTTCATGTCCTCAGAAAGGGGGTACCCCATGCTTTACGTTCAGCAAGACGACCAGGGTCAACTGGTGCGCGTGGAAGCGGCCGAGTTCGAAGGCTTCACCGGCATGCTCCCCGCCGATGACCAGCTCGTACTCGCCTGGTATTCCAACCAGACCGTCGAAGCCAGCCTGATGCAGCTCAAGCAGAGCGACCAGGAAATGATCCGGGTACTGGAAGACCTCATCGGCCTGCTGATGACCAAGGGCGTGATCCGCATCACCGACCTGCCCCAGGCCGCGCAATCCAAACTGCTCAGCCGTAACCAGGCACGCGAGGCCCTCGGCGGCCTGAACCGCCTGATCAACGACGAGGAGTCCGGCGTCATCTGACCCGGCCCCTGCTTTCCCCTTTGCCGCCGCTGCGCCGGGCCCTACTCCGGCAACGGCACATCCGCGCCAACCAGCTCCTCTTCCCGTAGCGCCAGCCAGAACGCCCGAGGCACCTCGGCCTGCAGTTGCGCCATGTACTGCGCCGGGCGTGCCGGTGTCGCGGTGCCGGGAATCACCGACAGCACCGCCGGGTTGGCCAGGCAGAACTGCAGCGCCGCCGCCCGCGAATCGATGCCGAAGCGCTCGCACAGCGCCATCAGCCGCTGCGCCCGGCGCTTCACCTCCGCCGGGATGCGGTCGTACTCGTAGTGATCGCCCCCGGCCAGCACACCCGAGTTGAACGGCCCACCGACGACGATGCCCACGCCGCGCGTGAGGCAGGCGGGGAACAGCGTCTCCAGCGCCTCGCGGTGGTCCAGCAGGCTGTAGCGCCCGGCCAGCAGGAACAGGTCCGGGTCGGCCTGCTCCAGCGCCAGCCGGCAAGGCTCCACCAGGTTCACACCCAGCCCCCAGCCACGGATCAGCCCCTCATCGCGCATGGCCGTCAGCTCCTTCGCCGCCCCCGCCATGGCCTGGGCGAAGTACTCGCGCCAGCGCGGGCCGTGCTGGTCCTCGGAGACGTCGTGGATGAACACCAGGTCGATGCGTTCCACGCCCATGCGCACCAGGCTGTCCTCCAGGGAACGGCGGGCACCGGCGGCGGAGTAGTCGAGGATGCGCCGGTTGGGCAGCTCATGGACGAAGGGCTTGGCGTTCTCCGGCGCGGCGGCCGGCTCCAGCACCCGGCCCACCTTGGTACTCAGCAGGTACTCGTCGCGCCGGCGGGTGCGCAGCAGGCGGCCGAAGCGCTCCTCGGCCAGCCCGGCGCCGTAATGGGGAGAGGTGTCGTAATAGCG
Organism: Pseudomonas sp. PDM13; assembly: GCF_025685765.1. Classification (NCBI taxonomy): domain Bacteria; kingdom Pseudomonadati; phylum Pseudomonadota; class Gammaproteobacteria; order Pseudomonadales; family Pseudomonadaceae; genus Pseudomonas; species Pseudomonas sp. PDM13. The sequence continues at coordinate 77,248 of NZ_JAOTQU010000011.1, read as the reverse complement.
GAAACCGGCTTGCCAGGCGGCCACCAGGGTGGCGTCGGCCTGCTCTTCGGCCACGGGGTGGAACATGTTGCCGAGCGGTGCGCCGCCCAGCCCGATACGCGGCAGGTGGATGCGCATGGAGCCTCCTGAAGTCGTGTTCTGGCGTACTTCAGGGGACCGGGTGAGGCGCGGGATGGTTCAAGGCAACGGCCGGAAGGCGGGGCCGCGGCGCCCGCCTCCGCCCGGGATCAACGCCAGGGAGCGGGAGCGCCGAACAGCTGGCCCTGGGCACCCTGGATGCCCATTTCCTGCAGCACCCGCAGCTCGCCCTCGGTCTCGACGCGCTCGGCGATCAGCGGCAGGTCGATGCTGTGGGCCGCACGCTGCATGGCCTCGATGAACAGGCGCTTGTCGTTCTCGGTGTCGATGGCGCGGATGTGGCTGCCATCCACCTTCAGGTAGGCCAGGCCCAGGCGCGCCAGGTTGCCGATCATGCTGAAGCGGCCGCCGAAGTGCTGCAGGCTGAGGGCGAAACCCAGCTCGCGCAGGCGTCGGGTCAGGCTCTCCAGCACCGCCTGCTCCGGCAACTGGTCTTCCTCCAGTTCCAGGGTCAGGCGCGGGCCCAGCTGCGGATGTTGGCGCAGCAGGTCGAGGGCACGGTTCAGCGCCTTCTCGTCACGCAGCAGCGCGCCGGAGAGGTTCAGCGCCAGGGGCTGGTCGTGGCTGGCCATCTGCGCCAGCACCAGTTCCAGCATCACCAGATCGAGGCGCGTGGACCAGCCGAAGCGCTCCAGCCAGGGCAGGAAACGCCCGGCGGGGATGCTCTCGCCCTGCTCGTCCGGCAGGCGCGACAGCACCTTGTAGTGCAACACCCGCGACGGCTCGCGGCTGGCCACCACCGGCTGGAAGAACAGCTGGAAGCGCCCCTGGGCCAGGGCCTTGTCCAGCAAGGCGTGCCAGGCATGACGGTCATCGCCGACGTTGCCGGCGCTGGTCTGCTCGATGCACGCCCAGGCGCGATCGGCCTGGCGCTCGGCCTGGGCCAGGGCCTCGTCGGCGAGCATCATCAGGTCCTGCTGCGACTCGCCCGGGGCGAAGGGCACCAGGCCGATATGGGCCACGGGATGGGTGTCGGTGGCACCGGTGCTGGCCAGGCTGCCCAGGGCGCCGTCGAGGCGGGTGGCCAGTTGCTCGGCCTCCTCGCGCACCAGGCCCGGCGCCAGCAGGATGAATTCACCACCGCGGCTGCGCGCCAGCAACTGGCCGGCGCCCTGCCCCGCGCTGTTGCGCGCGAGCTGCTCGGCCACGGCCTTGAGCAGCTGGTCGGTGCGCTGGCCGCCCAGGCGCTGGTTGAGGCCGGCCAGGTCGTTGACCCGCAACAGCAGCAGGTAGCCGCTGCTGGCCTGGTCCTCGGCACTCAGGCGGGCGCTGAGCTGCATCTCGAAATAACGGCGGTTGCCCAGGCCGGTGAGGCTGTCCTGGTAGGCCTCGTCACGCAGGCGCTCGCTGCGCTCGGCCTGCTCCTGGAACAGCGCCTTGAGCTTCTCCACCATCTGGTTCATGGCCTGCACCACACGGCGCAGCTCGGGGGTGCGCGGCAGTTGCGGTAGGCTGAGGAATTCGCGACGGGCGATGGCGTGGGATTGCTCCACCATGTAGTCCAGCGGGCGCAGCTGGCGACGCAGCAGCACGGCCCCGAGGCCGGCGCTGACCAGGCCACACAGGGCCAGCCAGCCGAGGCTGCCGAGGGCGCTCTGCCACAGCTTGGCGATGGCGAACATCGGGTGGCTCTGCACCTCGACCCGCGCGGCCTGGGTCCAGCCCCGGCTGACGATGGCATCGCCACCGGCCGACTCCAGGCCGATCAGCGACACGAACCACTGCGGCACCTGGGCCGCCACCGCATCGGGCACGCCGGTGCGCTCCACGATCACCTTGCCGGTGGCCATGTCGATCACGCGGATGCGCTCGAAGTAGCCGCTGTCGAAGATCGAACTGACCATCAGCTCGACCATCGCCGCATCGTCGATGTGCGGCGTCAGCGACAGGCCCAGGGCCGTCGCCGCGTCCTGGGCATGGGAACGCAACTGGTTGACGTACTGCTCGCGCGAGCTTTCCAGGCTGACCATGAAGCTGCCGCTGAAGGCGACGACCAGGAACAGGCAGATGGCGATCAACAGCTGTTTGAACAGGGACATCTCGACTCCGCTATTCGCTCGTGGGAAAGCCTTCGGCTTTCATCTTTTCCAATAGGTCCTGCCAGCGGGACAGACGCTTGGCGTCGCCCACCTTCTTGCCGCCGCCCTGGTTGCTCAGCCACAGGCCCTCGCCGTTGAAGGCGTAGACCGGCAACAGGTCACTGCGCTGGGAAGCCGGCAGGATGCTGCCGATCAGGTTGTCCAGCACCAGGGGCACCGCGTCGGGTTTCTCGTAATAGGTCAGCACCATGTGCGCCTGGTTCAGGCGCAGTGCCTTGACGTAGGTGATGCGCAGCTTCTCCGCCGGCACCCCCAGGTGACGCAGGCTGATGTACTTGGCGATGGCGTAGTCCTCGCAATCGCCCGCCCCGCGGCGCAACGCCTCCACCGGTGTCGCCCAGTAATCCACCTGGTTCCACAGGGCGAGGTCATCGGTGAAACGCAGCTTGGCGTTGAAGAAGCGATTGACCTCTTTCAACTGCTCCGCCTCGCTGGCGCCCACCTGGCTGGCCAGCAGGCGCTGCCAGTCATCGATGCGCTGCTTGCCATCGCCCAGGGGGCCATAGAGGGATTCGGCGCGACGGCTGATCAGGGTGAAATCCCAATCCGCCTGCAGGGCACCGGCCAGCAAGGCGAACAGCAACAGCAGCGCCGGGCCTATAACGCCCGGCCTACCAGTGCTTCGCCATTTGCCGATACTGCTGAGCAAAATCCGATTTCCTGCCAATGGAACCGCCAGGCGGCCCCGATAACGAGGCGCGAATGGTGCGGGCTGGAAGCGGAAAAAACAATGGCACAGTGCCCCTATCCGACCTGCGCCGTGGGCAAGGCCATAAGGGTTTCAGTGCCATCGGAAACACGGAGCCCCGTAGGTTGGGCTGAGGGACGAAGCAGCAGGGTCGGGTGAGACGATCGCCGGAAGAATGTGCAGGACCGGGCACACCGATCGGTGGAGGTAAAAAGCGACCTCCACCCGACATGCACAACGCCGTGCCGGTGTAGGTCGGGTGCAACCCGACAAGGGTTTCGCACAACAACATCGCGGGTTTCACCCGCCCTACCGCCATATCCCAACCACCGTGCCGACCGGCGCGTAGCCCGGGCTTCAGCCCGGGAACGGTGGTGGCAGGATCAGCGCAGCCCGCGCAGGTGGAGGAAGCCGAACAGCAGCACCTGGGTGCGCTCCAGCCAGGGGAAGGGACGGGCCTTGAGCTTGCGGTTGAACAGCGCGGCCTCGGCCACGTGGACCAGCAGCATCACACCGGCCACCAGCAGCAAGGGGCGGTGCAGGGGCTCGCCGAAGGGGTAGATGATGTTGAGGATCGCCACCAGCCAGAACATGGCCAGGGCGCCCTTGGCGAACGACAGGACGTGCATAGGGGTTCTCCATTGCAAGGTTGAGCCTTGCAGTGTGCCGTCTCCAGCCGCGCGCGCCTTCCGCACTTTCGTTTGGCCGGCGCGCGCGACTCGGGGTCAGTCCGCCTGCATCTGCACCGGTGGCATGCGCCAGCGCCCGTCGAGGATCTCCGCCTTCGGCCAGTACAGCCGGCCGGTCACGCTGAACACACCCTCGTGGGGAATCGGCAGCCAATTGGCCTGTCCCTCGCCTTGCGGTGCCTCGGCCTGCAGCAGGATGTCGAGGGAGCCATCGGGGTTGAACGCCAGCGCATCGCGGTCGCCCAGGGCGAAACGGTTCAGCGGGTTGGCCACCAGGAAACCGTCGCCGTCGTAGACGGTCAGCGACCAGAAGGCCCGCACCGGCGGCAGCGCATCGGCGGCGAAATGCATGCGGTAGCGCTTGCCGCCCTGCAGGTCCTCGCCCCGGCCATCCTGCACCGCATTGGGGTAGATGGCATCTTCCGCCAGGTTGGCGCCGAAGCCGGCCATGGCCACCGCCGCGCGCAGGCCGTAGTCCTCGCCATAGCGGCCCACCTGCATCGGCGGTACGCGCCAGCCGTCCTGCAGGTTGCTGGGGTTGGCCATGGCCTTGCGCACACCGCGCTCGGCCAGCCAGACGCCCAGGTTCACCGCCTGGCGCTGCAGCCAGGACCACTCCGCCACCGGTTTGCCGGGCTCCACGCCGAGCGCCGCCAGCTGCCCAAGCACCGGCGCATCGGCTGCAGGTGGCGGGTTGTCGTCCATCAGCGCAGCCAGGCGCTGGAAGAAGGCGCGGCTATCGAGGGCGCGCACCTGGAACAGCGGCGGCACCGACTTGCGCCCCTTCGCGGGCGGCGCCACCGAGGCCTGCACCTGGCCCGGCCGCCACTGCGCCAGGGGCGTGAGGCTGATGCCGGCCTGGATGGCGTGGACGCGGTCATAGTCCGCCGGGCCATTGGTCTGCACCCGGCCCAGCAGCCAGGCCATGCGCGTAGGCGAGCGCAGCAGGCTGAAGCCCTTCGGCACCTCGCCCTGCCAGCGCGGCCCCACCAGCAGGTAGCGCCCGGCGATATTGCCGGTGGTACGCGGCCCCAGGGAGGCGAATACGTTGGTCCAGGCATCGAGGAACTGCATGACGTTGTAGCGTTCGGTGGCCGGCAGCTCGAACACCAGCGGCCCCTGCTCCAGGTCCAGCCAGGCCACCGAGTAGAGGGTGTCGACGTTGGGCCGGACAATCTCGCGGAAGCCCGCGTCGGGGAAGCGCGGCACGTGCATCAGGCGGTTGATCGGCGCCATGTCGGCGCTGAAGTTGTCGCGGGTGATCTCGGTGAGCACCAGCGGGTAGCCGTACAGGTAGCCCTGGGCGGCGTTGCGGATCAGCTCGCGCTGGCTGAACAGCAGCAGCGCGGGCAGACCGACGAGCAGGGCCAGCGCCAGCAATGTGCGGCGCAGCAAGGGGGAAGTCTTCATGGCGGCCTCGTGGGCGGCGCCTGGAACGGCGCCGCCGGTTCAGGTGGGTCAGCGCACCGTCAGGGCGATGGGGGCGTCCTCGAAATCGAAGCAGCCGAGGAAGGTCTTGATGTCCAGCAGGTTGCCGTCGACCTTCACGTCGCCCAGCAGCGCACCCTTGAGCAGGCCGTTCTCGCCGCTGATCACGGTGTCGAGGTAAGTCTTGTCGAAGGTCAGCTTCAACGTGGTGCCCTCGGGGATGCCTGGGTGCATCTCCACCACGCCGCGGCGTATCTCCAGCGCCCACTGCTCGTTGATGTCGGGGAAGACGAAGCCCAGGGTGAGGTTCACGTCGGCGCTCTTCTCCGGGTCGATGCGGGTCACCCAGTTCTGCAGGAAGATCCGCGCCGGCAGATTCTTCAGCATGTCCGGCGAGAGGAAGGCGTTGCGCAGCCCCTGGGACAGTTGCAGCGCGGCATCGCCGTCGAGCTTGCCTTCCAGCTCCATGGCGCTCATCAGGTACCAGTTGCGCCAGTTGATGTTCATGCTGGCATAGCCCAGGCGGCGGAAGCTGCGGGCCTTGATGTCACGGGCCAGCTTGTCGTCATGGTCGACGCGGATGGCGTAGCTGGCCAGCTCCGCCGCCCACTGCCAATCCCCCTTGAGGTAGGCGTCGCCGGCGGCCAGCAGCAGCTTGTCGCGCCCACCCATGAGGGCGATCAGGCGCTTGGCCTTCTCCGCCGGCGGCGTCGGGTCGAGGTCCACCGGGTCACCCTGGAACCAGCCCAGGTAGCCCTGGTAGATCTGCCGCACGCTGTGCTTCACGGTGCCGTAGTACTCGCGCAGGTAAGGCGTGTAACCGGCCAGGTGCGGCGGCAGCTTGACCTTCTCCACCAGCTCGTCCGGGGTCAGACCCTTGTTCATCCAGCGCACGGTCTGGTCGTGGATGTAGGCGATGGCGTCGCGGGTCATGCGCAGCACCTCTTCCACCTTGTCGCGGCCGGACACCGGCTGGCCATGCAGCGGCACCATGTAGTCGGCCTTGAAGGCGCGCAGCTTGTCGAGGCTCTGCACCCACACCACCGGGTCGCGGAACTTGGTGCCGCGCAGGGTGTGGACGTTGGGCAGGGTCGGCCCCTGGGTCACCTCGGCGCTGATCAGCACGCGGTTGTCCGGCAGGTAGAGGACGATCTCGTCCGGCGCCTCGCTGGGCACATGGAGGAACTGCACCTTCAGCCCGGCGATGGTGGTATCCAGGGACTCCTTGAAAGTGATGGTCGGCGCGATGAAGGTGGAGGCGCCGGGATGGGCCAGCGGGCCGAGGCCGGCGTTCATGTCGCGCTTGTCGCTGTCCGGCAGGGCCGCACCGAAGCTGTAGCCCGAGCGCATGCCGAGGATCGGCCCCACCAGCGCGCCCTGGGTCACCACGTTGTCGAGCAGGGTTTCCTGGGCGTAGATCTGCACCTCGCCGCTCTTCACCTGCTCTTCGCTGACGAAGCCCTTCACGCCGTTGATGTGGTCCGGGTGGAAGTGGGTGTAGACGATGGCCTTGATCGGCTTGGCGCTGATCTTGCGGAACTCCGCCAGCACCTTGCGCGACTGCTCAGCGGACTCGCCCGTGTCGACGATGATCAGACCTTCCGGCGCCTCGATCATCACGCTGTTGGCCAGGTTCCAGCCCACCGCCGACCAGACGTTGTCGGCGATCTTGTAGACCTTCTCGTCGAAGTGCCGGGTGTGGTCGGCGAGCTCGGCGTTGATGCTCGGCTCCAGGGTCTCGTCGGGTAGCGCGGCGTCGGCGCCGAATGGCAGGGCGGCGGCCAGCAGCAGGCCGCCGAAGCGGGTGGTGATGCGCATGATGTCGGCTCGTTGTTGTTATGGGAGCAGACAGGCTGGCAGGCGCCGATCAATAATTCCAATGCATTCCTCTGCCGAAACCGATGCGGGATACGCATGAACGACCTACGCCAGCTCCGCCATTTCGTCGCCCTCGCCGAGCACGGCCACTTCGCCCGCGCGGCGGAAGCCGTCAACCTCAGCCAGCCGGCCCTCAGCCGCAGCATCCAGGCCCTGGAGGCCAGCCTCCACTGCAGCCTGCTGGACCGCGGCCCCCGGCAGATCAGCCTCACCGCCCACGGCAGGCTGGTGCTGGAACACGCCCAGCGCCTGCTGGACGGCCGCCGCGCCCTGCACAGCGCCGTGGCCCAGTTGGAGAACCTCGACAGCGGCGAGCTGCGCCTGGGTGCCGGCCCCTACCCCGCCGCACGCCTGGTACCCCGTACGCTGGGCCGCTTCGCCGGGGCCCACCCGGGCGTGCAGGTGCAGTTGCGCATCGAGGATTGGCACAGCCTGCGCAACCAGTTGCTGGGGGATGCCATCGAGCTGTTCGTGGCGGACGTGCGCGAATTCGAGGGCGACCCGCTGCTGCACATCACGCCCCTGCGCCGCCACGCCGGCACCCTCTTCTGCCGCCCCGGCCACCCGCTGCTGCGGCTGCCCCACATCCGCGTGGAACACCTGGCCGCCTACCCGCTGGCCGGCACCCAGCTGCCGGTGGAGGTGGCGCGCACCCTGGGCGCGCTCAACCAGAAGCCGCAGCCACTGGGCATCGAGTGCAACAACTTCATGGTGCTCAAGGCCCTGGTGGCCGACAGCGAGGTGATCAGCATGGCGCCCTGGGACGTACTGGCCGAGGACGTTGCGGCCGGCCGCCTGGCGGTGCTGCTGCCAGTGGACAACCTCGACGCCCGTTCCGCCTATGGCATCGTCAGCCACGCCGGGCGCAGCCTGTCACCGGCTGCGCGGGCGATGGTGGAGTACTTGCTGGAAGAAGACGCCCAGCCCATTACCGGCTATTGAAACGGGCTGCGTTGCCATCGCTGCGTTGAAAACAGGCTCGAGATGCTCATCTACGGTTCGTAGACTCCGCTCTCTCGCCTGTTTTCGCCTTGCGCTGGCTGCCTCGCCTAGGTTTCAGTGCTCTGCTTTAGCGACGGTTCTGCTGCGACCAATCACTGCGGTGCGGGCGGATGGGGTTTTCGTGGGGGCGTACCTGGTAGGCCGGCGGCACGGCGTAGCTGGGGCGGCCGCCGCCCTGGTTCCAGCCCTGTTGCGGCGGGCGGTTGCCGCCCCAGTTCTGCAGGCGCGGGGTGTAGTCTTGGCGACGCTCGTTCCAGTCCGGGCGCGGCGGGTTGCGGTTGTCCCAGCGCCGCGAGTCGTGCCGGTTGTCATGGCGATTGTCGTGGCGGTCGTAGCGATGGTCGTTGCGCCCGTCGTAGCGGCGGTCATGGCGCGGCGGCTGATAGGGCTGCGGGCGCACCTGGTAGTAACGCTGCGGCTGGTAGATGCGCTCGGTCCGGTAGTAGTAGGTCGGTGAACCCTGGTAATAGGCCGGCTGCTGCACGACATAGCCACCGCCGCCATAGTTGCGCGGGTAGCCACGATAATCGTCGTCATAGTCGTAGACGGCACAACCACCCAGGGACAGGCCCAGTACTGCGATCAACATCGTTCGATAGGACATGGCGGCCTCCTTCGACCGCTGGGACGGCGCCAACGAATGTCGGCACCCGGGATTTCTCCCACAATCTTCGACACCGTTTCACACGGCCGGTGTGCATCCCTCCGTCGGCAAAATCCATTTCCAGTTGTTACCACGCACCAGCATGAAGCGCCCCGCCCCAGAGACGGGCACGGCGCGCCCCTGCGCACCGCTGAAATTCACCCCGCCCTCCTCCACAACGCCCGCCGCCAGTGGCTCGCGCCGGGTTGGCATGGCCTTCGCTAAGGATTAGGCGTGCAGGAGCAACCCGGTGGAAGCCGGGGTCCGCGGCACCACAATTTGCAATGGCTGGCTAGGGTTCCGGCTCGCGAAAGCGGGTGGCTGGTCCGAGAGCCGGCGACCTCCTCCGAGGTTACACGGCGGGACAAAAGCCCGGGAGAACGCGCCCCTGCAAGCAGGGAAGTGCCGCGCCGCTCCCGCTGTCCCTTACCGAACTGGAGGTCATCCATGCGCAAGCCCCGTCTGTTCGCCGTACTCGCTGCCGGCCTAGCCGCCGCCATCAGCTTCAATTCCAATGCAGCGCAGAAGGACAGTTTCAACGTCTGCTGGACCATTTACGCCGGCTGGATGCCATGGGAATACGGTGCCACCCAGGGCATCGTCGACAAATGGGCGAAGAAGTACGGGATCGACATCCAGGTCACCCAGCTCAACGACTACGTCGAGTCGATCAACCAGTACACCGCCGGCCAGTTCGACGGCTGCACCATGACCAACATGGACGCCCTGACCATCCCCGCCGCCGGCGGTGTGGACAGCACCGCGCTGATCGTCGGCGACTTCTCCAACGGCAACGACGGCCTGGTGATCAAGGGCGAGGGCAAGACCCTGGCCGACCTCAAGGGCATGTCCATCAACCTGGTGGAGCTCTCCGTTTCCCACTACGTCCTGGCCCGCGCCCTGGAGCGCGCCGACCTCAGCGAGAAGGACGTGAAGGTGGTCAACACCTCCGACGCCGACATCGCCGCGGCCTTCGACACCGATGACGTCCAGGCCGTCGCCACCTGGAACCCGATGCTCGCCGAGATCAAGGCCAAGCCGGGCAGCACCGAGGTCTTCGACTCCAGCAAGATCCCCGGCGAGATCATGGACATGATGGTGGTCAACAGCGAAACGCTGGCCGACAACCCCGCCCTGGGCAAGGCCCTGACCGGCGCCTGGTTCGAAATCGTGGCGCTGATGGCCAGCGACAACGCCGAGGGCCGTGCCGCCCTGGAGCACATGGCCAAGGCCTCCGGCACCGACCTGGCCGGCTACCAGTCGCAGCTCGCCGCCACCCGCCTCTTCTACACCCCCAAGGACGCCCTGGAGTTCGCCACCAGCCCGAAACTGCCGGCGACCATGGACAAGGTGGCGCAGTTCTCCTTCGCCCACGGCCTGCTGGGCGAAGGCGCCAAGGACGCCGACGCCGTCGGCATGAGCTTCGCCAAGGGCGTGGTCACCGGCGACAAGGGCAACGTCAAGCTGCGATTCGACCCGACCTACGTGCAGATGGCCGCCGAAGGGAAGCTCTGACCGCCGACACGGTTCCGTAGGTTGGTACCAAGCGCAGCGCGGCCCAACGTTGGGCCTCGTTCCTCGGCACCAACCTACCCGCCCCCTATCACCGAGACCTCGCCATGCGCCTGATCAACCGCCACCCGGACCGTGCAGGAAGGCTGCTGCTGATCCTGCTGCCCTTCGCCCTGCTGCTGTTCGCCTACTTCACCGGGTCGGCGGCGCGGCTCACGGAGAACCCCAACGACAAACTGCTGCCCAGCGCCACGCAGATGGTCGATGCGGTGCAGCGCCTGGCGTTCACCGAAGACAAGCGCAGCGGCCAATACCTGTTCTGGCAGGACAGCGCCTCCAGCCTCAAGCGCCTGGCCATCGGCCTCGCCGTCGCCGCCCTGCTGGGCCTGTGCCTGGGCATCGCCGCCGGCACCCTGCCGCTGTTCGGCGCGCCGTTGTCGCCGCTGCTCACGGTGCTGTCGATGGTGCCGCCGCTGGCGATCCTGCCGATCCTGTTCATCGTCTTCGGCCTGGGCGAGCTGTCCAAGGTGATGCTGATCGTCATCGGCATCACCCCGGTGCTCGCCCGCGACCTGGAGCAGCGCGCCCGGGAGATCCCCCGCGAACTGCTGATCAAGGCGCAGACCCTGGGCGCCAATACCTGGACCCTGATCCTGCGCGTGGTGCTGCCGCAGCTGCTGCCGCGCCTGCTCATCTCCCTGCGCCTGGTGCTGGGCTCGGCCTGGCTGTTCCTCATCGCCGCCGAGGCCATCGCCTCCACCGACGGCCTCGGCTACCGCATCTTCCTGGTCCGCCGCTACCTGGCCATGGACGTGATCCTGCCCTACGTGGTGTGGATCACCCTGCTCGCCTGGCTGATGGACCTGGGCCTGCGCCAGCTCACCCGCCTGGCCTTCCCCTGGTACGAAGGAGCCAAGGCATGAGCGCCTTCATCGAAGTGAAGAACCTGTGGCAGGAATACAGCGACCAGGTGGTGCTGGAGAACCTCAGCCTGAGCGTCGCCGAAGGCGAGTTCTGCACCTTGGTCGGCGCCTCGGGCTGCGGCAAGTCCACCTTCCTGCGCATGCTGCTGGGCCAGGAAACGCCCAGCCGTGGCCAGCTGCTTCTGGACGGCCAGCCCCTGGTGGCCGAGCCCGATGCCAGCCGCGGCGTGGTGTTCCAGCGCTACTCGGTGTTCCCCCACCTCTCGGTGCTGGACAACGTCGCCCTCGGCCTGGAGCTGCCCCGCGCACCGCTGTTCGGCCGCCTGTTCGGCGGTGCCCGTCGTGCCGCCCGCGAACAGGCCGCTGTGATGCTGGAGAAAGTCGGCCTCGGCCACGCCCTGGACAAATACCCCGCGCAGCTCTCCGGCGGCATGCAGCAGCGCCTGGCCATCGCCCAGGCCCTGGTGATGAAGCCCCGCGTGCTGCTGCTGGACGAACCCTTCGGCGCCCTCGACCCGGGCATCCGCAAGGACATGCACGAGCTGCTGCTGGGCCTGTGGCAGGAAACCCGGCTGACCGTGTTCATGGTCACCCACGACCTGGCCGAAGGCTTCACCCTCGGCACCCGGCTGATGGTCTTCGACAAGGTCCGCCACGACCCGCAAGCGCCCGGTGCCTATGGCGCGCGCATCACCTACGACATCCCCCTGAACAGCGACCGCCGCGCCGCGCGCGCCGCCGTCGAAGCCCTGCCGGAGCGCGTCACCCGTGCCCTGCAGCCCGCCCCGGCCCATTGAAAGGAGCCTGCCCATGACCGCATCCCTGGCCCTGCGCCCCACCCTTTATGAAGAAACCGTCCCCGGCGGCGGCCACACCTCCTTCGTCCTCAAGCGCGGCCAGCTGCTGCGCATCAGCGACATCGAGGGCGGCGCCAACGTCAGCCTGCTGCTGTTCAACGCCGCCGAGAAAAGCGAGCGCCTGAACCTGCCGGACAGCCTCAAGTGCCAGCACACCGCCAAGCTCACCGCCGGCCACTGCCTGTACTCGGACATGGGCCGCGTGCTCGCCGCCATCACCGCCGACAGCTGCGGCTGGCACGACAGCTTCGGCGGCGTGCTCAGTGCCAATGAAGTGCAGGAGAAATACGGCGCCGGCCGCTACCAGGAACTGCGCAACGGCTTCTTCCGCAACGGCGTCGACAACCTGCTGGTGGAGATGGGCAAGTGGGACCTGAACCTGCAGGACCTGCTCATGTGCCTGAACCTGTTCAGCAAGGTCACGGTGGACGCCGACGGCTGCTTCCACTTCCAGCCCGGCCACTCGAAAGCCGGCGACTACGTCGAACTCTACGCGCCGATGGACAGCCTGGTGGTGCTCACCGCCCTGCAGCACCCCATGGACCCCGACCCCGTCTACGCCCCGAAGCCGGTGAACCTGAGCTGGCACAAGGTCGAGAGCGACGGCATCAGCGTGCTCTGCCGCACCTCGCGCCCGGAGAACGGCCGCGGCTTCCACAACACCGAACGTCTGTACATCTGAGGGCTGCCCGATGAACCCCACTCCCAGCGACAAGCACCCCGAAGCCGCCGTCTACCGCGCGGTGATCGCCGCCGGCGAACCCTTCATGACCGAAGTGAAGGCCGGCCAGACCCTGCGCCTGCTCGACCTCGAAGGCAACCAGGCAGTGGACACCCTCTTCTTCAACGCGCAGAACCCCCGCGAGCGCTATGACGTGCAGCGCACCCTGCGCAAGCAGAACCGCGTCTACCTCAGCGCCGGCAGCGTGCTCTGGTCCAACCTCGGCAACCCCATGCTGAGCATCGTCGCCGACACCTGCGGCCGCCACGACACCCTCGGCGGCGCCTGCGCCCAGGAAAGCAACACCGTGCGCTACGCCCTGGACACCCGCTACATGCACAGCTGCCGCGACAACTTCCTGCGCGCCAGCCTGCACGACGGCCGCCTGGCCAAGCGCGACATCAGCGCCAACATCAACTTCTTCATGAACGTGCCGGTAACCCCCGAAGGCGGCCTCACCTTCGAAGACGGCATCTCCGCCCCCGGCAAGTACGTCGAGCTGGTCGCGCACATGGACATCATCGTCCTCATCTCCAACTGCCCGCAGCTGAACAACCCCTGCAACGGCTACAACCCCACTCCGGCGCAGGTGTTGGTATGGGAGTGAAAAGGCAGCTGGAAGTGGCAAGCGGCAAGCTGCAAGGGGTGCGGCGTTGGTTGTTCCTCTTGTGCCAGAGCCGTTCAGGGCAGTGCCTGCAGAACACCTCCAGACCTCGACCGTAGGCGCTCGCTCTGCTCGCGAAGCTTCGCCAGCAGAGCTGGCTCCTACAGGTGACAGCATGCTCAGCCACGGACGACCGTGGTGCAGACGAACAAGGCGGGACGGCCCGTCATCCCTTTCGAGGGCTCCGCAATGTTTGAAAAACTCCTGATCGCCAACCGCGGCGCCATCGCCTGCCGCATCCTCCGCACCCTGCGCCAACTCGACGTGCGCGGCGTCGCCGTGTACTCCGAGGCGGACATCGCCAGCCTGCACATCCAGCAGGCCGACGAGGCCCACAGCCTGGGCGAAGGCCCGGCTGCGAACACCTACCTGGTGGTGGAGAAGATCCTCGCCGTGGCCCGCGACAGCGGCGCCCAGGCGATCCACCCCGGCTATGGCTTCCTCTCCGAGAACGCCGCCTTCGCCGAAGCCTGCGAGGCGGCCGGCATCGCCTTCGTCGGGCCGACGCCGCAGCAGTTGCGGGTGTTCGGCCTCAAGCACACCGCCCGCGCCCTGGCCAAGGCCCAGGGCGTGCCCATGCTGGAAGGCACCGAGCTGCTGGAAAGCCTCGACGCGGCGCTGCTGGCTGGTGAACAGGTGGGCTACCCGGTGATGCTCAAGAGCACCGCCGGCGGCGGCGGCATCGGCATGCGCGTATGCCGCTCGGCCAGCGAGTTGAGCGAGGCCTTCGACGCGGTGAAGCGCCTGGGGCAGAACAACTTCAGCGACGCCGGGGTGTTCATCGAGAAGTACATCCAGCGCGCCCGCCACCTGGAAGTGCAGGTGTTCGGCGACGGCCGTGGCGAGGTGATCGCCCTCGGCGTGCGCGACTGCTCGGTGCAGCGGCGCAACCAGAAGGTGTTGGAGGAAACCCCTGCACCCAACCTGCCCGCCGGCATGGCCGAGGACCTTTGCGCCGCCGCCATCCAGCTGGCCAAGGCGGTCAGCTACCGCAGCGCCGGCACCGTGGAGTTCGTCTACGACAGCGAGGCCGAGCGCTTCTACTTCCTCGAAGTGAACACCCGCCTGCAGGTGGAGCACGGCGTCACCGAACAGGTCTGGGGCGTCGACCTGGTGCGCTGGATGGTCGAGCTGGCCGCCGGCACCCTGCCGCCGCTCGCCGAGCTGGCCCGCGGCCTTGCGCCCAGCGGCCACGCCATCCAGGCGCGGCTCTACGCCGAGGACCCGGGCCGCGACTTCCAGCCCAGCCCCGGCCTGCTCACCGCCGTGCGCTTCCCCGAGGCGGACGGCCGCGCCCTGCGCATCGACACCTGGGTGGAAGCCGGCTGCGAAATCCCGCCCTACTTCGACCCGATGATCGCCAAGCTCATCACCTGGGCGCCAACCCGTGACGAGGCCAGCGCCGCCCTCGATTGCGCCCTGGCCGGCTCGCTGCTCTACGGCGTGGAAAGTAACCGCGACTACCTGCGGCAGATCCTGATCGACGCGCCCTTCGCCAGCGGCCAGCCCTGGACCCGCTGCCTGGAGCACCTCGCCTACCGCGCCCACACTTTCGAGGTGCTCGGCGCCGGCACCCAGACCACGGTGCAGGACTACCCCGGGCGCCTCGGCTACTGGGCCGTGGGGGTGCCGCCGTCCGGCCCCATGGACAGCCGCGCCCTGCGCCTGGGCAACCGCCTGCTGGGCAACGAGGAAGGCGCCGCAGCGCTGGAAATCACCATGAGCGGCCCTAGCCTGCGCTTCAACACCGACGCGGTGGTGGCCGTCACCGGCGCGCCGATCCCGCTCACCCTCGACGGTCAGCCGCAGCCCCTGAACACCGCGCTGCGGGTGCCAGCCGGCGCCACCCTCGCCCTCGGCACCATCGCCGGCGCCGGTGCGCGCAGCTACCTGTGCCTGCGCGGCGGCCTGCAGCTGCCGGATTACCTGGGCAGCAAGAGCACCTTCACCCTCGGCCAGTTCGGCGGCCATGGCGGCCGCGCCCTGCGCGCCGGCGACGTGCTGCACCTGCAGCCCCTGGCCAACCGCGAAGCCGGCGCCAGCCTGCCCACCGAGCTGTGCCCGCCGCTGCCGGCGCTGCGCCGCATCCGCGTGATCTACGGCCCCCACGGCGCGCCGGAATACTTCACCCCGGCCTCTATCGAGACCTTCTTCGCCACCGCCTGGGAAGTGCACTTCAACTCCAGCCGCACCGGCGTGCGCCTGATCGGTCCGAAGCCGGAATGGGTGCGCGAAAGCGGCGGCGAGGCCGGCCTGCACCCCTCCAACATCCACGACAACCCCTACGCCATAGGCGCGGTGGACTTCACCGGCGACATGCCGGTGATCCTCGGCCCGGACGGCCCCAGCCTCGGCGGCTTCGTCTGCCCGGTGACCATCATCGAAGCCGACCTCTGGCAGCTCGGCCAGCTCAAGGCCGGCGACAAGGTGCGCTTCGAGCCGGTGGATATCGCCACGGCGCGGGAACTGGCCCAGGCACGCCACCGCGAATGCACCACCCTCTGCACGAGCGAATTCATTGGCGATGCCGGCGCCAGTGATATCGCGGATCAATCCGCGCCTACCGGTGCGACCGGGCTTTCGAGCCCCATCGTCCTCGACCTGGGCCAGGACGCCACACGCCTGGTGGCCCGCCTCTCCGGCGACACCCACCTGCTGCTGGAGATCGGCGCGGCGGAGCTGGACCTGGTGCTGCGCTTCCGTGGTCACGCGCTGATGCAGGCGTTGGAGGCCGAGGCGCTGGAAGGCGTCATCGACCTGACCCCGGGCATCCGCTCGCTGCAGGTGCACTACCAGCCGGAAACCCTGCCCCTGGAGCGCCTGCTGCAGGTGGTCGCGGGGCTCTGGGACGGCGTCTGCGCCGCCGGCGACCTCGCCGTGCCGTCGCGCATCGTTCACCTGCCGCTGTCCTGGGACGACCCGGCCTGCCAGCTGGCCATCGAGAAGTACATGACCACGGTGCGCAAGGACGCGCCCTGGTGCCCGAGCAACCTGGAGTTCATCCGCCGCATCAACGACCTGCCCAACCTCGACGAGGTGCAGCGCACGGTGTTCGACGCCAGCTACCTGGTGATGGGCCTGGGCGACGTCTACCTCGGCGCGCCGGTGGCCACCCCGCTGGACCCGCGCCACCGCCTGGTGACCACCAAATACAACCCGGCGCGTACCTGGACGGCAGAGAACTCGGTGGGCATCGGCGGCGCCTACATGTGCGTGTATGGCATGGAAGGCCCCGGAGGCTACCAGTTCGTCGGCCGTACCCTGCAGATGTGGAACCGCTACCGCGACGTCGCGGCCTTCGACGGCAAGCCCTGGCTGCTGCGCTTCTTCGACCAGATCCGCTTCTACCCGGTGAGCGCCGATGAGCTGCTGCGCATCCGCCGCGACTTCCCCCTGGGGCGCTTCCCGCTGCGCATCGAGCACAGCGAGCTGCGCCTGGCCGACTACCAGGCCTTCCTCGCCACCGAAGCCGAAGGCATCGCCACCTTCCGCGCCCAGCAGCACGCGGCCTTCAACGCCGAGCGGGAACGCTGGATCGCCTCCGGCCAGGCCCACTTCGACAGCGAGGACCTGGCGCCGGACCTGGGCGAAGACGCCCCCCTGGGCGCCGGCCAGCACGCCATCGAAAGCCATATCGCCGGCAACCTCTGGCAGGTGCAGGTGGAGACCGGCGCCAGCGTCAAGGCCGGCGACGTGCTGGTGATTCTGGAGTCGATGAAGATGGAAATCCCCCTCACCGCCCCCCGTGACGGCGTGGTCCGCGAAGTTCGCGTGCAACCCGGCTCCCCGGTGCGCGCCGGCCAGCGGGTGGTGGTGATGGAAGAGGCGTAGGGGCCACGTCACATCATCTTGTAGGGGCGAATTCATTCGCCAAGCGGTGCGTAGCACCACCTCTTCGCGAGCAGAGCTCGCTCCTACAAGATCCCCCTTAAAGCGACCTGCATCGCGCGCCGGCACGCTGCGCATTGCCCATCCACCGCGACGGTTCTAGAGTGCGAGGCGGCAACGCACGCAAAAGGACCCGCCATGCAGCCGCAAAACCGCGACCAGGCGCAGCAACGCGCTGACGACATCCAGGCCTTCCAGCGTGAAGCGGAACGCCTGCGCCAGGAGCAGGCACTGCCCCTGGACGACGCGCAGATGGCGCGCCTGGGCGAACACCACCGCCGGGTGCTGGCCGATTTCCACGACCGCTTCGATATCGACTCCGACAAACAGACCCGCCGCCTGTCCCTGAGCATGCGCATCGCCTCGCTGCTGGGCGCACTGGCCCTGGGCGCCAGCCTGCTGTTCTTCTTCTATCAGTTCTGGGGCCTGCTGCCGGAAAGCGCGCAGGTGCTGATCCTGGGCGGCGTGCCGCTGCTCGGCCTGGCGCTGACCTGGCAAGTACGCCGCCGCGACCCGTCCGGCTACTTCAGCAAGCTGGCGGCGATGCTCACCTTCGTCGCCTTCGTGCTGAACCTGGTGATGCTCGGGCAGATCTTCAACATCACGCCCTCCGACCGTGCCTTCCTCGCCTGGGGGGCCTTCGCCCTGCTGCTGGCCTACGGCTGTGACGCACGCCTGCTGCTGGTGGCCGGGCTGATCTGCCTGATGGGCTTCGTCTCGGCACGGGTCGGCAGTTGGGGCGGCTGCTACTGGCTGCAGGTGGGCGAGCGCCCGGAAAACTTCATCCCGGCGGCGCTGGGGGTGTTCCTGATCCCGCAGTTCATCTCCCAGGCGGGCTACGCCGGTTTCGCCGCCACCTACCGCCTGGTGGGGCTGATCACCCTGTTCCTCACCCTGCTGATCCTCGCCAACTGGGGCAGCGGCAGCTACCTGCCGGGCAGCCACGACCTGATCGAGGGCGGCTACCAGTTGGCCGGTTTCGTGCTCGCGGCGCTGGGCATCTGGCTGGGCACCCGCCGCGACTGGCCCGAAGTGGTCAACGGCGCCCTGACCTTCTTCATCATCTTTCTCTACACCAAGCTCTTCGACTGGTGGTGGGAGCTGATGCCCAAGTACCTGTTCTTCCTGCTGCTCGGCCTGATCGCCGTGCTCATCCTGCTGGTGCTGGGCCGCCTGCGCCGCAGCTGGCTCAATGGGGAGGAACGCCCATGAAGCTCTTCGACCGCCGCTACGCCCTGCCTGCCGCCCTGGCCCTGGTGCTGGCCACCAATGCCGTGGTGTTCGCCGGCGCCTGGTACAACCGCTCCGGCGAGCCGGACAGCAGCCTGCGCCTGAGCGAACGGGAAGTGCACCGCGACTACACCAGCTTCGGCTGGGGCAGCGATGAAAACAGCGCCCTGGCCCTGAGGCTGGACTGGCGCGTACTGCCGCTCAACGACGAGGACGAGCCATACCGGGGTGAATGGCTGGAGAACGACCGCCTGGTGGAACTCGGCTTCCCGCCCTATGACCCGGCCGCCAATGAAATCGACCTGAACACCCATGAAGCCTTCCTGGTGCTGGAACTGGACGGCCCGGCCCGGCAGCAGGCGCTGCAGCGCGCCGAACAGCGGCTGCGAAAGGCCACCGAGGCCCTGGCCCGCGACCCCGGCGACAGTGAACGCAAGGAGCGCGAGTCGGACGCCCGCAAGGCGCTGGAGCAGGAACGTGATACCGCCAGCCGCCTGTTCGTGGTCGACGTCGGCCTGGACGCCGAAGCCCTGCGTGCACGCCACCCCGACCGCCAGCGACAGGCGGTGGTGCGTGGCGAAGTCTATGTCTGGCTGCGCACCGACGACGGCAAGACGCGCATGGTGGGCGAGATTTCGCGGCTCGCGGTGCCGGCCGTGCAGGTGCCCCTCCACTGGCGTGAGGCGCTGGACAGCCAGTTGCGCGACAGCGCCTACATGCCGCCCAACGGGCCGCTGGAACTGCAACTGAATTACGGCAAGCGCCTGGAGCCCTGGATCAGCGAGGTGGTGGTGCCCAAAGGCTGAAATGCCGGGCATATCACCCGTGACGCCGCCCTGACGAGTGGCTAGCATAGTGCCACTTGACCAGGGACCTCCTCGCCCGATGCCTTCCAGCCCACGCTCCAGAAAGACCCAGCACCTGCTGGTGGTGTTGCTCGTGCTGCTGCTCGCCAGCGGCTTTCTCGTCACCTCGCTGGTGAGCTACTACGCCTCCCTGGAGTCGATCCGCGACAGCATCGTCAACACCGAGCTGCCGCTGACCTCGGACAACGTCTATTCCGAGATCCAGAAGGACCTGGTGCGACCGATTCTCATCTCCTCGATGATGAGCCGCGATACCTTCCTGCGCGACTGGGCCATGCAGGGCGAGCAGGACCCGGGGCAGATGACCCGCTACCTGCGCGAGGTGCAGGAGCATTACGGCGCCTTCACCAGCTTCTACATCTCCGAGCGCACCCAGACCTACTACCAGGCCAAGGGCGTGCTGAAGAAGGTGAGCGAGGACGAGCAGCGCGACGTCTGGTACTACCGCGTGCGCGACATGAAGGAGCCCTACGAGATCAATGTCGACGTCGACATGGCAAACCAGGACCGCATGACCATCTTCATCAACTACAAGGTGCTGGACTACGACGGCCGCTTCATCGGCGCCACCGGCGTGGGCCTGACGGTGGATGCGGTGGTCAAGCTGATCGACGCCTACCAGGAGCGCTACGAGCGTTCCATCTACTTCGTCGACACCACCGGCAAGCTGGTGCTGACCAGCGCCCAGGGCGGGCCGATGGGGGCCACGGTCGGGCAGAACCTGGCGGATATCGACGGCATGCGCGACCTGGTGGCCAAGCTGCCGCGCCCCCAGGGCGGCGACTTCACCTGGAATGAACAGGGCGACAGCCACTACCTGAACGTGCGCTTCATCCCCGAGCTGGACTGGTACCTGTTCGTCGACAAGGCCGAGGACGGCGCCCTGTCGCACATCCGCAACACGCTCTACCTCAACCTGTTCATCTGCCTGGCGGTCACCGCCGTGGTGCTCACCCTGCTCAACCTGCTGGTGCGCCGCTACCAGATGCGCATCGCCGCACTGGCCACCACCGACGTGCTGACCGAGCTGCCCAACCGCCGCGGCTTCGACATCCTCGCCGGCCAGGCGCTGCAGGAGGCCCGCCGCGAACAGCGCCCGCTGACGGCGCTGCTGCTGGACCTCGACCACTTCAAGGTGCTCAACGACACCTATGGCCACCTGGCCGGCGACCATGTGCTGCATGGCTTCGCGCAGAACCTCAAGGCCGGCCTGCGCCAGTCGGACATCATCTGCCGCTGGGGTGGCGAGGAGTTCATCCTGCTGCTCAAGGACAGCGGCAGCGCCACGGCCTTCCTCCTGGCGGAGAAGATCCGCGAGCAGGTGCAGGCGCAGCACTACCCGTTCGAAGGCAAGGAATTGCAGGTGACGGTGAGCATCGGCCTGGCCGAGATGCACCCGGACGACACCCTGCACAGCCTGATCGCCCGCGCCGACCGGGCCCTCTATCGGGCCAAGCAGTCAGGGCGCAACCGTGTGTGCAGCGAGCCGGGTAACGGCGATTGAGGAAAGCGAGCGGTTAAGCGGACGCCGAGCGCAGCGGCTCAGGCCATCACGTCGATGGTGTTGCCGAGGTTCGGCGGGTTGCTGGAAACCGGCGAAGGCACCGCTTCCAGCAGCGCCAGGGCGCTTTGCGACTGGATGTCCATCGACTGCTTGAGCACGGCGATCTGCACCTTCATGGCGAGTTGGGCGGCGCTGGCGTCGGAGATGGAGGCGGCGGAAACTTCCACGCGTTTCGAATCCCTGGGGAGGTGTGTTCGGGATAGATTCTGAGGTCTATCGCCGCCCCTGAAAAGCACCGTCAGTCGCCTGGAACCCGCGCCGTTGCGCTTGCGGCAGCCCTCCAGCCTCCCCAAAGCACAGAGCCGTAGGATGGGTAGAGCCCGGCGAAATCCATCATGGGCCGCGTCGACCCGCATGGGTTTCGCTCCGCTCTACACCATCCTACGAAAGTCCGTGCGCACCACGTGGCGATGCGCTGGGCGAAGAAAGTTGGAGCAGGGTTCCGCTTCGCTCACCAACAGGGCCGCTCCGTTGCCCATGGGCGAATGAATTCGCCCCTACAACACCTGCCCCATCAGAAATCACGCTTGTAGAACAGGTCCAGGGAGCTGGCGAGGCCGCTGGCGGCTTCGAGGTAGAGGCGTTTGGTGAGTTCGTAGCGCAGGGCGACGACGCTGGTGGGTTCGAGCACGCCGAGGCCGTAGCGGATGCTGAGGCGGTCGGTGAGCACGCCGGTGGCGCCGTCGTCGCCGATCTGGAAGTCCTTGAGGCCGAGCTTCTGCGCCAGTTCGCTGGTCAGCGGCGCACTGCCGGACAGGCCCAGCGCCAACGCGGCCTGGCCCAGGGCGTTGCCGTCGCTGCCGCGCTCCAGCGGGCGACCCAGCACCAGGTAGGACAGCGCCTGTTCCTGGCTCATGGCCGGGGTGGAGAAGACCTGGGTGGTGGGTTCGTCGGCACGGCCGTTGAGGCGGATGCCGGCGGTGACGTCGCCGATCTTGCGGATCGCCTCCACGTCCAGGTAGGGCTGGTCCAGCGGCCCGGCGAAGAGCAGGCGCGCACGGCGCAGGTCGAGGCGCTGCCCATAGGCGCGGTAGCGGCCGTTCTTCAGGTTGAGTTCGCCGCGCCCGGCCAGGTTGTCACCCACCTTGAGGTGACCGGCCAGGTCGGCGGTGAGGCCGAAGCCGCTGAAGGACAGGCGCTCCTGGCCCACCTCGACGTCGATGTCCATGGCCAACTGCAGCGGCGCCTGCTCCTCCTCCCGCTCGCCCACCAGGTGCGCGTCCGGCGACACCTTGACCGCCTGGGGCGGCAGCTCGCGGATCTTGATCTGGCCACGGGGTACCAGCACCTTGCCGGTGAGCGCCAGGCGCTGGTCGGCCATGCGCACCCGCAGGTCGGGGTCCACTTCCAGGTTGGCGTAGGGCTCCACCACCACCGGCAGCGAACTGCCGCGGACCGCCAGGTCCATCTCCAGGCCCTGGCTCCAGGCCAGGGTGCCGGAGAGGTTGCCGTTGCCTTTCTCGCCGCTGCGCCAGGCACCGCTCAGCTCCAGGCTCTCGCCGGCGATGCGGGCGTCGAGGCTGAGGTCCTCGATACGGGTGGGCAGGTCGCCGCCGGCGAGCTTGCCGCCGTGCAGGCGCACCTGGCCCAGCACATTGGGCGCCAGCAGGGTGCCGCCGAGGGTGCCGGCGCCATCCAGCTGGCCTTCCAGTTCCTCGACACCGGCGACGAAGGGGCGCAGCACGGCGAGGTCCAGCCCTTCCAGGCGGAAGTCGCCGGACAGTGGCTTGCGCAGCGGGCGCGGGTCGAGCCGGGCGTCCACCTGCAAGCGGCCGAGGCGCTCGCCCTGGAACAGCAGGCGGCTGTCGATGCTCTGCGGCCGCAGGGTGCTTTCCAGGCGCATGGCCTGGTAGGGGAAGTCGACCCACTTGCCGTCCTTGCCCTCCTCGCGCAGGCGCAGCACGCCGTTGCTGGCATCCAGCTGCACGCGACCGCTGGGGCCGCGCGCGGGCAGTTCGAGCTGCACGTCGCCGTCGAGCGTGCCGTGCCAGGCGAAATCGTCCGGCAACCATTCGGCCAGGCTGTCGAGGGGGAAGTCACGCAGGCGGTAGTCGAGCTTCGGCTCGGGCAGCAGGCGCTGGTCGCCGCCACAGAGGCTGGCGGGGCCGGAGCGCCAGCAATGGGCGCCCAGCTCCAGGCGGCCGTCGGCCAGGCGCTGCAGCTTCGCAGGTTGCTCCAGGCGCCAGTCCTGGCCGCCGCTTTGCAGTTCGCCCCGGCTCAGGCGGCCGCGCCAGTCGCCCTTGTCCAGCAGGCCGTCGAGGGCCAGCTGCAGCTCGAGCAAAGGGCCTTGCAGGCGCGTTTCCAGCTGCTGCCGCTGCTTATCACCCGAGGCCTTGAGGCTGAGGTCGCCCAGGGCCTTGTCGCCGGCCTGGAGCTTGCTGGCGTCCAGCTGCAGGGTGCCGTTCTGCCGTGCATCCAGCCGCGCCTGCAGGGTCAGCTGGCGCAGGCGCTGGTCGCCCATGCCCAGGCGATCGCCCTTGAGGTCCAGCTGCCCCTGGGGTGCGTCGGCGCTGCCGGCCACCACCAGCTTGCCGGTGAGCCCGCCGAACAGGCCGGGCCAGAGCTGGCCCAGGCGGCCCAGGGCGATGTCCAGCTGGCCGTCCAGGCGCTGGTCGAGGCGGCCTTTGCCATCGATGCGGTTGTCGCCCAGGCGGACCTGCAGCTGATCCAGGTCCCAGCGCTGGCCGGCGCCTTCGGCCACGGCCTTGAGCAGCGCCGGCTGGCCGCGCAGCTGGCCCTTGAGATCGAGGTCGGCCTTGAGTTCGAGCTGCTGGCGGAAGCTGCCCTTGCTCGCCAGGGTGCCGGCCAGGCGGCCCGGCAATTCGGCCAGCCAGTAGGCCGGGTCGAGGTCGCTCAGGCTCAGTTCGCTGTCCCAGTCGACGCCGTCGGCGAAGCCCAGTTGCAGGCGGCCACGGGCCTTGCCCTGCCCGGCCGTCACCTGCAGGTCGGGCAGCTCGACGCGGGCCAGGTCGCCCTGCAACGGGCTGGCCAGGCTGAAATCGCCTTCCGGCCCTTTGAGCGCGGCGTCGAAGCGGCCCTGGTAGCGGCCCTCGCTGAAATGCACCTCGCCGTCCAGGCGTTGCAGGGCCACGGGCGGATCCTGCTCCTGGGGGTAGAGGCGCTGCCAGGGGAAGTCGCGCCAGGCGAGCTGGGCGTCGATGGCCAGGGCCTGCTGCCAGTCGATGCGCCCCTGCAGCTGCAGGCTCTGCTCGGCGGCGGCGCTGAGCAGCAGGCGCTGGACCTCGGCCCCAGCGGCGGTGACCTTGCCGGCCAGGTCGAGGGCGACATCACCGCCCTGCCCCGGCAGGTTGGCGCGGCCCTGCAAGGCGTAGCCCTGTTGCAGGTCGCCCTTGGCGTCCAGCTCGACGCGTTGCAGGGTGAGGGTGTCCGGCAGCCCGGCCTGGGCCTTGAAGGCGGCGGCGCGGATGCGCGCGCTGGCGGGCAGGTGCGGCGCCAGGGGCTGCAGCTGGCCATCGAGGGTGGCGGCCAGGTAGCCGCTGCTGGTCGCATGGGCCACCAGGGTGCCTTGCAGGTCGCCTTCGGCCTCCAGGGCCAGGGACCAGGGCTGGCCCTCGACCGCTGGCAATTGCAGGCTGCCACTGGCCTTGAGCGGCCAGCCGTCACGGGGTTGCAGGGTGCCCTGGAGTGCCAGGGCCAGGTCGCCGTGGCGCAGGCTGACTTCGTCTATATGCAGGCCATCGCCCAGCCATTGGGCGCGCAGGTGCAGGCCACTGAGCTGTTCGCTGCCGTCCAGCTCGAAGCGCTGCACGCGCACCTCGCCCAGGCGGATCGCCAGGGGCAGCTCCAGGGCCGGCAGTTGCAGGGGCTCATCGGAGGCCTCGCCGCCCGGGGCCAGGCTCAGGGCCACGTCGTCGGCCGTCAGCGTGTCGATGCACAGGGTCAGCTGCAACAGGCAGCCTGGCGACCATTCCAGCACCGGCGCGGTGATCGAAAGGCTGTCGCCCGCCTGCTGCCAGGCCAGGCGCTCGGCACTCCAGCGCCCGCCGAGCGTGCCGCTGAAGCCTTCCACGGTGAGGCCCGGCACCCGCGCCAGCAGCCAGCGCCCGCCGGCTTCGCTGAACAGCAGCGCACCGACACCCGCCAGCGCCAGGGCCAGCACGCAGGCCACCGCGAACAGGCCGAGCCGGAGCCCGCGCCTCACAGTTCGGGGCCCATGGAGAAGTGGATGCGGAAGCCGCCGGGGTCGTCCAGCGCCTTGGCCAGGTCGAGGCGGATCGGCCCCACCGGCGACACCCAGCGCACGCCGATGCCGGCGCCGGTCTTCATCGCCGCGTTGAGCGAGTCCATGGCGTTGCCGCGGTCGACGAAGGCGGCGATGCGCCAGCGCTCGGCCACCGGGTACTGGTATTCGGCGCTGCCCACTACCAGGTAGCGGCCGCCGACCTTGTTGCCCTGGCGATCCTCGGGGGACAGGGTCTGGTAGTCGTAGCCACGCACGCTCTGGTCGCCACCGGCGAAGAAGCGCAGCGACGGCGGGATGGCGCTGAAGTCGGTGGTGGCGATGCCGCCGACCTGGGCCCGGGCCAGCACCCGGTGCCCGCCGGGCAGGGTGTAGAGCCCCTTGGCCAGGGCGCTGGCGTAGGTCATGTCGGCGTCGGAGAGGATGCCCTCCTTGGCCGCGCGCAGGTCCACCTGCAGGTGGTAGCCCTGGCTGGGGTCGAGGCGGTTGTCGCTGCGGGTGACGCTGTAGCCGATGCCAGGGATGAGGAAGCTGCTGCGCCCGTCCGGGCTGCCATCGCCGAAGTCGTAGCTCTCCTGCTCCCAGCGCAGGGAGACGACCCGCTGCCAGTCATCCGGCAGCTTCGATTGCCACTGGGTGCCGAGGGTGAAGCGGCGGCTCTCGACGTCCACCAGTTGCTCGCGCTGGAAGCCGCTGGTGAAGCGCAGGCTGTCGGTCAGCGGCGGATCGAGGGGAATCTCGTACCAGGCGCCGACGTTCTGCCGTACCGCCGACACCTCGGTTTCGGCACCCAGGCGGTGGCCCTGGGGGTTGACCCAGTGGCGCGTCCAGTTGGCCCGCGCGCGCGGCCCGACGTCGGTGGAGAAACCGACGCCCAGCCCCATGGTGCGCGGCTTCACCGCGCTGAGCTGGACCTTGACCGGTATCCGCCGGCCCTCCCCCGGGTCGGGCAGGGCATCCACCCGCACCTCGTCGAAGTAGCCGCTGGCCTGGAGGTTCTGGTTGAGCTTGGCCACCAGGTCGGCGTCGTAGGGGGTGTTGACGGCGAAGGGCACGAGGCGCGCGAGCAGCGCCTCGTCGAAGGGGGTGTCGCCCTGGAAGCTGACCCGACCCAGGTCGTAGCGCGGGCCGCTGGCGTACACCAGGTCGATGTCGGCGATGCCGGCGCGGGGGTCGATGTCGAGGCGCCGGGAGAGGAACTTGCCATCGAAGAAGCCGTAGCGCAGGGCCTGGTTCTGGATGAGCTTCTTGGCGTCTTCGTAGGCGCCGTGGTTGAGCGGCTGGCCGGGCTGCAGCGCCTTGCTCTGGGGCACGCGGAATGCCTTGAGGACACCCGCTTCGCCTTCGATACGCACCTGCACGTTGCGCAGGCGCACGGGCTCGCCGGGCACGACCTCCAGCTGCAGCTTGGGGTCATTGCCGGGAAGCACACGGCTGTCGATCTCCGCCTGGTAGTAGCCGAGGGCCTGGGCAGCTTGCTGCGCCTGGTCCTCCGCGGCACGGCGGTAACGCCGCAGGGCGGTTTCATCACGGTCGCCAAGGCTGCCGATGAAGGCCTCGATATTGGCCTTCAGGGCAGCATTGGCGGGGGTCACCTTGACGTCCAGCGAGGCCTTGGCCAGCGCGGTCGAACAGAGACACGACAATCCGAGCGCGAGTAGCCCACGCAATCCTTGGCACCAATTCATTCGCGGGATGCTAGCACGTGTTGCCTACAGTCTCGTCCTACGCGTTCGCTTGCAGCGCCGTTGTCGGCGTCGGATTGGGATGGAAGAACACGTGTTCCAGCACAGGCCCCAGCGCGACCTCGCCGATCTCCTCGTAGCCCTGGCGCTTGTAGAACTCCAGGTAGCGGGCGTTGCCGGTATCCAGCACCACGCCCTGGGAGCCGGCATCCTCTGCGCACCAGTCGTGCAGGGCCTGCAGCAGCTTCTCGCCCAGGTGCTTGCCCTGGAACTCCGGGTGGATGCCCAGCAACGGCAATACGTGGTAAGGCCCCGGCGGCAGGCAGGCGAGCACCGCGTCGTGGTACTCCAGGTAGCGCTTGGTGCAGCGGAAGCCGGTGGTCATCAGCATGCGCAGGCGCCAGCCCCAGCTTTCGGTGATGTCCAGCCGGCGTTGCGGCGGCGCGATCAGGGCGATGCCCACCAGGCGGTCCTCGATGAGCAGGCCGACGGCCGGCAGGTCTTCGAGGAAATGCTGCTGCACCAGCTCGCGCACCGTGGCGCGTACGCGCTGGTCGTAGCCGGCGCGCTCGGCCTCGAAGAGGTAGGCGAAGGTGGGTTCGTGGCGATAGGCGTGGTAGAGCAGCGAACGTGCCTCGCGGGCATAGCCGCCGTCGAGCATGCGGACTTCAACCGGCGCGGTGGGGACGTATCCAGGCATTCACGGTGACCTCGTTTGTTATGTGGTTATCAGGCCCACAGGCAAGGTAGCACCGCCCCCAAGGCCTCGCCACACGGGTGGCAGGGCGTGCCGACGATGGGCTAGGATCGGCGTTTTTCCAGGATGGCTCCGTCATGAAGATCGTTTCTTTCAATATCAACGGCCTGCGTGCCCGTCCTCACCAGCTCGAAGCGCTGATCGCCAAACACCAGCCGGACGTCATCGGCCTGCAGGAAACCAAGGTCTCCGACGACCAGTTCCCCGAGGCGGATATCCGCAAGCTCGGCTACCACGTGCACTACCACGGGCAGAAGGGCCACTACGGTGTCGCACTGCTCTCGCGCCAGGAGCCGCTGTCCCTGCACAAGGGCTTCCCCAATGACGACGAGGAGTCCCAGCGCCGCTTCATCTACGGCACCTTCGCCGATGAACAGGGCAACCCGGTGACGGTGATGAACGGCTACTTCCCCCAGGGCGAGAGCCGCGACCACCCGACCAAGTTCCCGGCCAAGCAACGCTTCTACGCCGACCTGCAGGAGCTGCTGCTGGGCAACTTCAAGCCGGACCAGCCGCTGGTGGTGATGGGCGACATCAACATCTCGCCGGAAGACTGCGACATCGGCATCGGCGAGGAGAACCGCAAGCGCTGGCTGAAGACCGGCAAGTGCAGCTTCCTCCCGGAAGAGCGCGAGTGGCTGGCGACCCTGAAGAGCTGGGGCCTGGTGGACAGCTTCCGCCACCTCAACCCCGAGGTGAACGACCGCTACAGCTGGTTCGACTACCGCAGCCGCGGCTTCGAGGACGACCCCAAGCGCGGCCTGCGCATCGATGTGATCCTCGCCACCAGCCCGCTGCAGGCACGGATCAAGGACGCCGGCATCGACTACGACCTGCGCGGCATGGAGAAACCCTCCGACCACGCGCCGATCTGGCTGGAACTGAGCTGATCGCACCGGGTTTCCCGGCAATCAGGCACAAAAAAGCCCATCTCGCGATGGGCTTTTTGCTATCCGCCGGGCTTAGGCCAGCTCGACCTTGGGCGTGGTGCCGAGGGTCATGATCTTCTCGATGGCGGCATCGAGGGTCGGCTCCGAGTCATAGAGGTGGCTTTCGAGGATCACCTCGCGTCCGGCCTTGAGACGGAAGTAGTTCTTGCCACCCGTGGCCATGCGACGCTCGTAGCGCTCCTCATTGGCGCAGTGGTTGCGGAACAGCGCGATGGCACTTTCGGCGCTGTCCCGGCAGGGGTAGCGGCCGCTTTGCAGCACGACCTGCGCCTCCCGGGTCTTCAGGCGGAAGCGATATTCACCGTTGCCGTACTTCTTCAGCTCGAACCAGCCAGCCATTTCCAACTCCTTAGTCACACATGGATGCACCCCGAAAAGCGGGGCCTTGGTGCCTGGCACGGGCGGGCGAGGGACGCTTGAGCTTCCTTGCCTGCCGCCCGGCCAGACAAAGTTGCGAACCATACCGATGGCCGCGCGGGCGGTATGTCGGGGCGCCCGGGCAGCCGTCGTAGGCCCTGGGCCATGCGCGTGGCGAGAAAGGTCCCGGGGCCCATTGCAGAGCGCTTTGTAATATCTCCGTCACCTCGCTGACTTAATCTCGCGGCACTTCCCAGTCACCCCTAGCGATAAGGCCCGCCGCATGATGCGCGACCTCAGTGAACGAGATATCTGGAGCCGGACCCTCAGCATGCTGCTGCTCGGTTTCGTCTGCTACGCCCTGCCCTGGTCGGTGTTCGCCGCCCTGCCCCTGCCCGCCGACAAGAGCCCGGCATTGCGCATCCAGGGTTCCAACACCATCGGCGCCAAGCTCGGCCCAGCGTTGGTACGCGGCCTGATGGAAGAGGAAGGCCTGGGCGGCATCCGCCAGGAGCCCGGCACCCAGGAGAACGAAGTGCAGCTGGTGGGCCGCGCGCCCAACGGCCGCGAAGTGCGCATCACCGTAGCCGCCCACGGCTCGGGCACCGGCTTCGTCGCGATCAAGGACGGCAGCGCCGACCTGGCCGCCGCCTCGCGCCCGATCAAGGACGCCGAAGCCAGCGACCTCTCGGTGTTCGGCGACCTGAAGAGCCGCTATGGCGAGCATGTGATCGCCATCGACGGCCTGGCCATCATCGTCAACCCGGGCAATACCCTGGCCAGCCTCGGCACCGAGCAGCTGGCGCGCGTCTTTGCCGGCGAGGTGAAGACCTGGGAGGAGATCGGCGGCAAGGGCGGTGCCATCCACCTGTATGCCCGCGACGACAAGTCCGGCACCTTCGACACCTTCAAGGAACTGGTGCTGGCCGCCCACGGCAAGAGCCTCGCCGCCAGCGCCAAGCGCTTCGAATCCAACGACAAGCTCTCCGAAGCCGTCAGCGCCGACGCAGCCGGCATCGGTTTCGTCGGCCTCGCCTCGGTGGGCAAGTCCCGCGCCGCCTCCATCGCCGATGGCGAATCCCAGGCCATGGCGCCGTCGGTGACGCAGATCGCCACCGAGGACTACCCGCTGTCGCGCCGCCTGTTCTTCTATATGAAGCCCGGCGAGAAGAACCCCTGGGCCCAGGCCCTGGTGCGCTTCGCCCAGGGCCCGCGCGGCCAGGCCATCGTCGCCCAGACCGGCTTCGTCGCGCAGATGGTGCAGGCGGTGAAGGTCGCCGCCCAGCCCGACATGCCCAAGGACTACCAGCAACTGGCCCGCGACGCCCAGCGCCTGTCGGTGAACTTCCGCTTCCAGGAAGGCAGCGCCAACCTCGACAACAAGGCCCTGCGCGACGTGGAACGCGTGCTGGACTACCTCAAGGAGAGCGGCAAGCTGTCCAACCAGGTGACCCTGGTGGGCTTCGGCGATCCCAAGGCCGACCCGGGCCGTGCCGCCCTCCTCTCCAAGCTGCGCGCCATGGCCGTGCGCCGCGAACTGGCCAAGGCCGGCGTGTCCTTCCGCGAGATCACCGGCCTCGGTGACGAGCTGCCGGTGGCCGCCAACAGCGAGGAAGGCCGCATCAAGAACCGCCGCGTGGAAGTCTGGGTCTACTGACCGATCCGACCTCCCGCGCCCTCGTCGCCCCTGTCCGGTTCGCTCCGGACGGGGGCGATTTCTTTTGGCTCAAGGATGGCGGCGCTGCGCTCCGCTTGGCGACTGAAGTCGCCCCTACAATCGCATGCCCCCAACCCATCCCGGAAAGCACGGCTGAACATTCCCTTCGCACTCCCCGCCCCCTCCGCAGTCGATAACCTTGACCGCGCGCAATGAAATGAAACGTTGCCGGTTTTACCGGCGACGCCGCTGCGCTAGCCTTCCCTTATGTGACGCCGGGCCCCTCTGACGGTTTGCACCCGCCATGTCGGAGTCACTGTTGAGCATTCAACACGACAAGCAAGGAGGGGCTCATGTCAGCTCTGCACACGTTCCTGTTCGCCGACTTCCTCGGCACCGCCACCTGGCTGTGGCTGGTGTTCCTGGCCATCGTCTTCGGCCTGCTGGTGTTCGACCTCGGCGTCCTGCACCGCGACCAGCATGAAATCGAGATGCGCGAGAGCCTGCTGCTCTACAGCGGCTACTTCTGCGTGGGCGTCGCCTTCGGCGGCTGGGTCTGGTACGAGCTGGGTTCCCAGGCCGCGCTGGAGTTCTACACCGGCTTCCTGGTGGAGCAGTCGCTGTCCATGGACAACGTCTTCGTCATGGCGATGATCTTCGGCTTCTTCGCCATCCCCCGCCGCTACCAGCACCGGGTGCTGTTCTGGGGCATCCTCGGGGTGATCGTGCTGCGCGCGCTGATGATCGGCCTCGGCACCGCGCTGGTGAAGGAGTTCGACTGGATCCTCTACATCTTCGGCGCCTTCCTGCTGTTCACCGGGGTGAAGATGCTGTTCGCCCGCGAGGACGCCGAGCGCGACCTCTCGCAGAACCCCGTGCTGAAGTTCGTGCGCAAGCACATGCGGGTCACCGATGAACTGCACGGCGCGCACTTCTTCGTGCGCCTGCAGAACGCCTCCGGGCACCACCTGCTCTGGGCCACCCCGCTGTTCCTCGCCCTGGTGCTGATCGAACTGGCCGACCTGGTGTTCGCCGTGGACAGCGTGCCGGCGATCTTCTCCATCACCCAGGACCCCTTCATCGTCTACACCTCGAACATCTTCGCCATCCTCGGCCTGCGCTCGCTGTACTTCGCCCTGGCCGCGCTGATGCACCGCTTCGTCTACCTCAAGTACGCCCTGGCGCTGGTGCTGATCTTCATCGGCGGCAAGATCTTCCTGCACGGTTTCATCGGCAAGATTCCCGCGCTGCTCTCTCTTGGCGTAACCTTTGGCCTGCTTGCCGGTGGCGTGCTGCTGTCGCTGTTCAAGACCCGCGACCGCCCCCAGGCTTCATCAGCCGGAGACTGAGAATCGATGCGAGACGTGCAGATCGTAGTGCTCGAACAACGGGGTCGAGTGATCTGGCAGGTAAAGATGGGACAACGCGGTGTGAGCTTCCACGAGGAGCTCGCCGCGCGCACCTTCGCCGCCCAGCTGCACATGCGCCTGGAGTGGCTGCGCCAGCAGCGCGACGCCGCGCCGCCCCTTTCTCACGAACCCTCCCTGCCTCACCAGGATTGAATCAGGATTGATTCCAGCCCTCGCTTGACCCTCACGCAACGTCAGGCCCGAGGATGCCGCCAGGCACGCGAGGAGACACAAGGACATGTCATTGAAAGTCGGTGAACTGGCCAAGCGCTGCGGGCTGACCGTCCGCACCCTGCACCACTACGACCAGATCGGCCTGCTCCGCCCTTCCGCGCGCTCGGGTTCCGGTTATCGCCTCTATGGCCGCTCGGACATCGCCCGTCTCCACCAGATCCAGGTCCTGCGCAAGCTGGGCCTGTCCCTGGCGGAGATCGGCGGGTGGCTGGACGAGGCATCGCTCTCCCCCCTCATCGAGCAGCAGATCCACCAGCTCGACCGGGAGATCGCCCACCGGCAGCTTCTGCGCGAACGCCTGGCCACCCTCGGTGGCCAGCTGAAGAGCGGCCAGGAGCCGGAACTCTCCGAATGGCTCACCACTCTGGAGTTGATGAATATGTACGACAGCTATTTCTCCCCGGAAGAACTGAAGCAACTGCGCCTGTATGCGGACGAGGCGCGGCGGCGCGAATGGGCCGGGCTGGTGGCCCGGGTCCAGGTACTGATCGCCCAGGGCGTACCACCCCAGGCCGAGGAGGCGCAGGCGTTGTCGCGTACCTGGATGACCATGCTGGAGGCGGACACCGGCGGCAACCCGGTGCTGTTCGCCAAGCTCAATGCCATGCACGAGGCGGAACCGGCGCTGCGCGAGGAAACGGGCATCACCCCGCAGACCATGGCCTATGTGGTCCAGGCCTTCAGCGAAACCAAGATGGCGATCTACCAGCGCCACCTGACGCCCGAGGAGTTCGCCTACCTCAAGGCCAACTACGGCAAGCGCATGCACGAATGGCCACCGCTGATCGCCGAGGTGCAGCAGCAGATGGAATCCGGCGCACCAGCCGATGCCCCGGCGACCCTGGCCCTCGCCCGGCGCTGGCTGGAGCTGTTCCGCTCCTACGCCGGTGACGACCCACGCACCCAGCAGAAGATCCGCCAGGCGCTGGTGAGCGAGCCGGAACTGCGCCACGGCTCCTGGGCCAGCGATGCACTGCTGGACTACCTGCGCCAGGCCATGGGCCACCTGATGGCCGCACGCGGCTGAGGCCTTCCACCACCTGAAACGAAAGAGGCCCGCACGGTTTCCCGTGCGGGCCTCTTCATTACTGCTCGGCGATCAGTGACCGCTGCGCAGCATCTCTTTCGGTACGTACTTGCCGATCTCGAACTTGCCGATGGCCGCTCGGTGCACTTCGTCCGGGCCGTCGGCCAGGCGCAGGGTGCGCTGCATGGCGTACATGTAGGCCAGCGGGAAATCGTTGGAGACACCGGCACCGCCGTGGATCTGGATGGCGCGGTCGATCACCCGCAGGGCGACGTTGGGCGCCACGACCTTGATCTGGGCGATCTCGCTCTTGGCCACCTTGTTGCCCACGGTGTCCATCATGTAGGCCGCCTTCAGGGTCAGCAGGCGCGCCATGTCGATCTCCATCCGCGAGTCGGCGATCTTGTCGATGTTGCCGCCCAGGCGGGCCAGCGGCTTGCCGAAGGCGGTGCGGCTGACGGCACGCTTGCACATCAGTTCCAGTGCGCGCTCGGCCATGCCGATGGAGCGCATGCAGTGGTGGATGCGGCCTGGGCCGAGGCGGCCCTGGGCGATCTCGAAACCACGGCCTTCGCCGAGCAGCACGTTCTCGTAGGGCACACGCACGTCTTCGAACAGCACTTCGGCGTGGCCGTGGGGTGCGTCGTCGTAACCGAACACCGGCAGCGGGCGGAGGATCTTCACCCCGGGGGTGTCCACCGGTACCAGGATCATCGAGTGCTGCTGGTGGCGCGGCGCGTCCGGGTTGGACAGGCCCATGAACACGAGGATCTTGCAGCGCGGGTCGCAGGCGCCGGAGGTCCACCACTTGCGGCCGTTGATCACCCACTCGTCACCCTGGCGCACGGCGCGGGCTTCCATGTTGGTGGCGTCGGAGGAAGCCACGCCCGGCTCGGTCATGGCGAAGGCGGAGCGGATCTCGCCGCGCAGCAGCGGTTCCAGCCATTGCTTCTTCTGTTCTTCGTTGGCGTAGCGCACCAGCACTTCCATGTTGCCGGTATCCGGCGCGGAGCAGTTGAACGGCTCCGGGCCCAGCAGCGAGCGGCCCATGATCTCGGCCAGCGGTGCGTATTCCATGTTGGTCAGGCCGGCACCGAGTTCGGACTCGGGCAGGAACAGGTTCCACAGGCCTTCGGCCTTGGCCTTGGCCTTGAGCTCTTCCATGATCGCGGTGGGCTGCCAGCGATCACCCTCTGCGACCTGTTGCTCGAATACCGGCTCGGCCGGGTAGACGTAGGTGTCCATGAACGCCGTTACGCGTTCACGCAGTTCCTGGACCTTGGGGGAGTAGGCGAAATCCATGCGGAGCTACCTTCTGACGGATGTTTTCTGGGTACGGGTGAGGTGTGGAAATGATGCTAGAACAGCGATTAAGATTTATCTAACCTATTTTCACCGTGTATAAACATTCATCACCGATATATGATCCGCCCATAAAAACAGCCTACGGAGTGCACTCGGACATGAATCTGAACAAGGTCGACCTCAACCTCTTCATCGTCTTCGATGCCATCTATACCGAGGCCAACCTGACCCGCGCCGGGCAGATCGTAGGCATTACCCAGCCCGCCGTTTCCAACGCCCTGGCCCGCCTGCGCGAGACCTTCAACGACCCGCTTTTCGTGCGTACCGCCCAGGGCATGGTGCCCACGCCCATGGCGCAGAACATCATCGGCCCGGTGCGCAACGCCCTGCAGCAGCTGCGCATCTCGGTGCAGGAGAGCCGCACCTTCAACCCGAGCCAGGCCAACAAGACCTACCGCATCAGCATGACCGACCTCACCGAGACGGTGATCCTGCCGCCGCTGTTCCAGCGCCTGCGCCGGCTCGCCCCCAACGTGCAGATCGAGAGCTTCCTGGCCAAGCGCCGCGAAACCACCAAGGAGCTGGCCGCCGGGCGCCTGGACTTCGCCGTCGACGCGCCGCTGAACACCGACCCGCAGGTGCGCCACGTCAAGCTGATGGAAGACCGCTACGTCTGCGCCATGCGCCGTGGCCACCCGCTGGCGAAGGAGAAGATCAGCCTCGACGAATACCTGTCGCTGACCCACATCCATATCTCCAGCCGCCGCAGCGGCCTCGGCTACATCGACCTGTCCCTCGGCAAGATGGGCATCCAGCGCAAGATCGCCCTGCGCTCCCAGCACTACCTGATGGCCTCCACCGTGATGCAGAACACCGACATGGCGATGACCGTGCCCGAGCGCTTCGCCCGCCGCCACGAGCTGCACTACGTCGAGCTGCCGGTGAACGACGTGCCCTCCCTGGAAACCCACCTCTACTGGCACGAAAGCACCGACCAGGACCCGGCCAACCGCTGGATGCGCGAGCAGATGATCGAGATCTGCCAGCAGGTCACCGCCCAGGAACAACGCGCGGAAAAAGCCGAGAAAGCCTGACCCGCCACGCAAGGACGCCCCATGCCGACCTACCGTTCTGCCTGGGCGCTGTCCCTGGCGCTCACACCGCTGGCCCAGGCCGAAACGCTGCAGGTCGAACCGCTGGTGATCACCGGCAGCCGCTACCCGGCCAGCGGCTTCGAGCTGCCCTTCTCCGTCGACCGCATCGAGCGCGAACAGGCCAGTTCCGGCCAGCCCGGGGTCAACCTCTCCGAAGCGCTCAACGCCGTGCCCGGCCTGGTGGTGCAGAACCG
This sequence comes from Pseudomonas sp. PDM13, assembly GCF_025685765.1. Taxonomy (NCBI): domain Bacteria; kingdom Pseudomonadati; phylum Pseudomonadota; class Gammaproteobacteria; order Pseudomonadales; family Pseudomonadaceae; genus Pseudomonas; species Pseudomonas sp. PDM13. Next base: position 41,528 of record NZ_JAOTQU010000011.1, on the reverse strand, counting down.
CCAGAACCAGGCCCAGGACCTGCAAGTGTCCTCACGGGGCTTCGGCGCCCGCTCGGCCTTCGGCATCCGCGGTATCAAGCTGATCGCCGACGGCATCCCCGCGTCCAACCCGGATGGCCAGGGCCAGGCGGCCACCTTCGACCTCGACACCCTCGACCATATCGAGGTGCTGCGCGGCCCCTTCGCCAGCATCTATGGCAGCAACGCCGGCGGGGTGATCCAGGTGTTCTCCCGCGACGGCCAGGGCGCGCCCAAGGTCTCCAGCGAAACCTCCCAGGGCGCCTGGGGCACCTCCCGCACCCGCATCACCGCCGAAGGCGGCAACGACAAGGGCGGCTTCCTGGTCAACCAGTCCCATTACGAAAGCGACGGCTACCGCAAGCACAGCGCCGCGACCCTGGACAAGAGCTTCGCCAAGCTCACCCTGTACCCGGACGACGACAGCAAGCTGGCGCTGACCTTCAGCCAGCTGAACCAGAACGGCACCCAGGACCCGCTCGGCCTCACCTGGGCCGGCTACCAGGCCGACCCGCGCGGCGTCGCCGATGCGGCGCTGAACTACGACACGCGCAAGACCATCGACCACCGCCAGGCCGGCCTCAACTACGAGCGCGCCTTCGCCGCCGGCACCTGGCAGGCCACCCTCTATGGCGGCACGCGGCGGGTGATCCAGTACCAGGCGATCCCCGCTTCCGCCCAGGCCAGCCCGCGCAGCGCCGGCGGCGTGATCGATTTCGAGCGCAGCTTCCAGGGCGCCAGCACCCGCTGGCTGCAGGACTTCGACCCCGGCCTGGGCAACCTCACCCTCACCACCGGGGTGGACTACGACCAGTCCAGCGACGTCCGCCAGGGCTACGAGAACTTCGTCGGCAGCCAGCTGGGCGTGCGCGGCAACCTGCGCCGGGACGAGCGCGACGAAGTCAGCAGCATCGCCCCCTACCTGCAACTCGGCTGGCGCCTGGGGGATTTCAACCTGCAGGGCGGCCTGCGCTACAACGAAGTGGCGTTCGACGTGGACGACCACTACATCCGCCCCGGCAACGGCGACGACAGCGGCTCGGTCACCTACCGCGACCTGACCCCGACCCTGGGCGCCAGCTACGCGCTGACCCCGGAACTGAACCTCTACGCCAGCTGGGGCAAGGGCTTCGAGACGCCGACGCTCAACGAGCTGTCCTACTCCGGGCCCGGCGACAGCTTCGGCTTCGACCTGGGCGCGGCCACCAGCCGGCAATACGAAGTGGGCCTCAAGAGCCTGATCGGCGAAGCCACCCGCCTCAACCTGGCGCTGTTCCGCATCGACACCGAGGACGAGCTGGTGGTGGATGCCGCCAGCGGTGGCCGCACCCGTTACCAGAACGCCGCCCGCACCCGGCGCCAGGGGCTGGAGCTGTCCGTGGACAGCGCGCTCAGCGAAACCCTGCACACCCGCCTCGCCTACACCCGCCTCAGCGCCACCTACGACCAGGGCTTCACCAGTGGCGGCCGTAACATTCCCGCCGGGCGCCACCTGCCCGGCGTCCCCGCCACCAGCCTCTGGGGCGAACTGGAATGGCGCCCGCGCGCAGGCATCAGCACCGCGCTGGAAGGCCTCTACCGCAGCAAGCTCTATGTGGAAGACAGCAACAGCGCCCGCCCGGCCCCCGGCTACGCCCTGCTCAACTGGCGCGCCCGCTTCGAGCAGAAGCTCGAGCGCCTGACCTTCAGCCAGACCCTGCGCCTGGACAACTTGCTGGACCGCCGCTACATCGGCTCGGTCATCGTCGGCGACGGCAACCAGCGCTACTACGAGCCCGGCCCGGGGCGCGCCTGGTATGTCGCGGCGGGCGTGGAATACGCGTTCGATTGAAGGGTCCGCAATCCGTCGGGTTGCACCCGACCTACGGTCCGAGGGAGTCCAGCTGTAGGAGCGAGCTCTGCTCGCGAACACCGTGCCCCGTAGCACGGGCTTCAGCCCGGGGCGCTCCCCCTCGGCTACGGCTCAGGGCATAAGCGCGTGCTGATCCCGACTCCGCCTGGTGGAGGTAAAAAGCGATCTACACCCTACGCCCCTTGATAGTCGGTGCCACGGCAAGAGCGGGCGAATGAATTCGCCCCAACAAGCCAGCGAGGCATCACGCCAGCGCCGCCTCCTCCAGGCGCATCGGCCGCCATTGGCGCAGCTTGCGGTACAGGGTCGGCACCACGAACAGGGTGAAGAAGGTGCCCACCAGCAGGCCGCCGACGATCACCATGCCGATCTGCTGGCGGCTTTCCGCGCCGGCGCCGGTGGCGATGGCCAGGGGCAGCGAGCCGAGGACCATGGCGCCGGTGGTCATGAGGATCGGCCGCAGGCGTTGCACCGAGGCCTCCATCACCGCCTCGTCCAGGCTGCGGCCCTCGCGCAGCAGCTGGTTGGCGAATTCGACGATGAGGATGCCGTGCTTGGTGATCAGGCCGATGAGCGTGACCATGCCCACCTGGGAATAGATGTTCAGGGTGCCGCCGAACAGCTCCAGGGCGAGCAAGGCGCCGGCGATGGAGAGCGGCACGCTGAAGAGGATGATCAGCGGGTCGACGAAGCTTTCGAACTGCGCCGCCAGCACCAGGTAGATGAACACCAGGGCCAGGGCGAAGGTCAGCGCCACCCCGGCGCTGGATTCCTTGAAGTCGCGGGAGGTGCCGGTGTAGTCGAACTGGGTCTCCGGCGGCATCACCTCGCGGGCCACGCGCTCCAGGTGGGTCAGCGCCTCGCCCAGGGTATAGCCGCTGCCGACGTTGGCGCTGAGGGTCACCGCGCGCAGCTGGTTGAAGTGGTTAAGCTCGCGCGGCGACACCGTCTCCTTCACCTCGATCAGGTTGGAGAGCTGCACCATGCTGTCGTCGCGGCCGCGCACGTACACGCGGTTGAGGTCGTCGGGGTTGCTGCGGTCGACGTTGGCCAGTTGCACCAGCACGTCGTACTGCTCGCCGTTCTGCTTGAAGCGGGTCACCTGGCGGCTGCCGAACAGGCTCTCCAGGCTGCGGCCGATGGTGGCGACGTCGGTGCCCACGGCGGTGGCCTGCTCGCGGTTGACCGTGACCTTGAGCTGCGGGGTGTTGAGCTTGAGGTCGGTGTCGATGCTCTCCAGCCCCGGGTAGTCGCGGATGCGCTCCAGCAGTGTGTCCACGTACTGCTGCAGCTCGGCGTATTCCAGGGACGAGCGGATGACGAAGTTCACCGGCTGGTTGCGCGCGCTCTGTCCCAGCGGCGGGCGGTTGACCGGGAAGGCGCGCACGCCGGGGATGTCCTGCAGCTTGGGCAGGAGCTCGTCGCGGATCTCGAATTGGCTGCGGCTGCGCTTGTCCCAGTCCTCCAGCTTCATGAACGACAGGCCCTGGGCCACGGTGGGGAAGCCCACCACCACCATGTAGCGGTTGGTCTCGGGGATGGACTTGTAGGCGTCCTCGAGCATCTTCGCGTAGCGGCTGGTGTACTGCAGGGTGGCGCCGTCCGGGCCGTTGAGGGTGCCGACTATGGTGCCGGTGTCCTCGGTGGGCGCCAGCTCGCTGCGCAGGCCGGTGAACATCCAGGCGCACAGCAGCAACACGCCGACCAGGAAGATGGCGATCAGCACCCAGGCCCGCAACACCCGTTCCAGCAGGTGGCGGTAGCTGTAGGTAAGGCCGTTGAGGAAGCCCTCGATCAGGTTGTAGACGCGGCCGTGGCGATGATCGGGCCGGTGCGGCTTGAGCAGCTGGCCGCACATCATCGGCGACAGGGTCAGGGCGACGAAGCCAGAGACCAATACGGCGCCGGCCAGGGTCCAGGAGAACTCGGTGAACAGCTTGCCCGAAGTGCCCTGCATGAAGCCGATGGGCGCGTAGACGGCGGCCAGGGTCAGGGTCATGGCGATCACCGCGAAGGCGATCTCGCGGCTGCCCTTGAAGGCCGCCTGCACCGGCGACAAGCCCGCCTCGATGTGCCGGTGGATGTTCTCCAGCACCACGATGGCATCGTCCACCACCAGGCCGATGGCCAGGACCATCGCCAGCAGCGTGAGGGTGTTGACCGTGAAGCCCATCAACGCCATCAGCGCGCAGGCGCCGATCAGCGACACCGGGATGGTCACCAGCGGGATCAGCGTCGCCCGCAGCGAGCGCAGGAACAGGAAGATGATCAGCACCACCAGCACCACCGCTTCCCAGATGGTGGCGTAGACGTTGGAGATGGACTCGCGGATGAACAGCGAGTTGTCGTTGGCGATGGCCATCTGCATGCCCTCGGGCAGCAGCTCGCGCACATCCGGCAACGCGGCGTTGAGGCCGTCGGAAATCTCCAGCGGGTTGGCCGTGGCCTGGCGCACCAGGCCGAGGGACACCGCCGGGCGGCCGTTGAAGCGCACCAGGGAGCGCTCGTCGGCGGCGCCGATCTCGGCATGGCCCACATCGGACAGGCGCAGCAGGTAGCCGCGACGGTCGTCGATGATCAGGTCGTTGAATTCCTCGGGGGTCTTCAGGTCGGTTTCCGAGAGCACGCTGAACTCGCGCTGCACCGACTCGATGCGCCCGGCGGGGATCTCCACGTTCTGCCGGCGCAGGGCGTCTTCCACGTCCTGTACGGTGAGGTCGTGGGCGGCAAGCTTCTCCGGGTCCAGCCAGATGCGCATGGCGTAGGTGCGCGCGCCGCGGATCTGCACCTCGGAGACGCCGGGGATGGTCTGCAGGCGGTCCTGCACCACCCGCTCCAGCACGTCGGTGATCTCCATCGCCGAGTGCTGCTCGCTGTAGAAGGCGATCCACACCACCGGCTGGGCGTCGGCCTCGACCTTCTGCACCACCGGTTCGTCGATCTCGGTGGGCAACAGGCCACGCACCCGGCCAAGGCGGTCGCGCACGTCGTTGGCCGCTTCATCGGCGTCGGTGCCGAGGCGGAACTGCGCGGTGATCTGGGTGTTCTCGGAGCGGCTGATGGAGGAGACGAAGTCCAGCCCCTCGATACCCGAGAGCACGTCCTCGATGGGCTGCGCCACCTGGGACTCCATGATCTCCGGGCTGGCACCGGGGTAGATGACGTTGACCGTGACGATGGGCACGTCGATGTTCGGGTACTCGCGCACCGTCAGGCGCTGGTAGGCCATCAGCCCCAGCAGCACCACCACCAGGGAAAGGACGGTGGCGAATACCGGGCGGCGGATGCACAGGTCGGAAAGGGTCATAGCTCACCCCGCGCCACGCTGCGCACCTCCTGCCCGGGCCCGGCTTTCTGCCAGCCCGCGGTGATCACCTGCTCGTTGCCCTGCAGGCCTTCGCGCACCTCGGCCTTGCCACGCTGGCGCTGGCCGATGCGGATCTGCCGGCGCTCCACCTTGCCGTCGACGACGATGGCGACGAACAGCTGCTGGCCCACGGGGATCACCGCTTCCTCGGGAATCAGCAGCGCGTCGGGGCGCTCTTCGAGGATCACCGAAACCTTGACGAACTGGCCGGGCTTGAGGCGATGGTCGGCGTTGCCGATCTGCGCGCGGATGGCCTGGCTGCGACCGACTTCGTCCAGGCGCGGGTTGAGGGCGATGATGCGGCCACGGAAGCGTTCGCCCAGGTAGGCATCGACGCTGATCTCCACGGTCTGGCCGACATGCACTTGGGCCACAGCCTTCTGCGGCACGCGGAAATCCACCTTGAGCGGGTCGAGCACCTCCAGGTTGACGATGTCCTGGCCGGGGCTGAGGTAGTCGCCGGTGCTCACCTGGCGCAGGCCGAGGAAGCCGTCGTAGGGCGCGCGAATCTGGGTCTTGTCGAGGCGCGCCTGGGCCAGGGCCAGGCTGGCACGGGCGGCCTGCTGCTGGGACTGCGCCTCGTCCTGGGCCTGGGCGTTGCTGGCGCCGCGCTTGAACAGCATCTGTGCGCGCTGGTAGCTCTTCTCCGCCAGCTCCAGGTTGGCCCGGGCCTGGTCCAGCTCGGCGCGGGCGATGGCGTCGTCGAGGCTGACCAGCAGATCACCGCCCTTCACCGGCTGCCCTTCCTTGAAGTGCAGGCGGGCCAGGCGCCCTTCGATCTCCGGGCGGATGGTCACCGACTCGTCGGAGCGCAACGAGCCGAAGGTCACCAGCTCATCCCGCACCAGCGCCCGCTGGGGCTCGGCCACCTCCACCAGGGGCGGATTGGCGGCGAAGGCCGGACAGGCGAGCAATCCACACAGCAGCAACGGCCAGGCGCGGCGACGAGCGGTCATCAACAGCCTCTTTTCGAGTCGTTCTTGTCGGAAATGAAAAAGTCTACCGGGAGTATCGGCAGACTTTTGTCAGGGGCACGTAAAGATAGAGGCAGTCTGTGACGCTTTGTATCGGGGTTGATGCATTTCGGGCGAGCCCTTACACACAACGCGCAGCCCCCTTGTAGGTCGGGTGCAACCCGACATGGCCAGGCGCCGGGTTCGTGGAGCGCCGCCGAACCCGCAAGTGCGTGCAGGGAAATGGTGGGCTGAAGCGGAGCGCCGCCCGGCCCACCCTACAAAAATATCGCGCGGGGATGGCATCGGGGTGGTCGGGGCCCACCCCGGAGGGGTTACTGGCGCATGCCGCGGCCGCTCACCAGCAGGCGGATGCAGGCGATGTAGAGGATCACCGTGGTCAGCGTCATCAGGCCGATGGCAATGCCGATGTTGATGTCGGAGACACCGAGGATGCCGTAACGGAAGGCGTTGACCATGTGCAGGATGGGGTTGGCCAGGGACACCGTCTGCCAGAACGGCGGCAGCAGGCTGATGGAGTAGAACACCCCGCCCAGGTAGGTCAGCGGCGTCAGCACGAAGGTCGGGACGATGGAGATGTCGTCGAAGTTGCGCGCATACACCGCGTTGATGAAGCCGCCCAGGGAGAAGGTGGTGGCGGTCAGCACCACCACCAGCACGGTCACGCCCAGGTGGTGCACCTGCAGCTTGGTGAAGAACAGCGACAGCAGGGTCACGATCACCCCCACCGCCAGGCCGCGCAGCACGCCGCCGATGGTGTAGCCGAGGAGGATGGTGTGCGGCGAGACCGGCGACACCAGCAGCTCTTCCACCGAACGCTGGAACTTGCTGCCGAAGAAACTGGAGACCACGTTGCTGTACGAGTTGGTGATCACCGACATCATGATCAGCCCCGGCACGATGTACTCCATGTAGCTGAAGCCACCCATGTCGCCGATCTGCCGGCCGATCAGGTTGCCGAAGATCACGAAGTACAGGGCCATGGTGATGCCCGGGGGCAGCAGGGTCTGCGGCCAGATGCGGGTGAAGCGGCGGACTTCGCGGTAGACGATGGTGTTGAGGGCGACCAGGTTGGCGCGCAGTTCGGAACTCATACGGCCACCTTCGACAGGTTCTTCTCGACCAGGGACACGAACAGCTCCTCCAGGCGGTTGGTCTTGTTGCGCAGGCTGATCACATCGATGTTCAGCGCCGAGAGCTGGCGGAACAGCTCGGTGATGCCCTGGCTCTTGTCCACCTGCACCTCCAGGGTGTGGTGGTCCACCAGGCGCGCCGGGTAGCCGGCGAGCTGCGGCAGGCTGGTCAGGGAATCCTTGAGGTCGAGCAGGAAGGTCTCCACGTGGAGCTTCTTCAGCAGCGACTTCATGCTGGTGTTCTCGACGATGGTGCCGTGGTCGATGATGCCGATGTTGCGGCACAGCTGCTCGGCTTCCTCGAGGTAGTGGGTGGTGAGGATGATGGTGATGCCTTGGGCGTTGAGCCCGGTGAGGAAACTCCACATGGAACGGCGCAGCTCGATGTCGACGCCGGCGGTGGGCTCGTCGAGGATCAGCAGGCGCGGCTCGTGGACCAGCGCACGGGCGATCATCAGGCGCCGCTTCATGCCGCCGGACAGCTCGCGGGAAGCCGCGTCACGCTTGTCCCACAGGCCCAGCTGGGTGAGGTACTGCTCGGCGCGCTCCTTGGCGATCTTCGCCGGGATGCCGTAGTAGCCGGCCTGGGTCACGACTATGTCGAAGACCTTCTCGAACTGGTTGAAGTTGAACTCCTGGGGCACCACGCCGAGGCAGCGCTTGAGCGCGTAGGGTGAGGTGTCGAGGTCGTTGCCGAAGACATTGACCGTGCCGCTGGTCTTGTTCACCAGGGTGGAGAGGATGCCGATGGTGGTGGATTTGCCGGCGCCGTTGGGGCCCAGCAATGCGAAGAAATCGCCTTCGGCCACTTCCAGGTCGATGCCCTTGAGGGCCTGGAAGCCGTTGCCGTAGGTCTTGGTCAGCTGCCGGATGGACAGAGCAGATGTCATGACGTGCCTTTGTGCAAATAGATGGAAATTCGTCTTGATGGCTGCAAACGCAACCATCAAGCCGCTTGATGGGTTGAGCCTAGCATCAGGTCAGGGCGGTCATCACCGCCTTGCGGTAGGCCGGGCGCTCCTTGAGGCGGCCGTACCAGGCCTCCAGGGCCGGCAGCTCGGGGCGCTGGATGGGCATCTCGAACCAGGCATAGATGAAGCTGCCCAGGGGGATGTCACCCATGGCGAAATGCTCGCCGGAGAGGAATGGCTGCTCGGCCAGGGCCCGCTCGGGCATCGCCAGCAGCTCGCTGCAACGGGCCAGGGCGGCGGCGATCTTGGCCGGGTCGCGCTCCGCCGGCGGCGTACGCAGGGTGCCCCAGAACAGGTCGCGGAACACCGGGGCGAAGGCCGAGGTGGTCCAGTCCATCCACTTGTCGCCCCGGGCACGCAGCACCGGGTCTTCGGGGTAGAGACGGCCCGCGGCATAACGCGCGGCCAGGTAGCGGACGATGGCGTTGGACTCCCAGAGCACCAGCTCGCCATCCTCGATCAGCGGCACCAGGCCGTTGGGGTTCCTGGCCCGATACTCGGGATCGTTGACCAGGCCGAAGGCGCCTCCGGCATCGATCGCCTCGAAGGCGATGCCGGCCTCTTCGGCGGCCCAGAGCGCCTTTCTCACATTGGACGAATTCTTGCGGCCCCAGATCTTCAGCATCTGTGATTGTCCTGACTTTTCATGAGGCGTCGATTCTAGAGGCAAATCCCCCCACCCTGGCCAAGGATTTGCGTTGATAACGCATATCGACCGGAGCGGGGTGGCGGATGGGCGAATGCGTGCTTGGGCCCAACATGGCGGAGTCGGACCAGGCTCCGTTGGGCCTCGCTGCGCTCGGCACCCACCTATGGCGCTTTTACGGCGGCAGCCTCGGCGTGGAGGTCACCGCTCATGAAGGCCGCATCGGCCTCGAACAGGTGCGGATAGACCTGTTCCAGGTGGCCGAAGAACAACGCCTCCGGCAGGTCGTCGAACTGGCCGTGGTCGGCGAGGTATTCCATGTAGCGCTCGCCCTGGCGGTTGAAGGGGTGGAAGACGCTGTCGGTCGCCCCATCGAACTCCAGCGGCGCGACATCGAAAAGCCGGCACAGCTCCAGGTTGAAGGCCGGCGTCGCCTTGACCCAGCGCCCATCGAGGTACAGCTCGGTGTAGCCGTGCATGGCGAACACCTCGCTCTTCAGCAACTGCAGCAGCCGCGGGGTGGCGAGGTGGTTGCGCACATCCGCCAGGCCGATGCGCGCCGGGATGCCGCAATGCCGCGCACAGGCCGCGAGGAGGATGGCCTTGGGCACGCAGTACGACTCGCCCACCTCCAGGGCGGTGCTGGCCCTGAGCGACTCGGGGTCGCGGCTGAAGGCATAGGGGTTGTAGCGGATGGAGTCGCGCACGGCGTAGTACAGACTGACCGCCCGGTCACGCGGCTGCGCGCTCCCGCCGCAGTTTCGCGAGGCGAACTCAACCACCAGGGGGTGGTCACTATCAACGAAGCGACCGGATCGCAGGTAAGGCTGCATGGCATTTCTCCTCGGTGAACCGTTCCCAGTCTAGGGGCGGCCCCGACGCCCGCCTAACGACGATCCGGCCAAGCTCACTGCCCATGTCGCCACGTTCCATGGCGACGACTACGCTCGTGACGGTCGCGCCCTTACCGCACCGTCATCAAGGAGGATCACACATGGTGTTCGTCTGGTTGCTCGTTCTGGTCCTGGGGGTCGCCTGGCTGGCGCACCGCCGTACCGCCCCCCTGCCCGCCCTCGGCGCGGTGGCCCTGTACCTCCTGGCCATGGGGGTATTCAGCCACTCGCCGGGCTGGTTGCTGGCGATCCTCTGGGCCCTGTGGCTGGCGGTCGCCCTGCCCCTGGCCCTGCCGGAGATGCGCCGCAAGCTGATCACCGCCCCGCTGTTCTCCTGGTTCCAGCGCGTGCTGCCACCCATGTCGGAGACCGAGCGCGACGCCATCGAGGCCGGCACCGTGTGGTGGGACGGCGAACTGTTCAGCGGTCGCCCCGACTGGAACAAGCTGCTCGACTACCCGCGCCCGGCGCTCACCGCCGAAGAGCAGGCCTTCATCGACGGCCCCACCGAAGAACTCTGCGCCATGGTCAGCGACTGGGACATCGGCCAGCGCATGGACCTGCCCCAGGAAGCCTGGGAACACATCAAGGCCAACGGCTTCTTCGCCCTGATCATTCCCAAGGAATACGGCGGCAAGGGCTTCTCCGCCTACGCCCACTCCCAGGTGGCCATGAAGCTGGCCACCCGCAGCGGCGACCTCGCCTCCACCGTGATGGTGCCCAACTCCCTCGGCCCGGCCGAACTGCTGCTGCACTACGGCACCGACGAGCAGCGCCAGCACTACCTGCCGCGCCTGGCCCGTGGTGAAGACATCCCCTGCTTCGCCCTCACCGGCCCGCTGGCCGGCTCCGACGCCGGCGCCATGCCCGACGTCGGCATCATCTGCAAGGGCCAGTGGCAGGGTGAGGAAGTCATCGGCCTGCGCCTGACCTGGGAGAAGCGCTACATCACCCTGGGCCCGGTGGCCACCCTGCTCGGCCTGGCTTTCAAGGCCTACGACCCCGAGCACCTGCTGGGTGACGAGGAAGACCTCGGCATCAGCCTGGCACTGGTCCCCACCGACACCCCCGGCGTGGAAATCGGCCGCCGCCACCTGCCCCTGGGCGCCGCCTTCATGAACGGCCCCAACTCCGGCAAGGACGTGTTCGTGCCGCTGGACTACCTGATCGGCGGCCAGCCCATGCTCGGCAAGGGCTGGATGATGCTGATGAACTGCCTCTCCGTCGGCCGCTCCATCTCCCTGCCGGCGGTGGGCACCGGCGCCGCCAAGTACACCAGCCTCGTCACCGGCCAGTACACCCGCGTGCGCGAGCAGTTCAACGTGCCGCTGTCGGCCTTCGAAGGCATCCAGGAAGCCATGGCGCGCATCGGCGGCAACGCCTGGATGATGGATGCCGCGCGCATGCTCACCGCCAACGCGGTGGACCTGGGCGAAAAGCCCTCGGTGCTCTCGGCCATCCTCAAGTACCACCTCACCGAGCGCGGCCGCGAGTGCATCGGCCACGCCATGGACGTGCACGGAGGCAAGGGCATCATCATGGGCCCGAACAACTACCTGGGCCGCTCCTGGCAGGGCGCGCCGATCTTCATCACCGTGGAAGGCGCCAACATCCTCTCGCGCAACCTGATGATCTTCGGCCAGGGCGCCATCCGCTGCCATCCGTTCGTGCTCAAGGAAATGGCCCTCGCCGGCCGCGAGGACCACGACCGCGCCCTGGAAGAGTTCGACGACCTGCTGATGCAGCACATCGGCTTCGCCGTCAGCAACGCCGCCAGCACCCTGCTGCTGGGCCTGACCTTCGGCCAGCTCGGCAGCGCCCCCGGTGATCGCCTGGCCCAGGGCTACTTCCGCAGCCTCAACCGCCTGGCCGCCGCCTTCGCCCTGCTCGCCGACTTCAGCATGATGCTGCTGGGCGGCGAGCTGAAGCGCCGCGAACGCCTCTCGGCGCGCCTGGGCGATGTGCTCAGCCACCTCTACCTGGGTTCCGCCGCGCTCAAGCGCTACCACGACCTGGACAGCCCCGAGCACCTGCGCCCGCTGCTGCGCTGGGCCCTGGAGGAAAGCCTGGGCAAGGCCGAGGACGCCCTCGCCGGCCTGCTGGCCAACTTCCCCAACCGCCTCTTCGGCTGCCTGCTCGGCGTGCTGGTGTTCCCCTTCGGCCGTCGCCACAAGGGGCCGTCGGATGAGCTGGACGCGGAGATCGCCGCCATCATCGGCCGCGACCGTGGCGACCCAGCGCTGGAAAACCTGCTCGCCGGCTGCTTCCGCCCGCAGGCCGAAAACGACCCGGTCGGCGCGCTGCAGCACGCCGTCGACGCCCTGGCCGCCGTGCAGCCGCTGCAGAAGAAGCTGCACAAGGCAGTCAAGGAAGGCCAGGTGAAACCCGCCGCCGGCGAGAACCTGATCGACGCCGCCCTGGCCGCCGGCGTGATAGACGCCAGCGAAGCCCAGCGCCTGCGCGCCGCCGAAGTGGCACGGCGCAAGGTGATCGACGTCGACGACTACGCCAAGGAAGAGCTGCTGCTCAACGAAGGCCAGGTCCGCTAGGGCCACCACCCGGCCCGGCGGGCGGGACAGCGGGCGCAGAGCGACTTATACTCCGCGCCCGTTTTCATTCCGCTCCAGGACCCACGCCATGGCCAACTCCTACCTCGACCACCACCTCGCCCTGCTCGCCCACCTGCGCGGCATCCTGGTCGCCCTGGGCGAAGCCGAGCAGGTTCCCGAAGAGAACCACGCCCTCTTCGTCGAACGCTTCGAAGAGCTGATGAGCGAACTGCCGCGCGACCCCGAGGCCAGCCTCTACCTGGGCCAGGACCTGATCAGCCAGGTGTTCCACCGCTACCCGCAGATCGCCCACCTGGTCCCCCGCGACCTGCTGTGGTTCTTCGGCGGCGACTGCCTGCACTTCATGCCCGACGAAGAAATCGCCCTCTTCCAGCGCCTCGACGAGCGCCGCTTCGAAGCCGAAGAGAACGACGAGCCCTTCGACTGGAACCAGGAAAAGCAATTCCTCGCCCTGCCCGACGAAAGCGGCAAGCACTGAGCCCCCTCTGCCCGGGCCGGTTCAACCGGCCCGGTGCGCCCCCCGCAACGCCACGATCTCCTCGACCATCGACTTCATGATCGCCGCGCGGCCATAGCGCTGCGTCGAGCGCCCCCTTAGGGCCGCAACTTTCCCGATGCTATGCTGCCGAAAGCCAGGGCCATACCCGCCCATGCCCTCTCGTCGACAGCCTTGCCGCCCTGGATCCAGCCCCGATGACCGATGAAGCGCCCCGCTCGCCAACCGGCACGCCGAGCCCGCAATTCCTGCCCAGCAGCGGTGAGCTGGGCCGGCTGATCAACGCCCATGACTGGGCGGCGACGCCCCTTGGGCCCATCGAAGCCTGGCCGCAAAGCCTGAAGACCGTCACCGGCCTGCTGTTGCTCTCGCCGGTGCCCATCGTGCTGCTGTGGGGCGAGGCCGGCACCATGATCTACAACGACGCCTATTCGGTGTTCGCCGGCGGGCGCCACCCGCAGCTGCTGGGCTCCGAGGTGCGCAAGGGCTGGCCCGAGGTCGCCGACTTCAACGACAACGTGATGAAGGTCGGCCTGGCCGGCGGCACCCTCGCCTACAAGGACCAGGAGCTCACCCTGCACCGCCGGGGCGGACCCGAGCAGGTGTGGATGAACCTCGACTACTCGCCAGTGCTGGACGAGAGCGGTCGCCCGGCGGGGGTCATCGCCATCGTCGTCGAGACCACCGAGCGAGTGCGCGCCGAGCGCCACATGCAGGCCGAGCGCAGCCGCTTGCAAAGCATGTTCGAGCAGGCGCCGGGGCTGATGGCCCTGCTCAGCGGGCCCGACTACGTATTCGAGCTGGCCAACCCCGTGTACCGGCGCCTGGTGGGCGAGCGCGAACTGATCGGCCGCCCCCTGCGCGAAGCCCTGCCCGAGGTGGAGCGCCAGGGCTTCATCGAGCTGCTGGACCAGGTTCGCACCAGCGGCAAGGCCTATGTCGGCACCGGCGTGCGCGTGCTCCTGCAACGCGAGGCCAACGGCCCGGAGGAAGAACGGGTGCTCGACTTCGTCTACCAGCCGGTGGTGGATGGCCAGGGGCAGATCAGCGCCATCTTCGTCGAGGGCCAGGATGTCACCGAACGCGCCGAGGCCGAGGACCGGGTGCGCAACAGCGAGGAGCGCTTCCGCGCCCTGGTCAACGCCTCCTCCGACATGCTCTACCGCATGGACCCGGACTGGACCGAGATGCGCCGCCTCGACGGCAAGGGGGTGATCGCCGACACCCACAGCCCCACCGCCAACTGGCAGCAGGACTACATCCACCCCGATGACCAGCCCCTGGTACGCGAGGCCATTGCCCATGCGGTGCGGACCCGCAGCCCCTTCCAGCTGGAACACCGGGTGCACCTGCTCGATGGCAGCATCGGCTGGACCCAGTCCCGCGCCGTGCCGCTGCTGGACGCCAAGGGCGAACTCTGCGAGTGGTTCGGTGCCGCCAGCGATGTCACCGGCCGCCACCTGGCCGAGGACGCCCTGCGCGAGAACGAGGCGCGCCTGGTGTTTCTCGACGCCCTGGCCAAGGAAACCGCGCGCAGTGCCAACGCCGACCTGATCCTCGCCACCACCACCCAGATGCTCGGCCAGTACCTGGGCGTTTCGGTCTGCGCCTATGCCGACATGGATGCCGATGGCGACGGTTTCACCATCCGTGGCGACTGGGCCGCCCCCGGCCAGCAGAGCATCATCGGCCACTACCGGCTCTCCGATTTCGGCCAGCTGGCAGTGCAGCGCCTCGGCGCCGGGCTGCCCCTGGTGCTGGACGACAACCGTGGCCAGCTGCCGCCCGAGGAGGCCGCCACCTTCCTCGCCATCGGCCTGGCGGCGACCATCTGCCTGCCCCTGGTCAAGGGTGGCCGGCTCACCGCGCTGATGGCCATCCACGACAGCCGCCCGCGCAACTGGACGCACAAGGAGCTGGCCCTGCTCACCGAGGTGACCGAGCGCTCCTGGGCCCACATCGAGCGGGTGCGTTCGGAGGCCGAGGCCCGCGAGGGCGAACGCCGCTTCCGCGAGGAGCTGGAAGCCAAGGTGGCCGAGCGCACCGCCGCCCTGGCCCAGAGCGAAGCCAGCATCCGCGCCATCTTCGAAACCTCGCACCTCTACCAGGGGCTGATCGCCGCCAGCGGCGAGGTGCTGCACTTCAATGCGACCGCCCTGGCGGGTATCGACGCCAGCCTGGAGCAGGTGGCCGGCAAGCCCTTCTGGGAAACCCCCTGGTTCACCAGCACGCCCGGCATGCCCGAGGTGATCCGCGCGGCGGTGCAACGGGTCGCCGCCGGCGCCACCGAGAACCTCGGCATGGCCCTGGACCTGCCCGGCGGCACCCGGCTGTTCGACTTCTCCCTGCGGCCGGTGCTCAGCGAGGCCGGCGAGGTGGTCGCCATGGTGCCCGAAGCGGTGGAGAAGACCGCCCGGGTAAAGGCCGAGCAGGCCCTGCAGCAGGTGCAGAAGATGGAGGCCATCGGCAGCCTCACCGGCGGCATCGCCCACGACTTCAACAACCTGCTGATGGCGGTGCTCGGCAGCCTCGAACTGCTGCGCCGGCGCATGCCCCAGGAGGCGCCGCTGCTGCGTCTGGTGGACAACGCCCGCACCGCCGCCGAACGCGGTGCCTCGCTGACCACGCGCATGCTCGCCTTCGCCCGGCGCCAGGACCTGCGCCGCGAACTCATCGACCTGCGCCAACTGGTGGAGGACATGACCGAGCTGCTGCAGAGCGCCCTGGGTTCCACCATCGCCGTCGAGACCCTGTTCCCGCTGCAGCTGCCGGCGGTGGAGACCGACCCCAACCAGCTGGAATCCGCCCTGCTCAACCTCGCCGTCAACGCCCGCGACGCCATGGGCGGCGAAGGCCGCATCGTCATCGCCGCCCGCGAGGAGGCGGTGCCCCTGGGCGACAGCGGGCTGCGGCCGGGGCGCTACGTGTGCCTGGCGGTCACCGACATGGGCGAAGGCATGGATGAAGCCACGCTCAAGCGCGCCACCGAGCCCTTCTTCACCACCAAGGGCATCGGCAAGGGCACCGGGCTTGGCCTGTCCATGGTCCACGGCTTCGCCGAGCAGTCCGACGGCGTGCTGCGCCTGCACAGCACGCCACGGCGCGGCACCACCGCGGAGATCTGGCTGCCCGCGCAGGAGGCCCTGCACGGCGAACCCCCGGTGCGGCAGGTCACGATGCTGGCACCGGCCGGTGCCTCGACAGCGCCGGGCCTGGCGATTCTCGCGGTGGACGATGACGACCTGGTGCTGACCAATACCGCCGAGATGCTGGAGGACCTCGGCCACCACGTGGCCGTCGCCCACTCCGCCAAGGAAGCCCTGGATCTGCTCGAGCGTGAGCGCTACGACCTGCTGGTGACCGACCATGCGATGCCCTACATGACGGGCGCGCAGCTGGCGCTGGAGGTTCGTGCACGCCACCCCGGGCTGCCGGTGCTGATGGTATCCGGCTACGCCGAGCTGCCCACCGGCGTGCGCCTGGACCTGCCGCGCCTGTCCAAGCCCTTCACCCAGCGCCAGTTGGCCGAAGCGGTGGACGGTATCGCCGGGCTCTCCGCCAGGCGCGGTTGAGGGACGACGCTTCGTCCGGGCGCCGGACGGCGCTACCACCCAGCGAAGCGGCGCCTTACCATGGCGCCCCCGCCCGGCACCGGATGCCGGGCCCGATCGACCTGCCAGGACCCAAGATGCTGTTCGTCGTGATGCTCGGAGGCAAGCACCCCCGGGCCAAGATCGAAGTCCATGACGTGGTGTTCGCCTTCGCCGACACCATCGAAGACACCCACCCGCAATTGCGCCACGAATGGTTCGGCAGCCCCGCCGGCCTGCACATAGACTCGTGGATGGCCATCGAAGGCGTCGACGGCTACCGCGTCAGCCTCGGCAATGCCGCCCCCGCTGCCGGTGCGCCCCGCCTGTTCTTCCTCAACCTCGGCGGCTACGAGCCGGGCGCCTTCGGCGAAGCCCATCGCTACCTGCTGGTGGTGGCGCGGGACAAGGCCGAGGCCAAGGAAAAGGGCAAGCGGCGCATGCTCGCCGGCTGGGACAAGCCCCACACCGACGCCCTGCTGGACGTCGACGACTGCGTTCCCATCGACCAGGTGGACGGCCGCTACGTGCAACTGGTGGAAGGCGAGCACCGCGGCATCACCCAGCGCAGCGACTACGTGATCCTCTCCTGAGCATGCCCGCAGGCGGCCGGCCCTTGCGCCGCCTGCGAAGCAACTATGCTGAACCCCGTGAAACCGGACCACTCAAAGGAAACGAGGGCGGATCGCGGCATCTACCGGCGCCGACGCAACCCCGCGCATCCTGACGACCGGGCACGGGCGGCCGAACGGATGACAGGGCTGCTCTGAGGAAGGCAAACCGTTAGACTGCCATCACTTAGCCAGCACCTGGGCCATGGAATGACCGCAGCACCTGCCTACATCACGCCGGACCAGCTTTGCGTCGGCCTCTTCATCCAGCTCGAACTGGGTTGGTGGGAGCACGACTTCACCTTCAGCAACTTCAAGATCAAGGACGAGGCGCAGATCAAGGCGCTGCGCGACCTCGGCCTCAAACGCCTGCGTTATGACCCGGCGCGCAGCGATTGCGAACCCCTTGAGCTGGAGCCCGACGCGCCGCCCCCGCCGGAACCCGAGGAAGCACCGCCGCCCAGCCCCGAAGACATCGCCCGCCAGGAGCGGGTGGTCAAGCTGAGCAAGCTGCGCAAGCGCCTGGCGGAGGTGGACCGCAAGTTCATCCACGCCAGCCAGCAGGTGAAGCAACTCAACCAGACCCTGCGCAGCCAGCCCGAGGAAGCCCTCAAGCAGGCCGGCCAGGTGGTCGGCGACCTGGTGGCCTCGGTGCTCGGCGAAGACGGCGCCGCCCTGCACAGCATCAACGGCAAGGCCGGCGACGATGCCTACTTCCACTCGCTGAACGTCACCGTGCTCTCGGTCATGCTCGGCCGCCAGCTCGGCTACGACAGCGAGGCCTGCCACAGCCTCGGCCTCGGTGCCCTGCTCCACGACATCGGCAAGATGGACGTGCCCAGCAAGGTGCTGCTCAAGCCCGAACCCCTGACCCGCCCCGAGCAGCAGTTGCTGCAGATGCACACCGAGTTCGGCCTGCGCCGCAGCCAGCAGTTGATGCTCGATGACGAGGTGCAGCGGATCATCCACGAGCACCACGAGTACTGCGACGGCAGCGGCTACCCCAAGCAGCTGCACGAGGCCAGCATCGCCCGCCTGAGCCGGGTGGTGTGCATCACCAACCACTTCGACAACCTGTGCAACCCGCTCAACCCGCGCGACGGCCTCAGCCCCCACGAGGCCCTGTCGCGCATGTACGGGCAGTACCGCCAGCGCTTCGACGAGGTGATGCTCAAGGCCTTCATCCGCTGCATGGGCGTGTACCCGCCGGGCAGCCTGGTGCAGCTGCAGGACGACCGCTACGGCCTGGTGCTGGGCATGCACCCGACCCTGCCGCTGAAGCCGACGCTGATCCTCTTCGACCCCAAGGTGCCGAAGGAAGAAGCGCTGATCGTCAACCTCGAGCACGAGCCCTCGATCGCCATCGCCCGCAGCGTGCGTCCCGGGCAGGTGCCGCCGGACGCGCTGGAGTACCTCGACCCGCGACAGCAGGTGACCTACTACGTGGACCCGCGCACCCGGGGCTGAAAAATTCCTGCGCTCGGTGATGCTGCGTTGAAAACAGCCTCGGAATGCTCATTTACAAACGTAAACTCCGCTTCTTTGCCTGTTTCTGCCTTGCCTGACCTTCGCTCGGAGATTTTTCGTGCAGCGCCCCAGGGGGCGCTCGGTCACAACCAACCGGGCGAAATTCCGCCTAGATCACCCCAAGCACACCGCTGTAATGGCGGACTCCCGCCACTACAAGCACCACGCTCGATGGCATGACCCGCACAGCGCCTGGCCTGAAGCCGCCAGGCACGCTCCTTGCTCTATTGGCCGCCCACGGTGGCGAACAGCCACCGCATGCAGGGCGCCGAGGCGCCTGACCGGGGCGCCGCACACGCCCCGGCCACGAGAATGCATGGCCGCCAGCCCAGGAAGACGAACCACCCGAGCGCCACCGAGCCAGCGGGGTTCGTCGCTCCGCGTGCCCCCGGGGCGGCAGGCCATGCTCGAAATCTGGACGGTTGGTAAATGAAGAAACTACTGCTGGCGCTCCTGTGCCTGAGCGTCATGGGCTGCTCCCAGCCCGATTCCTCCGAGAAACCCCTGGACGTGCTGCTGATCGGCGGCGGCATCATGAGCGCCAGCCTCGGCACCTACCTGCACGAGCTCGAACCCGAGTGGACCATCGAGACCTTCGAGCGCCTGGACCAGGTCGCCGAGGAGAGCTCCAACGCCCTGAACAACGCCGGCACCGGCCACTCCGCCTTCTGCGAGCTGAACTACACCCCCGAAACCGCCGACGGCGGCATCGACATCAGCAAGGCCGTGGCGATCAACGAATCCTTCGAGATCTCCAAGCAGTTCTGGGCCTACCAGATCGACCAGGGCGTGCTGAAGAACCCGCACGCCTTCATCAACACCGTGCCGCACATGAGCTTCGTCTGGGGTGACGACAACGTCGCCTACCTGAAGAAACGCCACGCGGCCCTGCAGCACAGCCCGCTGTTCCGCGGCATGGAGTACAGCGAGGACCACGCGCAGATCGCCCAGTGGGTACCGCTGGTGATGGAGAACCGCGCCCAGGACCAGAAGATCGCCGCCACCCGCATGCCCATCGGCACGGACGTGAACTTCGGCGAGATCACCCGGCAGCTGTTCGGCTCGCTGTCCGAGTCGCCCAACTTCAAGCTCAACCTCAGCCATGAAGTGCGCGAC
Source organism: Pseudomonas sp. PDM13 (assembly GCF_025685765.1). Classification (NCBI taxonomy): domain Bacteria; kingdom Pseudomonadati; phylum Pseudomonadota; class Gammaproteobacteria; order Pseudomonadales; family Pseudomonadaceae; genus Pseudomonas; species Pseudomonas sp. PDM13. The sequence goes on along the minus strand of NZ_JAOTQU010000011.1, from coordinate 21,764 downwards.
ATCGTGCGCAACGAAGACGGCACCTGGAAAGTCGTGGTCGCCGACCTGGCCAAGGGCGGCGAAGAGCGCGCGGTCAACGCCCGCTTCGTGTTCATCGGCGCCGGCGGCGGCGCCCTCAAGCTGCTGCAGAAATCCGCCATCCCCGAAGCGGACGGCTACGCCGGCTTCCCGGTGGGCGGCTCGTTCCTGATGACCCGCAACCAGGACATCGTCGCGCGCCACCACGCCAAGCTCTACGGCAAGGCTTCGGTCGGCTCGCCGCCCATGTCCGTGCCGCACCTGGACACCCGCGTGGTCGATGGCCAGGAGGTGCTGCTGTTCGGCCCCTTCGCCACCTTCTCCACCAAGTTCCTCAAGAACGGCTCGCACATGGACATGTTCAGCGCTATCACCACCGGCAACATCGGCCCGATGACCAATGCCGGCATCGACAACATGGACCTCAGCCAGTACCTGATCGGCCAGCTGATGCTCAGCCAGGATGACCGCATGGCCGCCCTGCGCGAGTACTTCCCCGATGCCCAGGACGCCGACTGGGAACTGATCCAGGCCGGCCAGCGCGTGCAGGTGATCAAGAAGGACGCCGAGAAAGGCGGCGTGCTGCAGTTCGGCACCGAAGTGGTCAGTGCAGCCGACGGCTCCATCGCCGCGCTGCTGGGCGCCTCCCCGGGTGCCTCCACCGCCGCGCCGATCATGCTCAGCGTGCTGGAGAAGACCTTCCCCGAGAAGATGAAGAGCGAGGCCTGGCAGGCCCGCCTGAAGGCGATCATCCCCTCCTACGGCCGCAAGCTGAACGATGACGTCGAGCTGACCAACGCCACCCGCGCCTGGAGCCACGGCCGCCTGCAGCTGGACTTCATTCCCGTCCAGCCGGAAAGCACCCCGGCCGCCACCGCCGAGTGATGCAACCGCCCCGCCCGCCCGGGCGGGGCGTCTCCCCTTGCGGGAGCGAATTCATTGGCGAATGGATTACCCGGCCATGCGCACCCGAGTGCCTGCGGAAGGTCTTTCGCGGTTGAAACCGCTCCCACACCTAACGGGAAGCCCTCACCCCTTGAGCGGCAACTCCTTCCCGCCAACGCCCTCGCCTATCACCAGGTAATGCCCGCCCGCCACATGGTGCAGGGTGCGCAGGTCGTCATGCCCCTCGAAGGTCCAGCGGCCCTCGCTGAACACCCGCGCATCGGCCCAGGCGGCCACCACTTCGCCGAGGAACAGGTCATAGCGCTCCTGGATGTGCGGCTCGGGCAGCAGGCGGCATTCCAGCCAGGCCACGCAGCCCTCCACCAGCGGCGCCTCGACCTGCTCGCCGGAAAAGGTGGCGATACCGTAGGCGTCGAACTTGTCGTGCCCCGCCTCGTCCAGGGTCTGCCCGGAGCTGGAGCCGACCGTCTGCACCAGGTCGACCTGGTGGCGCGCCGGCACGTTGAGCACGAAGGTGCCGGAGGCTTCCAGCAGGCGGCGGGTCCAGGTGGACTTGTCGAGCACCACCGAGACCTTGGGCGGCTCGAAATCCAGGGCCATGGCCCAGGCCGCCGCCATGACATTGCGCTTGCCACCATGGGCCGCGCTGACCAGCACGGTGGGGCCGTGGTTGATCAGACGATAGGCCTTGGCCAGGGGAACGGGACGGCGATGATCGGCGGACATGGCAAGGCTCCGTAAGGCTGCGAAACGGGACGGCGCAGCCTGCACCAGGGGCCGGCAAACGGCAAGGGTAATGCCGGGGTCAGGGGTGGCAGCAGTCCACCGCCACCGCCGCCCCGCTATCGAAGGGTGAACGCAGGCCACCGAGCAATTGCTGGCGCAACTCGGGCTCCTGGGTGCGCGGGTCCAGCCAGATGCCGAAGAAGGTCCGGGCGAACAGCGGGTCGCGCACCTCATAGGGGGCCCGCCCTTCCACGTACAGGCGCCCGCCGACACCGGGCAGGTAGACGCCGGTGATGCGCTGGCCGGGCTCGACGTCGACGAAAGCGCGCTCCATCTCCGCCTGCCAGGCCGCCAGCCGGGCTGCATCCACCGCTTCGCCGCCCAGGCGCTGCAGGTCGTCGAGGCTGGCTTCCACCAGGGTGTCGCGGCTGATGGTGCGCTGGTAGACCAGCTCCAGGGCGAAGGGCCGGTCTTCCCCCAGCACCGCGCCGGGCGCCCACAGCCTGGCATCGTAGATATGGAAGCCATAGGCGCTGAACTCGCCACTGCCCACAACCTGTGCATCCGGCACGGCCTCGCGCCAGCCGTCTGCCAGGGCCTGTTGCAGGCCCAGCAGGCCGATGAAGGTCGCGACCAGCAGGTGGCGCGGCGAGAAGGATCGGATGGTCACGGGGTGGCGCCTCCTGAAAGTGGATGGACCCAGTGTCCCGCAGCCAGATTGCAGTATTCCGTACGCGCCCGATCAGTGCGCCAACAGCTCGAGCACCGCCGCCACCGTCTCCCCCGGTGCCTCCTGGGGGATGTTGTGGCCGACGCCGGGCAACAGCTGGCGCCGGTAGGGGCCGGTGAAGTGCGCGGCGCTGTCGTCCACCTCGGGCGGTGGGCCGACGCCATCGTCCAGGCCGCTCAGGGACAGGGTGGGCACGCCGATGGCCGGTTGCGCCGCCAGCTGCCGCTCGATGGCCTCCAGCGCCGGGTCCCCCGGTGCGTAGCCGTAGCGATGGCGGTAGGAATGGATCACCACCTCGACGAAGTCCGGGTTGTCGAAGGCCTCGGCGCTGGCGGCATAGGTGGCCTCGTCGAAACGCCAGGTCGGTGACCACAGCTGCCAGAGCAGGCGGCACAGCGCCCCCCGGTTCGCCTCCAGCCCCAGGTGCCCACGCGGCGTGTGGAAGTAGAACTGGTACCAGTAGCGGAACTCCTGCTCGGGCGCGGCCGGTGTGCCGGAGACAGCGATGTTCTGGATGTTGTAGCCATCCCCCGTCACCAGCGCCCGCACCCGCTCCGGCCACAGCGCCGCGACGATGCAGGCGGCGCGCCCGCCCCAGTCATAGCCCACCAGGGTCGCCCGGGGGATCGCCAGGGCGTCCATGAAGTCCAGCAGGTCCTGGCCCAGGGCCGCCTGCTGGCCGGAGCGCAGGGTGTCTCCGGCCAGAAAGCGCGTGGAGCCGTAGCCACGCAGGTGCGGCACCAGCACCCGCAGCCCCTGGGCCGCCAGGGCCGGCGCCACGGCATCGTAGGCACGCGGCGAATAGGGGAAGCCGTGGAGCAGGATCACCACCTCATCCCCCGCGCCATGCTCTTCATAGGCCAGCGCCAGACTGGGTGTACAGACCGTATGGATCGTCCTTGTCGCCATGAAACCCGCTCCTTGCCCCGATGATGGGGGACAGCTTAGCCAGCCGCCGCTGAATTGCCGCCGGAACCAACCCGAGGACTGCCTGACCTAACGATTATCGACAGGCTCGCGCCGAGGTCACCCACCATGCCCAGCCCAGCACACCTGGTATTCGCCCTGGCGTTCGCCCTTCTCTCCTGTGGCGCCCTGGCAGCAGAGGATGAAGCCCCCGATGCCGGCGCCCTCGCCGCCCTGGTGAAGATGGGCGAACACCTGCGCGGCCTGCAGCAGTACGCCATCGATGCGGAAAGCGACAGCGACCAGTTGCTGGAAAACGGCCAGGCGCTGGTGGTGCATGCCCGCACCCAACTGCTGGTGAGCGCGCCGGACAAGCTGCGCGTGCAGGTGACGAGCACCGATTATCAGCGCAGCCTGTTCTACGACGGCCAGCAGTTCACCCTCTACGACAGCCGCCAGGGCTACTTCGGCCGGGAGGTGGCGCCCACCAGCCAGGAAGAGCTGCTGGCCCTGCTCGGCGAACGCTACGGCATCCAACTACCGTTGGCCGACCTCATCCACTGGGGCCCAGACACCGCCCAGCGGGTGGGCATTGGCAGCGCGCTCCACGTCGGTACTGAACAGGTCGGCGACCAGAGCTGCGAGCACTACGCCTACCGCCAGCCAGGGCTGGACTGGCAGCTGTGGCTACGCCAGGGCGACGAGCCCCTGCCCTGCAAGATGGTGCTGACCCGCCTCGACCAACCCGAACGCCCGCGCCACAGCGTGACCTACCAGTGGGACACCCTGCCCATGGTCGGCCCCACCGACTTCGTCTTCACCCCGCCCGAAGGGGCGAAGCCGGTGCCGTTGCTGGAGTTGCAGGCGGGGGTGGGTGGAGAACGCAAGCCCTGAGCGACCTGTCACTCGTTGCGTTGGAAACGGAAATCAGCCGGTAGCCGGCCACGGAAGGTAGGCAACCGCTCCAGCCGCTGCGCGACGCCACAGGGACAGCGTATGCCAGGGAGGCGTACCCATAACGCCGTGGACAGCCCACCGGAGAGGCGCTAATTTCTGCCGCCTCGGCGCCCCTGATGGCCGCCACGACAAGGAACGTCCCCATGAAGTACCTGCTCACCCTGCTGCTGGCCATCACCCTCGCGGGTTGCCAGAACAGCCCGTTCCAGCCCCAGGACATGCCCGCCGCCGGCCCCTACCGGCATGACGACACGGGCATCATCTTCCCGACCACCGCCGGCATCTTCCTCCGCACCCAGATCATGCGCTTCGACGAGCGGGCCCGGCATATCATGGTCGGCTACAACTCCGAGCTGATCGCCCAGCCCGTCGTCTTCACCGCCTATGTCTACCCGGTGCCGCAGGTCAGTTCGATCGGCTCGCCGGCGGATGTCATCGCGGCGGCCCGGCACCAACTGGTGCTCAACCACCAGCAACAGCAGAAGCAGGAAATCCTCACCTTCCACAAGACCGGCAAGCTGGTCGGCGAGCAGCCGGTAACCCTGGACTACCGGGGCCAGGCCATCACCGGCCTGCGCGCAGACTTCGAATTCGTCGAGCCCTTCGCCGGCGAAGTGCAGCCGATCCGCTCCTCGCTCTACCTGTTCGAACTGGGCGACAGCATGCTCAAGTTCCGCGTTTCCGCGCCCGTATCGGTGGACAGCGAAGCGGCGGTCAAGGCGATGATCGAGGGGATTGCCGGTTCGGCGGGCCGCTAGTCGCTTTGAGCCCATCGAAACGCACTCTCGATCTGCACATTGCTACGTTGGGCTTCGCACCTCAGCCCAACCTACGGGGCGTAGCCCGGGCTTCAGCCCGGGAGCCTCAACGCATCAGCGCCAGGTAGACGCCGCAGGCCAGGGCCAGCAGCCCGGCGGGGATGGCCAGCAGGGAGATGCGATCGATCTGCCGGGAGAGGCGGATCACGTTGCCGAGGTCATCGGCTTCGGCGGCGCTGCGGCGGCGCAGCACGGGGACCAGGCAGAGGGCGTTGCCGGCCACGGCCACCAGGCCCGCGACCACTTTCAAGGCATAGAGGCCGTCGAAGCGCGCCGGCTCGATCAGCAGCAGCCCGGTGACCAGCGCCAGGCTGAAGGCCGGCATCTCGAAGAACAGGTCGATGCGCCGATGCATCCGCGCCACGGTGAAGCCCCGGGGCGCGGCTGGTGGCGCGCCCCTGTTCCAGCAGGAATTCGACCGCGACGACACCGAGCCAGAAGGCCACGGCGAACAGGTGGAGCTGCAGCAGCAGGGGCATGGCCATATCCTCAGCAGGGAGTGGGTTCGGGGTGCCAGGCACGGCGTAGCGGTGCGTGGGCCAGCAGCCATTTCAGGATGTCGTCCCAGAGCGGTTCGGAACCCGCGCGGAAGTAGCCCATATGGCCGATGGGCTCGCCGCCCTGTGGGGGATGCAGGTCGCGCCGGGTCAGCGGGGCGTTGCTGTAGCCCTTGACGAAGGCGTCCCGCGAGCGCGGTGGTGCCCAGGGATCGTCCACCGAGGTGGCGAACACGCAGGGCGTGCGGACCCTGGCGTAGAGCCCGGCGACATGGGCCATGCCGGGATCGTCGAAGTAGTAGTGCGGGTGGCGGCACCAGCGCTTCCAGTCGCGGTACACACCCAGGGGCAGGTCGTCGCCCATGCCCAGCAGGCTCCAGGCCATGTAGCCCTTCCAGGCGACGATGGGTGGCAGCACCAGGCTCCACAGCAGGCGGGTCTTCAGGGCCTCGCCGCGGGGCATCCAGCCGCTCCAGCCGGCGCCGCTGCCGAGGCTGTAGCACGCGGCGAGGCGATCATGGTTGGGCAGCAGGCCGATGGCGTGCCCGCCGAAGGAATGCCCCACCCAATACAGCGGCAGCGCATCGGCGCCGAGCAGGTCCACTGCGGCGGCCAGGTCCTGATAGGCCCAGTCGAGGTAGGCCATGTGGAAGCCCTTGAGCGTCGCCGGGGCGGATTCGCCGACGCCGCGGTAATCCATGGTCAGTACGTTGAGCCCCTGCCGCGCCGCATGCTCGGCAAAGCGCCGGTAGAAGCGCTGCTGCACACCCGTGGCACCGGCCAGGAGCAGGTTGCCCCGGGCCTCGCCCGGTGCGTGGTAGCGGGTGGCGACCAGAGGGTAGCCGTCGCGTGCGGGCAGGCTGACTTTCTCCACGCGGATGCCCTGTTCGGGAAGGTGCTTGGTCATCGTCTCGTTCATGTTCCAGCTATTCACCTATCCAGGTCGGGCCGGCGCCCGGGTGGCCGCCGACCGCTCAACCACGTTTCAGCGGCCTGTGAAGACCGGTTCACGCTTCTGCATCATCGCCATCACCCCTTCGCGCACGTCTTCGCTGCGGATCAGGCCGAACAGCAGTTCGTTGAGCTGCGAGAGTGCCGCATCATCGCCTTCGTCCCGCGCCTGGAAGGCGGACTGCAGCGTGGCGCGGATGGCCAGGGGCGCGGCCTTGGCGATGCGCTCGGCATATTCGATGGCCCGCGTCAGCGCATGGCCCGGCTCGACCACCTCGGTGAGCAGGCGCATGCGCAGCGCCTCGGCGGCGTCGAAGGTTTCGCCGGTGAGCATGTAGCGCATGGCGTCGGTCCAGCCGGCGGCCTGGGTGAAGCGCACGGTGGAGCCGCCGGACGGCGGGATGCCGCGCAACACCTCCAGATGAGCGAAGCGTGCGTCGCGGGCGGCGATGGCAATATCGGCGTTGAGCACCAGCTCGATCCCCGCCGTCCAGCAGGTGCCTTCCACCGCGACCACCACCGGCTTGGTGCGGCGCGGCTTGGATACGCCCCAGGGGTCGATGCCCTCGCTGGGGTACTGGAAGCCGCCGGAGGCGAGCTTGGGCGTCAGCTCCAGCAGGTCGAGGCCGGCGGTGAAGTGCTCGCCATGGGCGAAGAGCACGGCGCAGCGCATGGCCTCGTCACGCTCGTATTCGCCGATGGCGAGGGACAGGTCGGCAAGCATGGCGCTGTCGAAGGCATTGCGCTTGCCGGCCCGGTCCAGGCCGATCAGAAACAGCTGGTCCCGCCGTTCCCGCGTGACGCGTCCCGCCCCGCTGTTGGCTTCGCTCATGAATAGTCTCCTGGGTATCGATGGCTGTCTGGCGAAGGCTTCGCCAGTTACTTACCGTTTGTTCGGCCAGGAGAAACTAAACAAACATTCGGTAACCGTCAAATTGAGGTGGCGAGGCTTATGCCCTAGAATCAGCGGCCTTGATCGAGAGCAGGAAATCCACCGTGCGACCGCCAAAAATCTCCCGCGACGAACTCCTCCAGCACTGCGCCAACACCTTCAAGCGGCTGGGCTACCATGGCACCACCATGGATGCGCTGGCGGCGGCGTGCGGGCTGACCAAGGCCTCGTTCTACCACCACTACCCGAACAAGGAGTCGCTGCTGCGCGACGTGCTGGCCTGGACCCACGAGCGCATCGGCAAGGCGCTGTTCGCCATCGCCTTCGATGAAGAACTGGCGCCCCACGAGCGCCTGGCGAAGATCGGCCACAAGGCCGGCAAGCTGTTCCAGGACGATGCCATCGGCTGCCTGATGGCGGTGGTCGCGGTGGATGCGACCTACGGCAAGAGCGAGTTGATGGAGCCGATCCGCAGCTTCCTCGACGACTGGGCCGCCGCCTTCGCCAATCTCTACCGCCCGGACTTCGGCGAGGCGCAGGCCGGTGAGCTGGGCCGTCAGCTGGTGGCCGATTACGAAGGCGCCATCCTCCTCGCGCGTATCTACAACGCCCCCGCCTATATCGACGCCGTCACCCGCCGCGCACTGCAACAGCTCCAGGCGCAGGGCTGACGCGCACGCGTCAGAGCGTGGTCGCCCTGCCCTGGCGGTCCAGCTCGAACACCTTGGTGCCCATCAACCGCTCGCGCAGCCAGCGTTGTGCCTGGCCCCGGCCATGTCGGCGCTGCCAGAGCAGGTCGACCCCCACCAGCCAGTCGGTGTGGGGGTAGGCGGCGAGCTGCAGCTCCACCAGTTCACCGGCGGCCAGCTCGCGCTGCACCAGCTGGCGCGGCAGGGTCGCCCAGCCGAGGCCGGCCCGCACCATCTCCACCAGCGCAATGTAGCTCTCGGCCTGCCACAGGCGCGTAGCGCGCAGGTATTCGCTGCTGGGCAGCTTGCTGGCGTGGGCGCTGAAGGCCAGCCGGCGATGGGCGTGCAGGTCGTCGAAGCTGACCTCCTCGCGCTGTGCCAGCGGGTGCCGGGGGTGGGTGACGTGGACCATGATCAGCTTGCCCAGCTGCTGGAATTCCAGCTCGCGCGGGTATTCCGGCTGGGAGAAGGCGATGCCCAGCTCCACCTCGCCGCGCTGCAGCATGCCGGCGACATCACCGTGGTGCGGGTGGCGGATGATCAGGTCGACATGGGGGAAGGCCTGCTCGAAGTCCCGCAGCACCGGCATCACCGTCGCGTAGGGCACCTCGATGGCCAGGGTCAGGCTGGGCTCGGTCTCCTCCGCCAGGCTGTCGGCATGCCCCTGCAGGGCCAGGCAGCGCGCCAGCACCGCCTCGGCCTCCAGCTGCAGCTTGTGGCCACCGGCGGTGAGGGTGGGGATGCGCGTGGAGCGGTCGAACAGCTCCACCCCCAGGTCGGTCTCCAGGTTGGCAATGGCCGCGCTGACGGTGGACTGGGTGCGCCCCAGGCGCCGGGCGGCGGCGGAGAAGGAGCCGGCCTGCACCACGGCGACGAATACCTGTAGCTGATCAAGGGAAAAACGCATCGCCGTACCCACCGCAACCATCGGAATAAGCGATGGTTATTCATTTGTTCCATCGCCTTCAAGCCCCTGAAGATGCCCGCAAGCCAGCACTGCCTCCTCGAAACGCTGGGTAACCCGCCCCCCAATAACAAAAACAGCTGCACCTCCAGGAGATACCCATGAGCCCCACCTCCATCCATCCGGTCGACCAGCGACTCCCCCTCCGGCAACTTCTGACCTTCGGCCTGCAACACGTCCTGGTGCTGTACGCCGGCGCCGTGGCCGTGCCACTCATCCTCGGCAGCGCCCTGGGCCTGAGCAACACGCAGATCGTCCTGCTGATCAACGCTAACCTGCTCACCTCGGGCATCGCCACGCTGATCCAGACCCTGGGCTTCTGGAAGTTCGGCGCGCGCCTGCCGCTGGTGCAGGCCTGCTCGTTCATCGCCCTGGCGCCGATGATCATGATCGGCAAGGAATACGGCCTGGCCCAGGTATTCGGCGCGGTGATCGCCGCCGGGGTCATCACCATCGCCCTGGCGCCGGTGTTCAGCCGCCTGCTGCGCTTCTTCCCGCCGGTGGTGATCGGCAGCCTGATCACCATCATCGGCATCTCGCTGATGCCCGCAGCGGCCATCTGGCTCGGCGGCGGCAACCCGGATGCCGCGGACTTCGGCGCGCCGGCCAACCTGCTGCTGGGGCTGGCCACCGCCGCCATCATCCTTGCGGTCTATGCGCGCTTCTCCGGCTTCATCGGCAACCTCAGCGTGCTCATCGGCCTGCTGCTGGGCAGCCTGCTGGCGGCGGCCTGCGGCATGACCGACTTCAGCCGCGTCGGCGAGGCGGCCTGGTTCGAGCTCTCCGCCCCCATGGCCTTCGGCGTGCCGCAGTTCTCGCTGACGCCGATCCTGATCATGACCCTGGCGATGCTGGTGATCATGGCCGAGACCACCGGCAACTGCCTGGCCATCGGCCAACTCACCGGCCGCTCCGTGGATGCGCGCACCCTGGGCAACGCCTTCCGCGCCGACGGCCTGTCCACCGTGATCGGCGGCCTGTTCAACAGCTTCCCCTACAACGCCTTCACCCAGAACACCGGGTTGATCGCCCTGTCCCAGGTGAAGAGCCGCTTCGTGGTGGCCGCCGCCGGCGGGATCATGATCCTCATGGGCCTGTTCCCCAAGCTCGGCGCCCTGATCGCCGCCGTGCCGACGCCCGTGCTCGGCGGCGGCGCCATCGTGATGTTCGGCATGACCACGGTGGCGGGCATCCAGGAGCTCTCGCGAGTGCGCTTCGAAGGCACGCGCAATGCACTGGTGGTCGCCGTCTCGGTGAGCGTCGGCGTGCTGCCGATGTCCTTCCCCGCGCTCTTCGCCCATGCCCACGGCGCCCTGAAGCTGGTGCTGGAGAGCGGCATCTTCCTCGGCGCCATCACCGCCATCGTCCTCAACCTGCTGCTCAACGGCCGCGAGCCCGCCGAGCACACCGCGAGCGGCACCGCCGACCTCGCCGACTGACCTTTCTCTCGCGCCCTGCGCACCCACTGCCCAAGGAGTCACCCATGACCTTCACCCACCTGGTACCCGCCGGGATCAGCGACCTCGACCTGGAATTGCTGCGCGAATCCATCCGCCTCTCGCAGGCGTCGCGCCAGCGCGGCCGCCACCCCTTCGCCGCCCTGGTGGCGGACCGCAACGGCAAGGTGATCGCCAGCGCCGGCAACAACTCGATGCCGCCGGAAGGCGATCCGACTCAGCACGCCGAACTGGTGGCGGTGGCCAAGGCCGCACGCCTGCTGAGCCCCGAGGCCCTGGCCGAATGCACCCTCTACACCAGCGCCGAACCCTGCTGCATGTGCGCCGGCGCGGTGTACTGGACCGGTGTCGGCCGGGTGGTCTATGCGCTGTCCGAGCATGCGCTGCTGGAACTGACCGGCGCCCACCCGGAGAACCCCACCTTCTCCCTGCCCTGCCGCGAGGTGTTTGCCCGCGGCCAGCGCCAGGTGACGGTGCTGGGGCCGATGCTGGAGCAGGAGGCGGCGGCGCCCCACGAAGGGTTCTGGACGTGAAGGGCATTTCCATCCATGTCGTCGACGTCGCCAGCGGCTGCGTCGCCGAGGGGCTGGCGCTGCAACTGGAGCGCCTGGACGGCGAGCGCCGCGAGCTGATCCACGCCGGGCGCATCGGCACGGACGGGCTGTTCGCCGGGCTCGCGGGCGAAGCCGGCCGCTGCGTGCCGGGGGTCTACGAGGTCAGCTTGCAGGTGGCGGACTTCTACCGCGCCCGGGGCATGGCGCTGCCCGAGCCGGCCTTCCTCGATGTACTGATCTATCGCTTCGGCCTGGCCGACAGCGATCAGCACTACCACCTGCCGTTCAAGCTCACCGCCTGGGGCGTCTCCTGCTTCCGTGGCGGCGCCTGAGCCCTCTCCGCCGCCGGGCCCACCCGGCGGCGGAACATCCATCCCCTCGGAAGACTCGAACGAGAACGCAGGTGCAGGCGGATTATTCCCATGTCGGGCTTGCCGTGGCGCCTAAAATTACGCAGAGTGTAAATAGATTATGAAAACAATAGCGTCAGCGGTGAGCCTGCCGACCGGCGCCCTGCCCTGCGAGTGCCCGCCATGGACCTCTACACCTATTACCGCTCCACCTCGTCCTATCGCGTACGCATCGCGCTAGCGCTGAAGGGCCTGGAGGTCCAGCACCTGCCGGTCAACCTGATCCGCGACGGCGGCGAACACCGCCAGCCCGAGTACCGCGCGATCAACCCCCAGGGCCGCGTCCCCGCCCTGCGCACCGACTCCGGCGAGGTGCTGATCCAGTCCCCCGCCATCATCGAATACCTCGAAGAGACCCACCCACAACCGGCCCTGCTGCCCGGCGATGCACTGCAACGCGCACGCCAGCGCCAGGTCGCCGCGCTGATCGGCTGCGACATCCACCCGCTGCACAACGTCGCCGTGCTCAACCGCCTGCGCCAGCTGGGCACCGACGAGAATGGCGTGAACGCCTGGATCGGCCACTGGATCAGCGAAGGCCTGGCTGCCGTCGAAGCACTGATCGGCGACGATGGTTTCTGCTTCGGCACCGAGCCCGGGCTGGCGGACGTCTACCTGCTGCCCCAGCTCTACGCCGCCCGACGCTTTGCCGTGGACCTGGCGCCCTACCCGCGTATCCTCAGGGTTGAGCGCCTGGCCCTGGAACACCCGGCCTTCCGCAAGGCCCACCCGGACGCCCAGGCCGACAAGCCGGCCTGAGGAGCACACATGCAGACCCTCGGTTTCAAAGTGACCATCGGCGATTTCCTCGCCCGTAGCGTGCGTGGCGTTCCCTGCGCGCCACCGCCCCTTGCCTGAATCGACGCCCCACCGACTTTCATCCGATTCAGGCGCCGCCGCGCGCCACTGCAAGGAGCCAGAACATGGCCGACATCTTTGAAAACCCCATGGGCCTGATGGGCTTCGAATTCATCGAACTGGCATCGCCGGTGCCCAACCTGCTGGAACCCATCTTCGCCAGCATGGGCTTCACCAAGGTGGCCACCCACCGCTCCAAGGACGTGCACCTGTATCGCCAGGGCGAGATCAACCTGATCCTCAACAACGAGCCGAAGAGCGCCGCCTCCTATTTCGCCGCCGAGCACGGCCCCTCCGTGTGCGGCATGGCCTTCCGCGTGAAGAACGCGCACAAGGCCTATGCCCGCGCCCTGGAGCTGGGCGCCCAGCCGATCGAGATCCCCACCGGCCCGATGGAGCTGCGTCTGCCGGCGATCAAGGGCATCGGCGGCGCGCCGCTGTATCTGATCGACCGCTTCGGCGAGGGCTCGTCCATCTACGACATCGACTTCGAGTTCATCGAAGGCGTGGAGCGCAACCCCAGGGGCGCCGGGCTGAAGATCATCGACCACCTCACCCACAACGTGTATCGCGGGCGCATGGCCTACTGGGCGGACTTCTACGAGAAGCTGTTCAACTTCCGCGAGATCCGCTACTTCGACATCAAGGGCGAGTACACCGGCCTGACCTCCAAGGCCATGACCGCGCCGGACGGCATGATCCGCATCCCGCTCAACGAGGAATCCTCCAAGGGCGCCGGGCAGATCGAGGAGTTCCTCATGCAGTTCAACGGCGAGGGCATCCAGCACGTGGCCTTCCTCACCGACGACCTGGTGAAGACCTGGGACGAGCTCAAGGCCCTGGGCATGCGCTTCATGACCGCACCGCCGGCCACCTACTACGAGATGCTCGAAGGCCGCATCCCCAACCATGGCGAGAAGGTGGAGCGGCTGCAGAGCCGTGGCATCCTGCTGGACGGCTCCACCGAGGCGAACGACCGTCGCCTGCTGCTGCAGATCTTCTCGGAGACCCTGATGGGCCCGGTGTTCTTCGAGTTCATCCAGCGCAAGGGCGACGACGGCTTTGGCGAGGGCAACTTCAAGGCCCTGTTCGAATCCATCGAACGCGACCAGATCCGCCGGGGCGTGCTCACCACCGAGTGAGTCACCGCCGCAACGAAAAAGCCCGCATCAGCGGGCTTTTTTCATGGGGTGGCAGGTCTGCCTGTGGGAGCGGCTTAAACCGAAGAGCATCGCGAATGAATTCGCTCCCACGACTGCACGATGCCAACGTAGGAGCGAGCTCTGCTCGCGAATGTGAAGCCTACCGGGACGCCCGACGCTCAAACGGGACGGACACCCGCCATGCGCGCGGTGATGGATTCCGCCGCCTGCTTCAGCAACTGCGCTGCGCGGCCGCTGGTTTCAGCCTGGAAGCCGCTGGCGGCGCCGACCACGGTGATCACCCCGGCAATCTGCTCGCCCACGGCGAACACCGGTGCGGAGAGCGCATTCACCCCCGGCATCAGCAGGCCGTGCACGTGGTGCAGGCCGCTGGCGCGGATCTCGGCGATCTGCTTGCGCAGCGCCTTGGCATCGGGCACGCCGGGCAGGTTCGCCTCCTCCTCGCGCAACGGCGCCGTCTCGGCGTCGGGCAGGTAGCTGGCGAACACCAGGCCGGTGGAGGACCCCAGCAGCGGCAGCACCGAGCCCACGCGGGTGACCAGGGTCACCGCCCGCAGCGGCTGCTCGACGTGCACCACGGTGGGCCCCTTGTTGCCCCAGACGGCGAGGAAGCAGGTCTCGTTGAGCGCATCGCGCAGCTCCGACAGCTGCGCCGTGGCGGCACGCACCACATCCAGCCGGCCGATGGCGGCGAGGCCGACGAACAGCGCCTCCGGCCCCAGGCCGTAGTGGTTGGTGGCCACGTCCTGCTCGGCGAAGCCGCTGGCGATCAGCGCCTGCAGGTAGCGGTGTACCTTGGCCGCCGGCATGCCGACGTGCTCGGCCAGGCGAGACAGGGAGGTGGCCGGCGCCAGGTCGGCGAGCCCCTTGAGAATCTCGGTGCCGACTTCGGCCGCCTGTACTTTCTGCCGCTTGGGCGCCTCGGCGTCGTCCCGTTGGATGGCCATCTACTACCTCGGTTGGCAATGGAGGCGCTGTTATAGCTTGACCCTCTCAGGCTTTCAAATTACGTTATCCGTAATTCAATTACAAAAAACACAGAGGTTCTCATGAGCTCCTCGCTGCCCCACACCGCCCTCGCCTATCAATCCGGCTTCAACAACCAGTTCGCCAGCGAAGCCCTGCCGGGCGCCCTGCCCGTCGGGCAGAACTCGCCGCAGTGCGCGCCCTATGGCCTCTATGCCGAGCAGTTCTCCGGCACCGCCTTCACCGTCTCCCGCGCCGAGGCCCGCCGCACCTGGCTGTACCGCATCCGCCCGTCCGCCGCGCACCCACGCTTCCAGCGCCTGGAGCGGCAGATCCCCGGCCGCCACCTGGGCCCGATCGACCCCAACCGCCTGCGCTGGGATGCCCATGACATCCCCGCCGAACGCACCGACTTCATCGATGGCCTGCTGACCATCGCCGCCACCGCCGATGCCGAGCAGGCCTCCGGCGTCAGCGTGCACGTCTACCGCGCCAACGCCTCGATGCAGCGGGCCTTCCTCAATGCCGACGGCGAATGGTTGATCGTCCCCGAACAGGGCCGCCTGCGCCTGGTCACCGAGCTGGGGCTGCTGGATGTGGAGCCCCTGGAAATCGCGGTGATCCCCCGTGGCATGAAGTTCCGCGTCGAACTGCTGGACGACAGCGCCCGTGGCTACATCTGCGAGAACCACGGCGCTGCGCTGCGCATCCCGGACCTGGGCCCCATCGGCAGCAACGGCCTGGCCAACCCGCGCGACTTCCTCGCCCCGGTGGCCCACTATGAGGACAGCGACGCCCCCGTGACCCTGGTGCAGAAGTTCCTCGGCGAGCTCTGGGCCGCCGAACTGGACCACTCGCCCCTGGACGTGGTCGCCTGGCACGGCAACAACGTGCCCTACAAGTACGACCTGCGCCTGTTCAACACCATCGGCACGGTCAGCTACGACCACCCGGACCCGTCGATCTTCACCGTGCTGACCTCGCCCAGCGACACCCCCGGCATGGCCAACGTCGACTTCGTGATCTTCCCGCCGCGCTGGATGGTGGCCGAGAAGACCTTCCGCCCGCCGTGGTTCCACCGCAACCTGATGAACGAGTTCATGGGCCTGATCCAGGGCGCCTACGACGCCAAGGCCGGCGGCTTCACCCCCGGCGGCGCCTCGCTGCACAACTGCATGAGCGCCCACGGCCCGGACAACGCCAGCACCACCGCCGCCATCGCCGCGGAACTCAAGCCGCACAAGCTCGATCACACCATGGCGTTCATGTTCGAAACCGGCCGCGTGCTGCGCCCCACCCGCTACGCCCTGGAATGCCCGCAGCTGCAGAACGACTACGATGCCTGCTGGAACGGCATGGCCAAGACCTTCAACGGCAGGAACTGACCGATGACCCAGAATGACAACCGCCGCAGCTGGATAGCCTCGGCCAACGAACACCCCGACTTCCCCCTGCAGAACCTGCCCCTGGGCATCTTCAGCCCGGTAGGCGGCACCCCGCGCGGTGGCGTCGCCATCGGCGAGCAGGTCTTCGACCTCAAGGTCGCCACCACCACCGGCCTGTTCGAAGGTGAAGCGGCCGACGCCGCGCGCATCGCCGCCGGGGAAGACCTCAACGCCTTCTTCGCCCTTGGCGCCAACGCCCGCCGCGCCCTGCGCCGCCAGCTGCAGGACCTGCTCGCCGAAGGCAGCCCCGCCCAGGCCCGCCTGGAAGCCCTGGGCGCCGAGCTGCTGCCGGCCGCTGCCGACTGCCAGCTGCACCTGCCGGCGCGCATCGGCGACTACACCGACTTCTACGTGGGCATCCACCACGCCAACAACGTCGGCCGCCTGTTCCGCCCGGACAACCCGCTGCTGCCCAACTACAAGTACGTGCCCATCGGCTACCACGGCCGCGCGTCCACGGTGTGCGTGTCCGGCACCCCGGTGCACCGCCCCAACGGCCAGACCCTGCCGCCGGGCGCCGAGGTGCCGAACTTCGGCCCCAGCAAGCGCCTGGACTACGAACTGGAGCTGGGCATCTGGATCGGCCAGGGCAACGCCATGGGCGATGCCATCGCCATTGGCGAGGCGGAGCAGCACATCGCCGGCTACTGCCTGCTCAACGACTGGTCCGCGCGTGACCTGCAGGCCTGGGAATACCAGCCGCTGGGCCCCTTCCTGGCGAAGAACTTCGCCACCAGCGTGTCGCCCTGGGTGGTGACAGCCGAGGCCCTGGAGCCCTTCCGCACCGCCCAGCCGGCGCGCCCGGAAGGCGACCCGCAGCCGCTGCCCTACCTGCTGGACGCCAACGACCAGGCCCGTGGTGCCTTCGACATCCAGCTGGAAGTGCTGCTGCAGACCGCCGCGATGCGCGAGCGCGGCCAGCAGCCGCAACGCCTGGCCCTGAGCAACACCCAGCACATGTACTGGACCGTGGCGCAGCTGGTGGCGCACCACGCGGTGGGCGGCTGCAAGCTGCAACCGGGCGACCTGTTCGGCTCCGGCACCCTGTCCGGCCCGGAAGCCGACGCCTTCGGCAGCCTGCTGGAGAGCACCTTCGGCGGCAAGCAGCCGCTGTCCCTGGCCAGCGGCGAGCAGCGCACCTTCCTGGAAAGCGGCGACGAGGTGATCCTGCGCGCCTGGTGCGAGGGCGAAGGTCGGGTGCGCATCGGCTTCGGCGAGTGCCGCGGCCGGGTACTCTGAGTTTCAACGCGGGCCCTCCCGGGCCCGCGCCTGTTCAGGCCAGCCCGCGCAGGGCCAGGGCCGCCATCCCCAGCAGCAACACCCCGCACAGCCCGTGGCTGACCCGATGCCAGGTCGGCGAGCTGTTGCGCCGCAGCCAGTCCACCAGCGCCGCACAGAGGAAGCAGCAGGCCAGCGAGGCGGTCATGAAGCCGGCGAAGAACACGCTGGTCTGGGCCAGGTCCGGCGCACCGCCGACGATGCCCGCCATGGCGGTACCCAGGGCGCCCCAGTAGACGATGTTCTTCGGGTTGGTCAGCGAGATCGCCGCGCCGGTGAGCAGCGCACCACGATCCTCATGCTCGGTCGCCTCGCCCTCCTCCGGCAGTTGCCAGGCATCGCGCAGGCTGCGCAGCCCGAGCCAGGCCAGGTAGGCCGCGCAGGCCAGGGTCAGCGGCAGGCGCACCTGGTCCTGCCCCAGCAGCAGGGTCAGCCCCGCCAGGCCAAGCACCGCCCAGACCGCGTCGCCCACCAGGGAACCGAATTGCACCAGCAGCGCCGGGCGGAAGCCATGCAGCAACCCACGGCGCAGGGTTTCGGCGAGTACAGCGCCGGGGGACAGGCAGAAGACCACGCCGAAGACGAAGGCCGAGCAGAACAGCAGGAGCATGCAAACCTCGAACGATGCAGGGGAGCGGATGGGCGCATTCTGCCCAGCCCCGCGCCCATGGACTTGAACAGGATTGCACTCAGGCGTTGAGCAGGCGCTTCATCTCGCCGGGGGTGATGCCGTAGGCGGCACGGAAGTGGCGATTGAGGTGGCTCTGGTCGGCGAACCCCAGGGAATGGGCCGTGTCGGTAGCCGACCAGCCCGCGCGCAGCAGGCCACGGGCGCGGCGGGTGCGCAGTTGCATGGCCCATTGCCGGGGGCTGAGGCCGGTGTGTTTCTGGAAGGCACGCAACAGGTGGAACTTGCACAGGCCCAGCTCGGTGGCCAGTTCGTCGAGGCTCGGGCTGTCCTGCAGCCGCTCGGCCAGCAGTTCCTGCACCCGCGCCATCGGCCCCACGCCTACCGCCGCCGCATCTGGCAGGGGCCCGGCGGTACGCTGCACCAGGTGCCCGAGCCACAGCAGCAGGCGCTCCTCCGCGCGTTCGCGCACCAGGGCGTCGCCACCCAGCGCCCGCTCCACCGCATCGGCCAGGCTGGCGGCGAGGTCGGGCTGGTGGCTGCAGGCCTGCTGGAACTCCACCCGCGCCAGGCCCAGGTCATCGGCCAGTTGCTCGGCGGTGACGTAGAGGCCGACATAGCGCCAGGGCTCGCCCTCCTTCACCCCGCCGCCCTGGATCTGCCCCGGGTTGTAGAGGGTGATGTCACCCGCGCCGGCGCGGAAGCTGCGCCGGTCCAGCCATACCTGCTCCTCGCCCACCAGGTTCACGCCGATGACGCATTCGTCGTGGCTGTGCTTGGCGAAGGCGTGGCCGCTGCCGCTGTTGCTGGCGATTTCCAGGCGGCCGAGGAAGGCCTGTCGGCTGTGGAGCATGGTGGGAACTCGGGATCGGGAGGCGCCGAGCATAACGCCCCGGCGATTCAGCCGGCCAGGGCCATCGCCCCGCGCAGCAGCGAATGCGCCCCCAGGCCCAGCAGCCCGAGGAAGAACAGCCGGCGGAACATGGCCTCGCTCAGGCGCCGGCGGATGCGTTGGCCGATCTCCAGGCCCAGCAGTGCCGGCAGCAGCATCAGCCAGGTGAGGCCGAGGTCCAGGCTCTGGCTGCCACCGTGGATGAACAGGCCCAGGCCCAGCGCCAGGGTGGAGACGGTGAAGGACAGGCCCAGGGCCTGGATCAGCACCTCCCGCGGCAACCCCAGGGCCTGGAGGTAGGGCACCGCCGGGATCACGAAGACCCCGGTAAGCCCCGTCACCAGACCGGTGAGCAGCCCCACCAGCGCAGACCAGGCGCCCTCTCGGCTCTTCGGGGCCGGCGGGCGGATGGAGAGCAGCCCGAGCGCGCCGTAGGCCAGCAAGCAGGCCCCGAGCGCGACGGGAATCCAGGGGCTGGTGGACTCCACCAGCCAGCGTGTGGTCACCAGGGTGCCCAGGGTCAGCGTCAGCAGCAGCGGCCACAGGCGACGCAGCAACGGCAACAGGGCCGGGCCGGCGAACAGCTGCCAGAGGTTGGTCAGAAGCGAAGGCACGAGCAGCAACGCGGAAGCCTCGCCCGGCGTCATCGCCACCGCCAGCAGGCCCATCGCGACGGTGGGCAGGCCCATGCCGAGCACGCCCTTGACCAGGCCGGCGAGCAGAAAAACCAGGAAGGAGAAGAACAGCAGCATGGCGGATACCGAAGAAGAGGATGACGCCAGCTTGCGCGATGCCGCGCCAGGGCTGAATCTGTGATTCCCGAGCCCAGGCTACGCCCTGGACGAAGCCTGGAAGCCCGCGATGCGCTATGACCTGATCGACCTCAAGCTGTTTCTCGACATCCTCGACGCCGGCAGCATCACCCACGGCGCCGAGCGCAGCCACCTGGCCCTGGCCTCGGCCAGCGCGCGCCTCAAGGGGCTGGAGGAAAGCCTCGGTACGCCGCTGTTCGAGCGCCAGCGTCATGGCGTACGCCCTACCCCGGCAGGCCGCACCCT
This sequence comes from Pseudomonas sp. PDM13, assembly GCF_025685765.1. Taxonomy (NCBI): domain Bacteria; kingdom Pseudomonadati; phylum Pseudomonadota; class Gammaproteobacteria; order Pseudomonadales; family Pseudomonadaceae; genus Pseudomonas; species Pseudomonas sp. PDM13. The sequence continues at coordinate 2,001 of NZ_JAOTQU010000011.1, read as the reverse complement.
GGCCCATCACGCCCGCGCGGTGACGCACCAGCTGGAACTGATGGCCGATGAGCTGGGCGACTTCGCCACGGGCCTGCGCGCCCGGGTGCGCCTGCTGGGCAATACCGCAGCCCTGGCCGAGCACCTGCCCGGCGTGCTGGGCGACTTCCTGCTGATGCACCCGCAGATCGACCTGGATATCGAGGAAAAGCCCAGCCACGCCATAGTCGAGGCGCTGACCCGGGGCCAGGCGGACCTGGGCGTGCTGGCCGACAGCACCGACATGACAGGCCTGGAGGCGCGCCCCTTCCGCGTCGACCGCCTGCTGCTGGTGACGCGCCTGGATGACGGCAGCCTCGACGGCGACGGGCCGCTGCACTTCGAGCAGTTGTTCGGCCGCGCCTTCGTTGGCCTGGGCCGTGACAACCCGCTGCAACAGCACATCGCCGGCAAGGCGCTCAACGCCGGTCGCCACCTGGAGCTGCGCCTGCGGGTCAGCGATTTCGATACGGTCTGCAGCCTGGTGGCCCGTGGCGTGGGCATCGCCCTGGTGCCCGAGGCGGCGCTGCAGCGCGCCAGGGACCGTCACGCGCTGCGCGCCGTGCCCCTGGCCGATGCCTGGACCACCCGCCACCTGCACCTCTGCGCCATGCGCTTCGACGCCCTGACACCCCCTGCCGCGCGCCTGGCGCAGGCGCTGCTCGCCGGATAACGGGCAAAGAAAAGGCCGCCCGGAGGCGGCCGCAAATGAATCAGGAGCACGATGTGTAGCGCCGAGACTAGGGCGCGATGGCTACCGAATCATGTCGGCGCCATGACCATTGCGTGACAGGCGCCAAGCAGGCGCTCCCGGTCAGGGCGGTCTAACCTTCGTCCCCGTACCCGCAACCGTGGAGAACCCCATGCGATCGATCAAGCACCTGCTGGGCGGCGCCCTGCTCGCCGCCACCCTGTTGAGCCAGGGCGCAACGGCGGACCAGCGCGAGCCGATCCATTTCGGCGACCTGACCTGGGAAAGCGGCAGCCTGATCACCGAGATCCTCCGGCTGGTGGTCGAGAAGGGCTACGGCTACCCGACGGACACCCTGCCCGGCAGCACCGTCAGCCTGGAAGCCGCGTTGGCCCAGGACGACATCCAGGTCATCGCCGAGGAATGGCCGGGGCGCAGCCCGGTGTGGATCAAGGCGGAGCAGGAGGGCAAGGTGTTCGCCCTCGGCGATATCGTCAAGAACGCCGACGAAGGCTGGTGGGTGCCGGCCTATGTGGTGGAAGGCGACGCCGAGCGCGGGATCAAGGCGGTGGCGCCGGAGCTGCGCTCGGTGCAGGACCTGGCGCGCTACAAGGCGGTGTTCCGCGACCCGGAGTCGCCGAACAAGGGCCGCTTCCTCAACAGCCCCACCGGCTGGACCTCCGAAGGCGTCAACAGCCAGAAGCTCAAGGCCTATGGGCTCGACGGCAGCTACAGTAACTTCCGCACCGGCTCCGGAGCGGCCCTGGACGCGGAGATCACCTCGGCCATCCGCCGCGGCCAGCCGGTGCTGTTCTACTACTGGTCGCCAACGCCCCTGCTGGGCCGCTACAAGCTGATCAAGCTGGAAGAGCCGCCCTTCGATGCCGACGCCTGGAAGACCCTGGCCGACGCCAGCCACCCCAACCCACGCGGCACCCGCTCGCTGCCCGCACGCCTGGCCATAGGCGTTTCCGCCCCCTTTCGCCAGCGCTACCCGCAACTGGCGGAGATGTTCGCCAAGGTGGACCTGCCCATCGACGGCCTGAACCAGGCACTGGCAACCATGAGCGAGAAACGCCAGCCACCCCGCGACGCTGCGCGTGACTACCTGCGCGCCCATCCCGATGCCTGGAAGAACTGGCTGCCCGAAGAGGCCCGCGCCAAGGTGGCCGCCGGGCTCTGAGAGGCAAAAGACGCACAAACGAAAACGCCGCTCGAATGAGCGGCGTTTTCGTTTAACTGGAGCGGGAAACGAGACTCGAACTCGCGACCCCGACCTTGGCAAGGTCGTG
>NZ_JAOTQU010000010.1:0-186056 GCF_025685765.1 Pseudomonas sp. PDM13 | reverse complement strand
TCGTCCCCCTGCGCAACGACTGCGTTCGGCCTCCTGGAGGGGCGTTGGCGGCTGCCCCACCTTTCTTCGTCCAGCGCATCACCACGTGGTGCGCACGGACTTTCGTAGGATGGGTAGAGCGGAGCGAAACCCATGCGGTGGAGGTGGCACAAACCCTTTGGGGCCCGGAAAGGTCCGTGCTTGAGCCCTTGCTTTAAAACCACAACAGCTAACGCAGACAGCGCCAATGAATTCGCCCCTACGGGTGTTCCCGGGTGGGTTGGTGTCGGGTTCCTTCGCGAATGAATTCGCCCACCGCCGGCATTTTCCGCACAAATGAAAACGGCAGCGCCAAGGCGCTGCCGTCGGGTGACCGTGCTTAGCGGATCACATGTTGTATTTGCTGTGGAACAGGGCGATCTGCTTCTCGGGCTTGGGCTCTTCCTTGGTCAGGACGTAGACCACGCGCTGGCCTTGCGGGCCGCCGCCGATGTCGACGTAGCTGAAGGTGGGCTCGCCGATCTTGTACATGTCGATCATGTCGCCGTAGCGGCTGAATACGTAAATGATGCCGTCTTCGTCACGCAGCTCGCCGTAGAACGGCAGGGCCGGCGGCAGGCTCACGTCGAGGAAGCGCTGGGCGCTGGTCTTGGCTTCCTTGCCCTGGTCTTCGGCTTTGAGGATCAGGGTGATGTCGCGGTCGAAGCCATCTTTCTTGCCGGTGGCCTTCTTCAGCGGGGCAGTGCCGTTCTCGATATAGCCGCGGTAGGTGGCGTAGTCGTCGAAGACGAACAGTTCCTTCTCGGTACGGACCTGGTACCAGTCTTCGTTGTTCAGTGCCTCGACCTTGGCCGGAGCGGCCGGCGGGGTGCTGCAGGCGGAGATGGCGACGGCCAGCGCGGCCAGGGTCAGCGATTTGATCAGGTTTTTCTTGCAGGGCATTTCATGGTCCTCCCCAGGATTGGTGAGAGGCGAATCTGCCCGAGTCGTGTGACGGCGAGATGACGGAGATATGCCAGAAGTATTACGGCGAGGTTTCGGCGCCTGAATCGCCTGTTTTCAACTGGATGTCGGCAGAAGTTAAAGTAAATTCTAGATTTTTCAATTTCATATGAATCAATGAGTTACGAGTGCTTTGTAATCTTTAATGCGATGATTTGAGCGCCTCGCGAAAGCCCGCCTGTACCCGCTCTTGTGGGAGCGAATTCATTCGCGAAGAAGCACCCAGGCGGCGCGGATTCGTGCCAAGAATCGTCCTTCGGAGCGATAACTGTAGGAGCGAGCTCTGCTCGCGAACAGCCTTGGCACCTTCCCATTGACCACCGTTGGGCCTCGCTGCGCTCGGCGCCAACCTACGGTGTGCCACGGTTCGGGATTGGGTTGTGACACCGGGCATCGCCGGTGGAGGTAAAGAGCGACCTCCACCCTACATTCCGGGATAGGCCCTGGCTTGGGTCGGAGTGCCGGAAAAGAAAAGGCGGCGGTTTGCACCGCCGCCTTGAGGGCCTCGCTTCGGCTGGGGGAGCCTGCGGGGCATCGAGGGTGAAGCGTTAGCCGCGGTAGTAGCGCTGCGGCACGAAGGGGGTCTTGGCGACTTTCATCGCCACGCGCTTGCCGCGCACCACGGCCCAGATCTCGCTGTCGAGGGCGGCATGGGCGGCGTTGACGTAGCCCATGGCCACCGGGGCGCCCAGGGTGGGGCCGAAACCACCGCTGCTGACGCGGCCGATGACGGTGCCGTCGGCGTCGACGATCTCGGCGCCTTCACGCACCGGTACGCGCTCCTGGGGCAGCAGGCCGACGCGCTTGGCGGCGACGCCTTCACGCTGCTGGGCAAAGATGCGCTCGGCGCCGGGGAAGCCGCCGGCACGCTCGCCATCGGCGCGGCGCACCTTGGAGATGGCCCAGGCCAGACTGGCGTCGATGGGGGTGGTGGCGGTGTCCATGTCGTGGCCGTAGAGGCACAGGCCGGCTTCCAGGCGCAGCGAGTCGCGGGCGCCGAGGCCGATGGCCTGGACTTCCGGTTCGGCCAGCAGGGCGCGGGCCAGGGCTTCGGCCTTGTCGGCGGGCACGGAGATTTCGTAGCCGTCTTCACCGGTGTAGCCGGAGCGGCTGACGTAGCACTCGACGCCCAGCAGGCGGGCGCTGCCGAACTGCATGAAGGTCATCTTCGCCACCTCGGGCGCCAGGCGTGCCAGCACGGTGACCGCCGCCGGGCCCTGCAGGGCGAGCAGGGCGCGTTCTTCGAACAGCGGCTCGATCTCGCAGCGGTCGCCAATGTGCGCACGCAGGTGGGCCAGGTCCTGGTCCTTGCAGGCGGCGTTGACCACCAGGAACAGCTCGTCCGGCCCCAGGCGCGCCACCATCAGGTCATCGAGGATGCCGCCGTTGGCGTCGGTGAACACGGCATAGCGCTGCAGGCCCACCGGCAGGTCGATGATGTCCACCGGCACCAGGCTCTCCAGGGCCTTGGCGGCGTCGCTGCCGCGCAGACGGATCTGGCCCATGTGGGACACATCGAACAGCCCGGCCTGCTCACGGGTGTGCAGGTGCTCCTTCATCACGCCGAGCGGGTACTGCACCGGCATGTCGTAGCCGGCGAAGGGAACCATCTTGGCGCCCAGTTCAAGGTGCAGGGAGTGCAAGGGGGTCTTTGCGAGGGTCATGTAAATCTCCTTCGGAAGCTGCAAGCCACAAGCGGCAAGCCGCAAGCAGGTGGCAGCGAAACGGTGTTTTCACTTGAAGCTTGCGGCTTGCAACTTGCCGCTGCTCTCAACATTCAATGATGTTCACGGCAAGACCGCCGCGAGCGGTTTCCTTGTATTTGCTCTTCATGTCGGCACCGGTCTGGCGCATGGTGCGGATGACCTTGTCCAGGGAGATGAAGTGCTGGCCGTCGCCGCGCAGGGCCATGCGCGCGGCGTTGATGGCTTTTACCGAGCCCATGGCGTTGCGCTCGATGCAGGGCACCTGCACCAGGCCACCGACCGGGTCGCAGGTCAGCCCCAGGTTGTGTTCCATGCCGATTTCGGCGGCGTTTTCCACCTGCTGCACGGTGCCGCCCATGACTTCGCAGAGCGCGCCGGCGGCCATGGAGCAGGCCACGCCGACTTCGCCCTGGCAGCCCACTTCGGCGCCGGAGATGGAGGCGTTTTCCTTGTAGAGGATGCCGATGGCGGCGGCGGTGAGCAGGAAGCGCTCCACGCCTTCGTCATTGGCGCCGGGCACGAAGCGCGCGTAGTAGTGCAGCACCGCCGGGACGATGCCCGCCGCGCCGTTGGTGGGCGCGGTGACTACGCGGCCGCCGGTGGCGTTTTCCTCGTTCACCGCCAGGGCGTAGAGGTTGACCCAGTCGAGCACCGTCAGGCTGTCGCGCAGGGCGGCTTCCGGGCGCTCGCTGAGCTGGCGGAACAGCGCGGCGGCGCGGCGCTTGACCTTGAGCCCGCCGGGCATGATGCCTTCCTTGCGGCAGCCGGCCTTCACGCAGTCCTGCATCACCTGCCAGATGCGCTGCAGCCCGGCGCTGGTTTCCTCGGGGCTGCGCCAGGCCTTTTCGTTCTCGCGCATCAGCGCGCTGATGGAGAGGCCGCTGGTGGCGCAGTGGGCGAGCAGTTCCTTGCCGGTCTTGAAGGGGTGGGCGAGCGGGGTCTGGTCTTCGACGATGCGGTCGTGCCCGGCCGCTTCCTCGTCCACCACGAAGCCGCCCCCCACCGAGTAGTACTCGCGGGAGCGCAGTTGCAGCCCGGCGGCGTCGAAGGCGCGGAAGATCATGCCGTTGGGGTGGAAGGGCAAGGGTTTGCGGATCATCGCCAGGTGATCCTTCTCGACGAAGCGGATGGTCTTTTCGCCACCCAGGCGCAGTTCGCCGTTCTTGCGCATCTGTGCCAGGCGCTCGTCGATGCCGCTGGTGTCCACGGTGTCGGGTTGCTCGCCTTCGAGGCCGAGCAGCACGGCCTTGTCGCTGCCGTGGCCCTTGCCGGTGGCGCCGAGGGAGCCGTAGAGCTCCACCTTCAGGGTTTCCGTGCCCGCCAGCAGGCCTTCGCGACGCAAGCCGTCGACGAAGCGTGCGGCCGCCCGCATGGGGCCGACCGTGTGGGAGCTGGAGGGGCCGATACCGATCTTGAACAGGTCGAAGACGCTGAGGGACATGGTGTCGCTCCTGAGCCTGGATCGCGCTCGTTGTTATTGGTCAGCGTAGACACTGGGAGAGATCGGGCCTCGCGGCCCGACCGTTGAAGCGCAAGGCGGTGCGCGGGGGCGAGTTCATTCGCGAATGAACCCGCCCCCACGATCACGTGCCGATCAGGCGTCCTGGTACGCCTCGATGGACGGGCAGGCACAGACCAGGTTGCGGTCGCCGAAGACGTTGTCGACGCGGCCCACCGGCGGCCAGTACTTGCCTTCCACCAGGCTGGCGGTCGGGTACACGGCCTGTTCGCGGCTGTAGGGGTGGGTCCACTCGCCGACCAGCTCCGCCGCGGTGTGCGGGGCGTTCTTCAGCGGGTTGTCGTTGGCGTCCAGGGCACCGGTTTCCACCGCGCGGATCTCGTTGCGGATGCGGATCATGGCGTCGCAGAAGCGGTCCAGCTCTTCCTTGGATTCGCTCTCGGTCGGCTCGATCATCAGCGTGCCGGCCACCGGGAAGGACATGGTCGGGGCGTGGAAGCCGAAGTCGATCAGGCGCTTGGCCACGTCGTCGACGCTGATGCCGCTGCTGTCCTTGAGGGGGCGCAGGTCGAGGATGCACTCGTGGGCCACCAGGCCGTTGGTGCCGGTGTAGAGCACCGGGTAGTGCTCTTCCAGGCGACGGGCGATGTAGTTGGCGTTGAGGATCGCCAGCTGCGAGGCGCGACGCAGGCCGGCGCCGCCCATCATGCGGATGTACATCCAGGTGATGGGCAGGATGCTGGCGCTGCCGAAGGGCGCGGCGCTCACCGCACCTTCCTTGCGCTCCATGTGGCCGTGGCCGGGCAGGAAGGGCGCCAGGTGCGACTTGACGCCGATCGGGCCGACGCCCGGGCCACCGCCGCCGTGGGGGATGCAGAAGGTCTTGTGCAGGTTCAGGTGGGACACGTCGCCGCCGAACTGGCCCGGGGCGCAGAGGCCGACCATGGCGTTCATGTTGGCGCCGTCGATGTACACCTGGCCGCCGTTGGCGTGGATGATCTCGCAGATTTCGCGGATGCCTTCCTCGAACACGCCGTGGGTGGAGGGGTAGGTGATCATGATCGCGGCGAGGCGGTCGCGGTGCTCTTCGGCCTTGGCCTTGAGGTCGGCGATGTCGACGTTGCCGCGGGCGTCGCAGGCGGTCACCACCACGCGCATGCCGGCCATGTTGGCGGTGGCCGGGTTGGTGCCGTGGGCCGATTGCGGGATCAGGCAGATGTCGCGCTGGTCGTCGCCGCGGCTCAGGTGGTAGGCGCGGATGGCCAGCAGGCCGGCGTATTCCCCCTGGGAGCCGGCGTTGGGCTGCAGCGACACGGCGTCGTAGCCGGTGGCGGCGCAGAGCATGGCTTCCAGTTCGGTGGTCAGCTGCTGGTAGCCCTGGGACTGCTCGGCTGGGGCGAAGGGGTGCAGGTTGCCGAACTCGGCCCAGGTGACCGGGATCATCTCGCTGGCGGCGTTCAGCTTCATGGTGCAGGAGCCCAGCGGGATCATGCTGCGGTCCAGCGCCAGGTCCTTGTCGGCCAGCTTGCGCATGTAGCGCATCAGCTCGGTTTCCGAGTGGTAGCGGTTGAACACCGGGTGGGCGAGGATCGCCGACTCGCGCAGCAGCGCGGTGGGCAGGCGGCTGGGGATGGTCGCGGCCAGCTCGGCGAAGGCGGGCAGGGCCTGGCCATCGGCGAACAGGGTCCACAGCGCTTCGATGCTGGCCTGGGTGGTGGTCTCGTCGAGGGACAGGCCCAGGCGCTGGTCGTCGACCACGCGCAGGTTGATGCGTTGCTCGCGGGCCTTGGCGTGCAGCTCGGCGGTGCGGGCGCCGGTGGCCAGGGTCAGGGTGTCGAAGAAGCTCTGCTGCTCGACGGTGACGCCCAGCTTGGCCAGGCCTTGGGCCAGGATGGCGGTGAGCTGATGCACGCGCTTGGCGATGCGGGTCAGCCCCTGCGGGCCGTGGTAGATGGCGTACATGCTGGCGATGTTGGCCAGTAGCACCTGGGCGGTGCAGATGTTGCTGGTGGCCTTCTCGCGGCGGATGTGCTGCTCGCGGGTCTGCATGGCCAGGCGCAGGGCCGGCTTGCCGTGGCGGTCGATGGAGACGCCGACGAGGCGGCCCGGCATGTCGCGCTTGAAGGCATCGCGGGTGGCGAAGTAGGCCGCGTGCGGGCCACCGAAGCCCAGGGGCACGCCGAAGCGTTGGGCGCTGCCCAGGGCGACGTCGGCACCGAATTCGCCCGGCGCCTTGAGCAGGGTCAGGGCCAGCAGGTCGGCGGCCACGGCCACCAGGGCGCCGACGGCGTGGAAGCGCTCCACCAGCTCGGCGTTGTCGAACAGGTCGCCATTGCTGGCCGGGTATTGCAGCAGCGCGCCGAAGTAGGGCGCGGCGTCGGTCAGCTCGCGCTCGTCACCCACCACCACTTCGATGCCCAGGGGCTCGGCACGGGTGCGCAGCACGTCGAGGGTCTGCGGGTGGCAGTGGCGGGAGGCGAAGAAGGCGTTGCTGGCCTTGTTCTTCGACAGGCGCTTGCAGAAGGTCATGGCCTCGGCGGCGGCGGTGCCTTCGTCCAGCAGGGAGGCGTTGGAGATCGGCAGGCCGGTGAGGTCGCTGATCAGGGTCTGGAAGTTGAGCAGCGATTCCAGGCGGCCCTGAGAGATTTCCGGCTGGTACGGGGTGTAGGCGGTGTACCAGGCGGGGTTTTCCAGCAGGTTGCGCAGGATGGGCGAGGGCGTGTGGGTGCCGTAGTAGCCCTGGCCGATGTAGTTGGTGAACAGCTGGTTCTTGCCGGCGATGGCCTTGATCGCGGCAAGGGCGTCGGCCTCGCTCTGGCCCGGGCCCATGTCGAGCACGCTGGTGCCCTTGATGCTGTCGGGGATGACGCTGGCGCTGAGGGATTCCAGGTCGGCATGGCCGAGCAGGTCGAGCATGGCCTGGATGTCGGTCTCGCGCGGGCCGATATGGCGGGCGATGAACTCGTTGGCGGTGCCGAGGGCGTTGGTCTGGGTGGGCATGGTCAGGCTCCTCAGGCGTTCTTGATCAGGGCTTCGTACGCGGCGCGGTCCATCAGGTCGGCCAGCACGGCGTTGTCGGCCAGGCGCATGCGGAAGAACCAGCCCTTGCCGAGCGGGTCTTCGTTGACCAGTTCGGGGCTGTCGTTGAGCGCTTCGTTGATCTCCAGCACGTCGCCGTCCAGCGGCATGACGATGTTGCTGGCGGCCTTCACCGATTCCAGCACCGCCACTTCGGCGCCTTGCTCATAGGCCTGGAGCTCCGGGAGCTGCACGAAGACCACGTCACCCAGCGCCTCCTGGGCGTACTCGGTGATGCCCACGGTCACCTGGCCATCGGCCTCCAGGCGCAGCCATTCGTGTTCGGCGGTAAAACGCAACTCGCTCATTCGGAACTCCTCGGTGCTGTGGCCCGGTTCTTTGCCAGGCGCTCTATGGACCCCCGCACGGGGCGTCGCCCCGTGCTGTCTGGTCGGCTTCATAGCAAGGGCGGTGCCAGGATGCTTTCACCCAGTTAAAACAAAGGGTTGGGCGCAATTCGAGACGTCTTTCGCGAAGAAGGCTGTAGCGAAAACGCTACAGAAAATAGGGGTTTTCCAAGGGGTGCGCAGGGAGGGGCAGACACGGCGGGGTGCGTGGCGGGTTGTTACGGAGTCGTTACGCTGTAGCGAAATCGATACGGATCAGGTTGATCCATGAATGTATTTTATATAGATCAATTAGTTAGGTGATTTTTGTGGAAATCAGGTGAAGATTTGCGCCGTTAATGGGCCAGGCGGCGTTCTGCGAGCAACGCGAAACCCATCGGGAATGTGCCGGAACACAGAATGGGTTTCGCTTCGCTCTACCCATTCTCCGTGTTAATTCTTAATAAAATAATCAACAAAAACAGATAGATATACGTAGTTGTTGAGGTGTTATATCAGCTTTTGCCGGGTATCCCGTACTTGCGCAAACGGTGGGCGATGGCAGTGTGGGAGGTCTGCAGGCGGGCGGCCAGCTGGCGGGTGGAGGGGTAGCTGGTGAAGAGTTTTTCCAGCAGCGCGCGCTCGAAGTTCTCCACGGCTTCTTCCAGGCTGTTCACCTCGCCGTCGTTCTGCCGCGCCACGGCGGTACCGGCGATGTCCAGGTCACCGATTTCCACCAGGCTGCTTTCGCAGATGGCGGCGGCGCGGAAGATCACGTTCTGCAGCTGGCGCACGTTGCCCGGCCAGCGGTTGCCCAGCAGCGCGGGGTAGGTGCCGGGGGCCAGGCGGCACGGCGGGCGCTGGATCTGGGTGCAGGCCTGCTGCATGAAGAAGCGCGCCAGCATGAGGATGTCCTGGTCGCGGTCGCGCAGCGGCGGTACTTCCAGGTTGAGCACGTTGAGGCGGTAGAACAGGTCTTCGCGGAAGGTGCCTTCGGCCACCATCTTTTCCAGGTTGCGGTGGGTGGCGCTGAGGATGCGCACGTCCACCTTCACCTCGCGGTCGCCACCTACCCGGCGGAAGCAGCCGTCACTGAGGAAGCGCAGCAGCTTGGCCTGCAGGTAGGGCGACATCTCGCCGATCTCGTCGAGGAACACCGTGCCCTGGTTGGCCAGCTCCAGCAGACCCGGCTTGCCGCCGCGCTGGGCGCCGGTGAAGGCGCCGGGTGCGTAGCCGAACAGCTCGCTTTCGGCGAGGTTCTCCGGCAATGCCGCGCAGTTCAGCGCCAGGAACGGCTGGTTGTGCCGCGCGCTGACCGCATGGCAGGCCCGTGCCACCAGTTCCTTGCCGGTACCGGTCTCGCCATTGATCATCAGCGGTGCATCCAGGGCCGCCACACGCAGGGCGCGGGCCTTGAGGGTGCGGATGGGCTGGGAGTCGCCCAGCAGCGCATCGAAGCCTTCGGCATGGTCATGGTGCAGGGCCGAGAGGCGCTCGCCGATGCGGTTGGGCAGATAAAGGGTGAGCAGGGCGCCGGCCAGGTGCTCGCCCTCGGTGATGGGCACGGCATCGAGCATCAGCGCCTGTCCCTTGAGGGTCACCTCGCGCAGCGGCAGGCGGAAGCCCTGTTCACGCAGCACGTTGTGCAGGCTGTCGTCGGCGAACAGCTGGGCCAGGGTCGCGCCCTCCAGCTCGCCGCCATGCAGGGCCAACAACGCAGGGTTGGCCAGCAGCACGCGGCCGTCCTGGTCCACCGCCAGCACCGGGTCGGTCATCGCCGCCAGCAGGGCGTCCAGCTGCAGGCGGTGGCGCTGGCCGGGGAGGATGTCCACCACCGTCACCTCGCGCACGCCTTCCACCTTGTGCAGCGCGCCGCGCAGCTCGTCCAGCACCTCGGCGCTGAGGGTCGGCGCATCGATGTAGACGTTCGGCGGGACCATCTCCACCGCATCCAGGTTGAGGTTGCGCCCGCCGAGCAGGGCGAGGACTTCCTGGGTGATGCCGACGCGATCGATGAAGGTGACGTGAATGCGCATGGAAAGCGGAGCCGCTGGATGAAAGCCGCAGATTATGCCCGCTCCGGGCACCACCGGGCCATGGCTTGTGCCGCGTGATGGAACCCGGCGCCGCGCTGGCCTTGTGCCAGAGCGCCACGGCAGCGGTGGCCCCTTGCGAAAGTTCGAACTTTTGCCCGCCGAGGGGGTTCGGAACTAGCACACCACTTCCGCAACCCGGCGCGGCCCCAGCCGGCCTCCATGCGCCGGTCAGAAGGAGCCAGACCGATGTCCCCGAGCACACCCGCCGAGTCCGCCGCGCGTCTTTCCGGAGCGCTGCAGCTGGACGAGGCCCTGGCATTCCCGCGTATCGCCATCGAATCCGTCGAGCCCCAGCTGGAAGGCGGCCGCTTCGCCGCCAAGGCCATCGAAGGAGAGGCCCGTACCGTCACGGCGGTGATCTTCGCCGACGGCCACGACAAGCTGGCGGGCCAGCTGCTCTGGCGTCCGGTCGAAGACCCCGAATGGCAGCGCGTGCCCCTGGAATTCCTCGGCAACGACCACTGGCAGGCCCGCTTCGTGCCGTCCCGCATGGGCCGTGTGGTATTCGCCGTGGAAGCCTGGTGGGACCTCTACGGCAGCTATTGCTACGAACTGTCGAAGAAACACGGTGCCGGCGTGCCCATCAAGCTGGAGCTGCAGGAAGGCGAGCTGCTGCTGCGCCATGCCCTGGAACAGGCGCCGGCGGCCCAGGTGGACACGCTGCAGGCGCTGCTCGAACGCCTGGAAGAGGCGCAATCCATCGACGAGCGCGTGGCCCTGCTGCTGGCCCCCGAGACGGTGGCCGCCGTGACCCGCGTCGAGGCCCATCCCCATCGCGTGCGCAGCCCGCTGTACCCGCTGGACGTGGAGCGCAAGCTGGCCGAGTTCGCCAGTTGGTACGAGCTGTTCCCGCGCTCGGCGGCCAACGACGGCAAGCGCCACGGCACCTTCCGCGACGTCATCGCGCGGCTGCCGGACATCCAGGCCATGGGCTTCGACGTGCTCTACTTCCCGCCCATCCACCCCATCGGCCGCACCCACCGCAAGGGCCCGAACAATTCCCTCAAGGCCGGCCCGGACGACCCCGGCAGCCCCTACGCCATCGGCAGTGCCGAAGGCGGCCACGAGGCCATCCACCCGCAGCTGGGTAGCCGCGAAGACTTCCAGGCCCTGGTCAAGGCGGCCCGCGAGCATGGCCTGGAGATTGCCCTCGACTTCGCCATCCAGTGCTCCCCGGACCACCCCTGGCTGGCCCAGCACCCCGGCTGGTTCAGCTGGCGCCCCGACGGCTCCATCCGCCACGCCGAGAACCCGCCGAAGAAGTACGAGGACATCGTCAACGTCGACTTCTACGCCCGTGATGCCCAGCCCGACCTGTGGCTGGCCCTGCGCGACGTGGTCAAGGGCTGGGTGGAGCAGGGCGTGACCCTGTTCCGCGTCGACAACCCCCACACCAAGCCGCTGCCGTTCTGGGAGTGGCTGATCGCCGATATCCGCGCCACCCACCCCGAGGTGATCTTCCTCGCCGAGGCCTTCACCCGGCCGGCGGTGATGGCGCGCCTGGGCAAGGTCGGCTTCACCCAGAGCTACACCTACTTCACCTGGCGCAACACCAAGGAGGAGCTCGCCCAGTACTTCACCGAGCTCAACCAGCCGCCGCTGTGCGACTGCTACCGGCCGAATTTCTTCGTCAACACGCCGGACATCAACCCCTTCCCGCTGCACGGCCAGGGGCGCGCCGCGTTCCTCATCCGCGCCGCCCTGGCCACCATGGGCTCCGGCCTGTGGGGCATGTACTCGGGCTTTGAGATCTGCGAGTCGGCGCCGGTGCCGGGCAAGGAGGAGTACCTGGATTCGGAGAAGTACCAGCTGCGCCAGCGCGACTATCGCGCCCCCGGCAACATCGTCGGCGAGATCGCCCAGCTCAACCGCATCCGCCGCGCCAACCCGGCCTTGCAGACCCACCTCGGGCTGCAGGTCTACAGCGCCTGGAACGACAACATCCTGTATTTCGGCAAGCGCACCGCCGACCGCTCCAACTTCATCCTGGTCGCCATCAGCCTCGACCCGCACAACGCCCAGGAGGCCAGCTTCGAGCTGCCGCTGTGGGAGCTGGGCCTGCCCGAGGATGCCGCCACCCAGGGCGAAGACCTGATGAACGGCCACACCTGGACCTGGTACGGCAAGACCCAGTGGATGCGCATCGAGCCCTGGCACCAGCCCTTCGGCATCTGGCGCATCCGCGCCGCCACCTGAGGACAACGCCATGGCGAACCAACAGCGGCCCGAGCTGCACACACTGGTCATCGAACAGGACCTGCAGGAGCTGCTCCAGGGCGCCAGCGGCTCCCTGGTGGGAGACTCCCTGGCGGCCTACCTGCCCAGGCGCCGCTGGTTCTCCGGCGACGCGGCGGGTGAGGTGCGCCTGCTCTATGCCGTGCCCTTCGGCGAGGCGGACGAACTCTGCGTACTGGCCGAGGTGGAGAGCCGCGACGGCGAGCGCCGCGAGCATTACCAGTTGCCCCTGGCTTTCGTCACCGAGCATCAGGCCGGGAGCGCTGCGCCCGAACACCTGGCCCTGGCGCGCCTGCACCGGGGCCGCCAGGTGGGCCTGCTCACCGACGCCTTCACCCTGCCGGGCTTCGTGCGCCAGGTGGTGCGCCAGCTGAGCCGTGGCCAGGTGCTGCACTGGCAGGGCAGCGAGTTGCAGTTCGTGCCCACCTCGCGCCTGGTGGACTTCATCGGCGACCTGGACGGCGACGTCAGCCTGGTATCCGCCGAGCAATCCAACAGTTCGGCGGTGATCGGCGACAGCATGGTGCTCAAGCTGGTACGCCGTGTGCTGCCAGGCATCCACCCGGAAACCGAGATGGGCGGTTACCTCACCGAACACGGCTTCGCCAACATCCCGCCCTTGCTGGGCGAGGTGCGCCGCGTCGACGAGGCCGGCACGCCGCATACGCTGATGGTGCTGCAGGCCTTCCTCAGCAACCAGGGCGATGCCTGGCAGTGGACCCTGAACACCCTGGAGCGCGCGGTGCGCGACGAACTGGCTGGCGGTGCATCCGGGCAGGAGAGCACGCACCGCTTGCTGGAGGAACTGGAAGCCTTCGCCCGCATGCTCGGCCGCCGTCTCGGCGAGATGCACGAGGTGCTGGCCCGCCCCAGCGACAACCCCGACTTCGGCTACCGGAGCAGCGATATCGCGGAAACCAATGGCTGGGCCCACAGCGTCGGCCTGCAGTTGCACGAGGCGCTGGAACGGGTGGCCGAATCCCGCGAGGGCCTTTCCGAGTCCGCCCGGGCGCTGGCCGATTGGCTGGGCAGCCACCAGGCCGGGTTGCTCGAGGTGGTCGGCAAGCTGGCCCGGCACAGCGCCGGTGGCATCCGCATCCGCGTCCATGGCGACCTGCACCTGGGGCAGGTGCTGGTGGCCCGGGGCGACGCCTTCATCATCGACTTCGAGGGCGAGCCCACCCGCAGCCTGGAAGAACGCCGCGCCCGCCACAGCCCGCTGAAGGACGTGGCCGGCATGCTGCGCTCCTTCGACTACGCCGCCGCCATGGCCCTGCGCAACGCCCAGGGCGCCGATGCCTCCAGCGAGGCCGCCAGCGCCCGCCAGCGCATCGCCAGCACTTACCGCAGCCAGGCGCGCACCGCCTTCCACGAAGCCTACCGGCTGGCCGCCGCGAACCTGCCCCATGCCTGGCACGAGCGTGACGGCGAAGTCGCCGCCCTGGCGCTGTTCAGCATCGAGAAGGCCGCCTACGAAATCCTTTACGAAGCCCGCTACCGCCCCGATTGGCTGGATGTGCCGATGCTGGGGCTGGTGGAGTTGGGCCGTCATCTCCTGGGGAGCACGCAATGAACGATGTAGCCATGGGGCAGGGCGCCGACCGCGCCCAGATCGAGGCGCTGGTACGGGCCGAGCACGGCGACCCCTTCGCCTTCCTCGGCCCGCACCAGGATGACCAGGGGCCGGTGATCCGCGCCTACCTGCCCGGTGCCCTGGGCGTCGAGCTGCTGGACGGCGACAGCGGCCAGTCCATGGGCCGCCTGGTGGAATCCGCCACCCCCGGGCTGTTCATCGCCCGGCCCGAGCGCCTGCACCGCTACCGCCTGCGCATCCACTGGGGCGAGGGCTTCCAGGAAACCGAAGACCCCTACAGCTTCGGCCCGTTGCTGGGCGAAACCGACCTCTACCTGTTCGCCGAGGGCAACCACCGCGAACTGGGCAAGGTCTTCGGTGCCCAGCTCACCGAGCACGACGGCGTGCCCGGCGTGCGTTTCGCTCTCTGGGCGCCCAACGCCCGGCGGGTTTCAGTGGTGGGGGCGTTCAATGGCTGGGACGGCCGCCGCCACCCCATGCGCCTGCGCCACCCGGCGGGGGTCTGGGAACTGTTCGTGCCGCGCCTGCAGGCGGGCGAGGTATACAAGTACGAGCTGCTCGGCCAGCACGGCGTGCTGCCGCTGAAGGCCGACCCGGTGGCCCTGGCCACCGAACTGCCGCCGGCCACCGGCTCGGTGGTGTCCGCGCCGCTGGAGTTCCACTGGCAGGACCAGGGCTGGATGGACGGCCGCCAGCGTGGCCAGGCCCATGACCGGCCGCTGTCGATCTACGAGGTGCACGTCGGCTCCTGGCGCAAGGAGGGCGGCAACGACGGCCGCGTGCTCAGCTGGCACGAACTGGCCGAGCAACTGATCCCCTATGTGCAGGAACTGGGCTTCAGCCATATCGAGCTGTTGCCGATCATGGAGCACCCCTTCGGCGGCTCCTGGGGCTACCAGCCGTTGTCGCAGTTCGCGCCGACGTCGCGCTACGGCAGCCCGCGCGACTTCGCCGCCTTCATCGACGCCTGCCACCGCGCCGGCATCGGCGTCATCCTCGACTGGGTGCCCGCGCATTTCCCCACCGACGCCCACGGCCTGGGCCGCTTCGACGGCACGGCGCTGTACGAGTACGAGCACCCCTTCGAGGGCTTCCACCAGGATTGGGACACCTACATCTACAACCTCGGCCGCACTGAGGTGCACGGCTTCATGCTGGCCTCGGCGCTGCACTGGCTGCGCGCCTACCACATCGATGGCCTGCGCGTGGATGCGGTGGCCTCGATGCTCTACCGCGACTACTCGCGCAAGGACGGCGAGTGGATCCCCAACCGCCACGGCGGCCGTGAAAACCTGGAGGCCATCGACTTTCTCCGCCACCTCAACGACGTGGTCGCCACCGAGGCGCCCGGTGCCCTGGTGATCGCCGAGGAATCCACCGCCTGGCCCGGGGTCAGCCGGCCCACCCGCGAGGGCGGCCTGGGCTTCGCCTACAAATGGAACATGGGCTGGATGCACGACAGCCTGAAGTACGCCAGCGAAGACCCGGTCAACCGCAGCCATCACCACCACCAGCTGACCTTCGGCCTGCTCTATGCCTTCTCCGAGCACTTCATCCTGCCCATCTCCCACGACGAAGTGGTACACGGCAAGCGCTCGCTGCTGGACAAGATGCCCGGCGACCGCTGGCAGAAATTCGCCAACCTGCGCCTTTACCTAAGCTTCATGTGGAGCCACCCGGGCAAGAAGCTGCTGTTCATGGGCTGCGAGTTCGGCCAGTGGCGCGAATGGAGCCACGACAGCGAGCTGGACTGGTACCTGCTGCGCTACGGCGAGCACCTGGGCGTGCAGAGCCTGCTGCGCGACCTCAACGCCCTGTACCGCGCCGAGCCCGCGTTGCACCAGCTGGACGGCGTCGCCGAAGGCTTCCAATGGCTGATCGGCGACGATAAGGCCAACAGCGTCTACGCCTGGCTGCGCAAGGGCCAGGACGGCGCACCGCTGCTGGTGGTGCACAACTTCACCCCGGTGCCGCGCCCCGGCTACCGCATCGGCGTACCGCTGCCCGGCACCTGGCAGGTGCTGCTCAACAGCGACGCCGACGGCTATGCCGGCAGCAACGCCGGCACCCTCGCCGAAGCGCACACCGAAGACGAAACCCGCCACGGCCAACCCCACTCCCTGGTGCTCGACCTCCCACCGCTTGGCGCGCTGATCCTCAAACCGCAGTAAAGGTGACCCGGTCGCCGGTAGCCCGGGCTTCAGCCCGGGAGCGCGGCCGCCGGTATCCCCGGGCTAAAGCCCAGGCTACAGACTGCGTTGGGTGGAGGTCGCTTTTTGCCTTCACCAACGGTGTTGCACCGGGCCGCGATGGTGGATGGGTGAGGCGGCATCCACCCTACACACCGGTTAACACCGTCGTTCGGGATAAGCACGGTGCCGTAGGTTGGTGCCGAGCGTAGCGAGGCCCAACGGAGCGGGGTTCGGCTCTGCTGCGTTGGGCTTCGTGCCTCAACCCAACCTACGTCCGTGCCAGGGCGGCTCCAATTTTGTAGGGGCGACTTCAGTCGCCCAGCGATGCACCGCATCGCCGTAGGGCGGGTGAAACCCGCGTGATGTAGTGCCGGGACGTCGGGTTGCACCCGACCTACAAGGTGGCGCTGCGCCGTAGGTTGGCGCCGAGCGCAGCGAGGCCCAACGGAGCGGGGTTCGGCTCTGCGTTGGGCTTCGTACCTCAACCCAACCTACATTCGTGCCAGGACGGCTCCAATTTGTGGGAGCGGCTTCAGCCGCGAAAGACCTGCCACCGGCACAACGCTGCGAGCGGCCGGACAGTCCATCGCGAATGAATTCTCCCACAGACCTTGGCAAGAGCTTCGCGAGCAGAGCTCGCTCCCACGGGGTGTGCCTCGGGGTATCACTCGAACGGCCCCATCACCTGGCGGTAATGCTCGGCGCCGTGTGGTGTCTGGCGGGTGAGGGTGAGTTCCAGGCCCCGGGGGTTTTCCACCGGGGTGCCAGTGAGGGCGGCCCAGCCCTTGCCGGGGCGCCAGGTGCGCAGGTCGAATTCGCTTACGCCGCTCATCACCGCCACGCCCTTGCCGGGGGCCGGCAGCGGGTAGCGCGTGCCGGGGGTGGAGGCGGCGCGGTAGAGGGTGTCGCCTTCCACCCACCAGCGCACCCGCAACAGGCGGCCGGGGCGGGACGGGGCGACGCGCACCAGCTCCAGGCGCGGCGGGCCATTGCCGCCGCCACGCAATACCAGGGCCGGTGGCCCGGAGCGGATCGGTTTTGCATCCGCATCGGCGTCCGGGCGCAGGGGCTCCAGCAGTTCGGTGGTGGCGCGCTGGGCCAGGTCGCGCTGCAGCTGGTTGAGGGCGCGCAGCAGCTCGTCGTTGCGTTCGGCCGCCGCCTGCAGGTGGGCGTCGCTGCGGCTCACGCTGTCCAGCCCGCGCCAGGCCACCAGGGACACCAGCGCCATCAGCAGGATCGCCACCATCACCTCGATCAGGGTGAAACCCCGTTGCTCGTTCATCACTGCACCTCGATACGGCCGGACGGCTCACGCACGACCCTGACGCTGTTGCGCCCATCGGACAGCTCGATGCGCGCCGGCTCGCCTATCCACTCGGCGTCGATCAGCAGCCAGCGGCCGCTGCTCAATCGCACATCCAGCGGGTGCACCTGCCAGGTACGCGGGCGCAGTTGCGGGTCGCCGGCGAACGCACGCTCATCGGCGCCGCCGTCGCCCAGGCGCAGGAAGCGGTAGCCGCGTGTGTCCGCCTGCCAGGCAATGGCACGGCCGTCGGCGCGGGCTTCGTCCTGGGCGGTCTGCAGCAGCAGGGCCAGGCGCTTGGCGTCTTCCCGCAGCAGGCGCGCCGGATCGGGGCGGATGCTCAGGCTGATGGCGGCCGTGGCGATGCCGACGATCACCAGCACCACCATCAGCTCGATCAGGGTGAAGCCCCGTTGCGCCCGCCCGGCAACCTCGGGAGGAGGTGAAATAAAACCGTGAAGATCGGCTGCTAGCGTCGGGGCCAGGAATTTTTGGAGGACCGCCGGATGCGCCTTATCAGCCGCTTCAACCCCGCCGCATGGGTCCAGGGCGCCGCGCTGGCGGCCACCCTGGCGGGCCTGGTCACCTGGGGGCTGTTGCTGGGGGACCCCACGCCCCAGCAGGCCCAGGCGCGCAGCGAAGCCCCGCAGCCGGTGCCGGCCGCCGCCCACGACGCCGCCCAATGGTTCGCCAGCCGCGCCAGCCAGCTGGACGTGCGCCTCACCGGGCTGTTCGCCGGGGAGCGCGGCGCCGTGGCTATCCTCGCCATCGACGATGCACCGCCGCGCGCCTTCCTCACCGGCGAAAGCCTGGGCGAAGGCGTGCGCCTGGACGCCATCGAAGGGGACGCGGTGATCATCGCCCGGGGCAGCGAAACCCAGCGCCTGTCCATCGCCCGCCTGCCCGAGGCGCCGCCGCTGCCGTCCCTGCGCTGAGTTCACGGCGTCACCTGCAGGCGGTCACGCGCCACCAGGGTTTCCAGGCGCGCCAGGGGCGGGCCGCCGCGTTCGCGGTCATGCACGCGGATGCTCAACTGCAGCAGGTCGCCCACGGGGGTGACGCGCTGCTCGCAACTCAAGCGCAAGCGCCCCTGATCACACTCCAGCACCTTGCGGCCATTGCCCGGCAGCTCCTCCAGGCGCAGCTCCGCCATGCGCCCCTGGGCCGCCAGCAGGGCGATGGAGCGGTCGCGCAGCAGGCCATCGGCCTGGGTCATCTGCCCGGCGGCACGCACCGCCGCCGACATGGCCACGGCGACGATGGCCAGCGCCACCAGCACTTCGATCAGGGTGAAACCGGACGCTTGCCGGTGCATCGCATGGGCCTTGCGCATGGCGGGGGTCACAGGGCAGGGAAGAAGGCTCCAGCCTAGCGGCCGCGTCTGACGAAACGCTGACGGAAACACCGGAGAACGCGGCCGCCGTTCTCCGTGGCACCGCGTCGCAGGCCCCATGGCGTGGGCATCGTGGCGCAGTACCGGGGAAATCCTCCCGAGGATTTTCAATACCAGTGACATATGCGCTTGGAACAATCCGGGGCGAAAGGACAGGCCCGGCTCCCGAAGACGCGGCCCGATGCAAACCCAAGGAGTGTCGAGATGGATATCGCGCGGTTCAGCTCCCCGGTTCGCGGCCGGAATGGCCAGCAAGGCTTCACCCTTATCGAGATCATGGTGGTGGTGGTGATCCTCGGCATTCTCGCCGCCATGGTGGTGCCCAAGGTGCTCGACCGCCCCGACCAGGCCCGCGCCACCGCCGCGCGCCAGGACATCGGCGGGCTGATGCAGGCGCTCAAGCTCTATCGCCTCGACCAGGGCCGCTACCCCAGCCAGAACGAAGGCCTGAAGGTGCTGGTGGAGCGCCCGGCGAACGCCACCTCCAGCAACTGGCGCTCTTATCTCGAGCGCCTGCCCAACGACCCCTGGGGCCGCCCCTACAACTACCTGAACCCCGGCGCCAATGGCGAGGTGGACATCTTCTCCCTGGGCGCCGACGGCCAGCCCGAGGGCGAGGGCGTGAATGCCGATATCGGCTCCTGGCAGTTGTAGGCCGCGCCATGCATCCCCTGGCCAGCCAACGCGGCATGGCGGTGATCAGCGCCTTGCTGATCGCTGCCGTAGTGGCGGTGATCGCCGCCGGCATGATCGCCCGTCAGACGCGCATCACCCGCGCGGTGGAAAGCGAGAACCAGCGCCTGCAGGGCGCCTGGGCCGCGCGTGGCGCCCTGGAGTGGAGCCGCCAGCGGCTGTGGGAGGAGCGCTTGCGCGAACCCGCCACCCGGCTCGACCAGGCCTGGGCGCAGCCCTTGCGCAACCTCAGCCTGGGCGAGGGGACGGCCTTCGAGGGCGCGATCCTCGACGAGCAGGGCCGCTTCAACCTGCGCAACCTGGTGCGTGACGAGCAGCTCGACCCCCTGGAAATGGCCACCTTCGAGCGCCTCTGCGCACTGCTGGGGGTGCCCCAGGAGGCCGCTGCGCGCATCGCCCGCCGGGTGATCGACGCCTATGCCTACCGCCTCTATCCGCCCCGCAGCGAACCGGCCAACAGCAGCGGTTTCGACAGCGGCCGGCTGACCTCACCGGAAGCGCAGAACCGCGCCTTCGAAGCCAAGCGCCCCATGCTGCGTCGCCTCGAAGACCTGGCCGACCTGCCTGGCGTGCCGGCCGATGCCCTGCAACGCCTGGCGCCCTTTGTCACGCTGCTGCCCATGCCCACCTGGGTCAACGGCAACACCGCCAGCGCCGAGGTGATCGCCGCGCGGGTGCCCGGCCTCGGCCTGGAGCGCGCCCGTGCCCTGATCGCCGAGCGCGACCGCGGCCAGTGGTTCATCAACAGCGGCGACGTACTCAACCGCCTGCGCATGCCGGACATGACCACCGAGTTGGTGCGCATCGGCATCACCAGCGAATGGTTCCTGGTGCGCGGCCTGGCCCGTGCCGGCGAGCGCCGCAGCCCGGTGGAGGCGCTGTTGTTCCGTGCCGAGGAAAGCCAGCCGCGCATTGTCTGGTCGCGGGTGGGCGCATGAGCACGCTGCTGCGGATCGTCCTGCCAGCCCTGGACGGGCTGCGCCCCGAGGCCGAGGTGGAGTACGCCTGGCTGAACCGCCAGGGCCAACTGGATAACCACGGCATTGCCAGCCTCGCCGAACTGGGTCGCCAGGCCCGGGGCAAGGCCGTGGAACTGGTGCTGCACCCCGACGACAGCCTGCTGGCCAGCCTCGAACTGCCGCCGTTGCCCGCTACGCGCCTGGGGGATGCTGTGCGTTGCGCTGCGGACGGCCTGGTGCTCGGCGGTTGCGAGGGGCTGCAACTGGTGCATGGCCCGCGTCAGGCCGATGGTCGGGTGCAGCTCGCCTGGCTGGAACGCGAGCGCCTGCAACGCCTGTTGCACGGCCTGCGGCAATGCGCGCTGGAGCCCCGTGGCCTCTATGGTGCACCGTTCTTCCTGGCGGCGGACAAGGGCACGGCCTGTGCGCAGCTACGCGACGGCCAATTGCTGGTGCGCGACGGTGCACAGGGCGGCTGGGTGCATCCCCTGCCTGAAGATTGCCTGCCGCGCTTGCTGGAGAGCGGCGTGGCGCCGGACTGGCCCGGCGAAGTGCCCGAAGGCCTGCCCGGCGAGGCCGTGGCCGCCAGCCGCCGTTGGACCGGTGCGGTGCCCGCCTGCAACCTGCTGCAGGGGCTGACGGGCCCGGCCCAGGGACCACGGCGCTGGGGCCGGGCCGTGGCCTGTTGCGCCCTGGCCGCCGCCGTGTGGACCCTCGGCCTCAACCTCCATGCCTCGCAGATGGCCAGCCAGGGGCTGGCGCTCAAGCAACAGATGTCGCAGCGGGTGAAGCAGGTCTTCCCGCAGTTGCCGGTGGTGCTCAACCCCTTGCAGCAAGCTCGCCAGCAGCGCGACGCGCGCCTTGCCGGTGGCACCCAGGATGGCCCCGGCCGCTTCGCCGCCATGGTGCAGCAGGCCGTTGGCGCCATGCCCTTCGCCCTGGGCGCCATCGAGTCCATCGATTACGACGGCGAAACCCTGCGCCTGACGCCCCGCGCCGGCGCGCGCAAGCCCCCGGCGGACCCCGCCTGGCAGGCGGCCCTGGCCCAGGCCGGGCTGCAAGCCGGCATCGGCGCCGATGGCTGGAGCCTGAAACGCCTGCCGGCGGATGCGCTGAAAAACGAGGCCGGCCGTGATGAATGAACGCCTGCTGAAACTGCGTGGCACCTGGCGTGAGCAGACGGCCCAGGCCCGCCAGCGCTGGCAGCGGCTGGGCCCGCGTGACCGGCGCATCCTGCGCCTGGCCGGACTGGTGCTGCCGCCGATGCTGCTGTGGTTCGCCCTGATCGAACCGTCCCTGGCGCGCATCGAGCATTGGCAGGCCGAGCTGCCGCGCCTGCGTGCCCAGGCGCAAACCCTCGAAGCGGTGCTGGCCGAGGTGCAGGGGCCCGCAGCCCTGGCGCCCGGCGCATCCCTGGAAGCGCTGCTGCGCCAGGGGCTGGATGACAACGGCCTGGCCGGGCACTACCAGTTGCGCGCGGAAGGCCCGCACTGGCGGCTGGAACTGCAAGGCGCCCCGGCGCAAGGAGTGATGGATTGGCTGCTGGGCGTGACCCCGGGCCTGCCGCTGGAGCTGCGCCAGGTGCAGCTGCGGCGCGACGGCGGGACACAGAGCGAACAGACGGATGCGCGGCTTTCCGGCGTCGTCGGCATGGAACAGGCGCCAGGCGCTAAGGAATCCTCATGAAGCGGTTCGATGGACAAGGGTTGCGGCGACCGCTGCGGCATGGGGTGGCGATTTCCCTCGCGGCGGTGCTCGCCGCCTGCAGCCAGTCCGGTGGCACGCCGCCGCCGGTGATCCCCGCCGAAAGCGAACTGGGCCGGCCCATGGCCCAGGTGGGGCAGGGCGATGCACTGGTGGAGCGCGAACGCATCCAGGCCCAGGCGGAGCGCCAACAACGGGCGGCCCAGGCCCAGCGTGCGCAACAGGCCGCCCGCCGCACGGGCCCGCCGCCCCGCCAGGCCCGCAGCGCCGGGCTGGGCGACCAGCCGGTGCAGCTGAATTTCGTCGAGGCGGACATCCCCGCGGTGCTGCGGGCGCTGTCCCGCGCCACCGGCCGGCAGTTCCTCGCCGATCCCCGGGTCAAGGGTCAGCTGACCCTGGTTTCCGAGGGCGAGGTGCCAGCCCATACCGCCTACGACATGCTCCTGGCGGCACTGCGCATGCAGGGCTTCTCGGTGGTGGAAGTGGGCGGCGTCAGCCAGGTGGTGCCCGAGGCGGACGCCAAGCTGCTCGGCGGCCCGGTGAGCGACGCCGACCGCCCCGGCGGCAACGGCATGGTCACCCGCACCTACCGCCTGCAGTACGAGAACGCGGTGAACCTGATTCCGGTGCTGCGGCCCATCGTCTCGCCGAACAACCCGATCAACGCCTACCCGGGCAACAACACGGTGGTGGTCACCGATTACGCGGAGAACCTCGAGCGGGTCGCCGCGATCATCGCCAACATCGACGTGCCCGGCTCCATCGACACCGATGTGGTGCCGGTGCAGAACGGCATCGCCACCGACATCGCCGCCATGGTCTCCGAGCTGATGGAGAGCCCGGGCAACGACGTTGCGCAGAAGGTCGCGGTGATCGGCGACCCGCGCTCCAACAGCATCATCCTGCGCACCGGCAGCCCGGAGCGCAGCGAACTGGCCCGGCAGTTGATCGCCAAGCTCGACAGCGCCCAGGGCAACCCCAGCAACCTGCACGTGGTCTACCTGCGCAACGCCCAGGCCAACAAGCTGGCCCAGGCCCTGCGCGGCCTGCTCACCGGCGAGGGCGAGAGCGCCGGCCAGGGCGACGGCAGCCGCGCCCAGCTCAATGGCGGCAACCTGGGGGGCAGCACGCAGAGTGGCACCGGCAGCAGCGGTTCCAGCTCCGGCACCTCCACCAGCAGCAACGGGCAGAGCGGCAGTTCCGGCGGCTACGGTCAGTCGGGCGGCGGCCTGCTGTCGGCGGCCAAGGGGCAGGGCGGCCAGGAGGGTGCGGTGGCCTTCTCCGCCAACGGCGTCACCGTGCAGGCGGATACCACCACCAACACCCTGCTGATCTCCGCGCCCGACCCGCTGTACCGCAACCTGCGCGAGGTCATCGATCTGCTCGACCAGCGCCGCGCCCAGGTGGTGATCGAGAGCCTGATCGTCGAAGTCAGCGAAGACGACACCAGCGAGTTCGGCATCCAGTGGCAGGCCGGCAACCTCGCCGGCAACGGCTGGATCGGCGGCGCCAACCTCGGCGGTGCGGGCATCAACACCGGCGCCAAGAACAGCATCGACGCACTGCCGGGCGGTCTGAGCATCGGCAAGGTGGCCGGCGGTGTGGACATCCCCGGCATCGGCCGCGTGCTCGACCTCAAGGTCCTGGCCCGCGCGCTGAAGAGCAAGGGCGGCACCAACGTGCTGTCCACGCCCAACCTGCTGACCCTGGACAACGAGGCGGCGAGCATCTTCGTCGGCCAGACCATCCCCTTCGTCAGCGGCAACTACGTCACCAACGGCGGCGGTACCAGCAACAACCCCTTCCAGACCATCGAGCGCGAGGAGGTGGGCCTGCGCCTCAACGTGCGCCCGCAGATTTCCGAAGGCGGCACGGTGAAGCTGGACATCTACCAGGAGGTCAGCAGCGTCGACGAGCGCGCCGACAACGACGCCGGCACCGTGACCAACAAGCGCGCCATCGACACCAGCATCCTCCTCGACGACGGGCAGATCATGGTGCTCGGCGGCCTGCTGCAGGACAGCTTCATCCAGAGCAGCGAGGCGGTGCCCGGCCTCGGCAGCCTGCCCGGTATCGGCGCGCTGTTCCGCGGTGACCGCCGCTCGCGGACCAAGACCAACCTGATGGTGTTCCTGCGGCCCTACATCATCCGCGACGACAGCGTGGGGCGCAGCATCACCCTGAACCGCTACGACTTCATCCGCCGCGCCCAGGGCGCCATGCAGCCGGAGCACAAGTGGCCCCTTACCGACATGCAGGCGCCGCAACTGCCGCCGGCCGAGCAGGCCATGCCGCTGGACCCGGCCGCGCCGTTGCCGGCCCCGCAGCCCCGGCCCATGCGCGCCGTGCCGCTGCGCCCGGGCGAGCAGCCATGAGCGCGCTGCCCTACGCCTGGGCCCGCGCCCAGCGCCTGTTGCTGCAAGGCGAGGGGGAGGGCGCACGGCTGCTGGTGAGCCCGAGCACCCCCGGCTGGGCCATCGGCGAAGTGCGCCGTCGGCATGGCGCCACGCCCATCCAGCGGGTCACCGATGCCGAGCTGGAAACCCTGCTGGCCAGCGCCTACGCCGACACCGGCAGCGCCGCCGCGGTGGTCGGCGCCGCCGAGAGCGAGGTGGACCTGGACCGCCTGCTGCAGGACATGCCCGAGGTCACCGACCTACTGGACACCGAGGACGGCGCGCCGGTGATCCGCATGATCAACGCCCTGCTGACCCAGGCCGCACGGGACGAGGCCAGCGACATCCATATCGAGCCCTTCGAGACCCACTCCGTGGTGCGCTACCGGGTGGACGGCTCGCTGCGTGACGTGGTCGCCCCGCGCAAGGCGCTGCACGCGGCGCTGGTGTCGCGGATCAAGATCATGGCGCAGCTGGACATCGCCGAAAAACGCCTGCCCCAGGACGGCCGCATCGCCCTGCGCGTGGCCGGCCGGCCCATCGACGTGCGTGTTTCCACCGTGCCCACCGGCCACGGCGAGCGGGTGGTGATGCGCCTGCTGGACAAGCAGGCCGGGCGCCTGCGCCTGGAGACCCTGGGCATGGCGCCGACGCTGCTGGAGCAGCTCGACCGGCTGATCCGCCAGCCCCACGGCATCGTGCTGGTCACCGGGCCCACCGGCAGCGGCAAGACCACTACCCTCTACGCCGCCCTGGCGCGGCTGGACGCCGCCACCAGCAACATCCTCACGGTGGAAGACCCGGTGGAATACGACCTGCCCGGCATCAGCCAGATCCAGGTCAACGCGCGCATCGACATGAGTTTCGCCCTGGCCCTCCGTGCCATCCTGCGCCAGGACCCGGACATCATCATGATCGGCGAGATCCGCGACCTGGAGACGGCGCAGATCGCCGTGCAGGCCTCGCTCACCGGGCACCTGGTGCTGGCCACGCTGCACACCAACGACGCGGTCTCGGCCGTCACCCGCCTCACCGACATGGGCGTGGAGCCCTTCCTGCTGGCCTCCAGCATGCTCGGCGTGCTCGCCCAGCGCCTGGTGCGCCGCCTGTGCAACCAATGCCGCGAGCCCGACCCGGCCTTTCCCGGGCAGTGGCGCGCGGTGGGCTGTGCCGCCTGCAACAACACCGGCTACAGCGGCCGTACCGGCATCCACGAACTCTTCGTGATCGACGACGACATCCGCCGCCTGATCCACCAGGGCGAGGCCGAGCAGAGCCTGCGCGAAGCCGCCCGCGCCGCCGGCATGGCCAGCATGCGCGAGGACGGTGACCGCTGGGTGCAGGGCGGCTTCACCACGCCGGAGGAAATCCTCCGCGTCACGAGGGACGCCTGATGAACCGCTACCGTTTCGAGGCCGCCGACGCCAGTGGCCGCATCGAGAGCGGCACCCTGGAGGCCGACAGCCCGCGCGGCGCCATGGGCCTGCTGCGCACCCGTGGGTTGACGCCCCTGGAACTGACCGAGGAGGCCGCCGCCGGCAGCACCGACGGCGGCCTGTTCGCGCCGCGCCTGTCCGATGGCGACCTGGCCTGGGCCACGCGCCAGCTGGCCAGCCTGCTGGCGGCGGGGCTGCCGCTGGAGTCGGCGCTGTCGGCCACCGTCGACCAGGCCGAGCGCCGCCATATCGCCGAAACCCTGGGCGCGGTGCGCACCGACGTGCGCAGCGGCATGCGCCTGGCCGAGGCCCTGGCGGCGCGCCCGCGCGACTTCCCCGACATCTACCGCGCGCTGATCGCCGCCGGTGAGGAGTCCGGCAACCTGGCCCAGGTGATGGAGCGCCTGGCCGACTACATCGAGGAGCGCAACAACCTGCGCGGCAAGATCCTCACCGCCTTCATCTACCCGGCGGTGGTGGGGCTGGTGTCCATCGGCATCGTCGTCTTCCTCCTCGGCTTCGTCGTGCCCCAGGTGGTCAGCGCCTTCTCCCAGGCGCGCCAGGACCTGCCCGCGCTGACCCGGGTGATGCTCCAGGCCAGCGACTTCGTCCGTGCCTGGGGCGTGGTCTGCTTCGCCGGTATAGCCGGGGCCTTCTGGGGCTGGCGGATGTACCTGCGCGACGCCGCCGCGCGCCTGGCCTGGCACGCCAGGGTGCTGCGCCTGCCGCTGCTGGGGCGCTTCGTGCTGGGTGTGAACACCGCGCGCTTCGCCTCCACCCTGGCGATTCTCGGCAGCGCCGGCGTGCCGCTGCTGCGCGCCCTCGACGCCGCCCGTGAAACCCTGGCCAACGACCGCCTGGCCGCCTGCGTGGCCGACGCCACCCTCGCCGTGCGCGAGGGCATCAGCCTGGCCAGCGCGCTCAAGGCCGGCGGCGTGTTCCCGCCCATCCTCATCCACCTCATCGCCAGCGGTGAGAAGACCGGCTCCCTGCCGCCCATGCTCGACCGCGCCGCGCAGACCCTCTCCCGCGACATCGAGCGCCGCGCCATGGGCATGACCGCGCTGCTGGAGCCGCTGATGATCGTCATCATGGGCGGCGTGGTGCTGACCATCGTCATGGCCGTGCTGCTGCCCATCATCGAGATCAACCAGTTGGTGCAGTAGGGCGTTCGTCTCCCCTGGGATAACCGTTTCACAAGTGCCCCGGACGTAGGGTGTGCTGAGCGCACCTGAGATTTTCCGGAAGCACCGAGCGGCGGTGCGCACGGCACACCCTACGGCACATGTTCCTCTGCCGAGCCCATTCGCGAATGAATTCGCTCCCACTTCAAGGCTTGCCGCTCACTCCAGAGCCCCGTCTTCGCGCCACTCGGGTTCATCCTTCCGTCATGCACCGACGGCCCGGGCCAGCAACGGCGGGAGAGGGGGGGCCGGCACTCAACGGAAAACGCTCGGCAGCGCTGGCCGACATGTCAGGAAAGTTTCGCTAACTCCCGAGAAATACTGGAAAAAATCCGCGCAAGCTCCCGAGGTTTTTTCCTTTCTCTGTCACCGGAAGTTGAGAACGTCTATCTCGTGGCCAGCCCACCGACGAGCAGGGGAATGTTGCTCGGGGCTGGACCGCAGCGTGATGCAAGAGCGAACCACTCAACGTCCAGACACGATGAAAGGAGATTCTTCATGTTCAAGCGCAATGTTCTCGCTGTTTCCATGGCCGTAGCCGGCCTGTGCTCCGCCCAGGCCATGGCTGCCGTAGTCGGTGGCGGCGCCACTCTGCCGCAGAACCTGTACAACACCGCTACCGTTCTGTCGTCGGGCTTCAACGCCTACATCGGCGTGGGCAGCGGCGCTGGCAAATCCGCCGTACTGACCAACGATTCCACCAAGCTGGGCCTGGCCGCCGGCATCACCGTCGACTACGCCGGCAGTGATTCCATCCTGACCGCCAGCGAGATCTCCACCTACCAAGGTGCTCACCAGTCCCCGGCCGTTCCGGTTACCAGCGCTGCCAACTGGGGCGCACTGGTCCAGGTTCCCTCGGCTGCCACTTCGGTGACCGTTCCCTACAAACTCACCCTGGCCGGTGGCGCTGCGCTGAACAACCTGGATCTGACCAGCGCTCAGCTGTGCGACATCTTCTCGGGCACCATCACCACCTGGAACCAGGTCAACGCCAGCTACCCGGCTACTGCGATCAAGGTCGTCTACCGCGCCGGCAGCAGCGGCACCACCGAGATCTTTACCCGTCACCTGAACAGCCAGTGCTCGGCCAAGTTCACCACCAACAGCACCTTCACCACCGCCAACGTCGGCGCCGAGCCGGCTTCCTGGATCGCTGCCACCAGCAGCGCCAACCTGGCCAGCACCGTCGCTTCCACCGAAGGCGCCATCGGCTACGTCGGCCCGGAAGACGTCGATGCCACCAACAACGCCGTAGTGGCCAAGGTCAATGGCCTGCTGCCTACCATCGGTAACGTCACTACTGCCCTGAGCACCATCGCTCCGCCGGTTGTTGCTGATCGCGCCGATCCTTCCAAGTGGGTACCGGTTCTGGCCAACCCTTCCAGTGGCTACAAGATCGTCGGCTACACCAACCTGGTGTTCAGCCAGTGCTACAAGGACACCGCCGACCGCACTTCCATCCGTGATTTCGTTGGCCGTCACTACAACACCGATGACCTCAACAACAACGACGACGAGATCATCGCCAACAAGCTGATCCCGCTGACCGACGACTGGAAGACTGCTATTCGCAGCACCTTCTACACCCCGACCAACTCCCTGGCCATCGGCAACACCACTGCCTGCAACCAGATCGGTCGTCCGCTCTAAGCCTCTCACCAGGCACCGCTCCAACGAACCGGCAATGGCCTCGCGCCATTGCCGGTTTTCCTGTTTCAGCCGCCTGCCGAGCAGATGAACTTTGCATGACAAAAGTTCGGTCGAGCGCGGCTGCTACCGCCTTGGGGTATAGCCATGGCGCGCACCTCAGGGGAGGGCGATGCGCCCGTCTTTCGCGAGAACACAAGGATCCGTAGTGATGCGTTCCCAGTCGAGCAAGCCCGCTTCCCGCACCGCCACCCGCCACGACACCTTCCTGCCGCTCAAGCCCCTGGCCCAGGCCATCGCCCTGATGCTGCTGGCCGGTGGCGCCCAGGCGGAGCAGGCGTTCAGCTCCGCCTGGTTCGCCTCCAAGGGGGCTGCGCAGGCATCGGGCACCGTTCGGCCGACCACACCGGTGCCGGGCTCGCCGCCGCCCCTGGCCCAGCAACAACGGGTGCAGGAGCGCCTGGGGCGCACCTTCGCCAACATGAACAACACGGTGGCCGCCATCGCTGCGGCCCAGGCCGCCCAGGCAGCAGGTCGCGCCGCCGCCTCCAGCGGGCCGCAGACCATTCACAACGGCCTCGGCGGCAACGGCCTCAATGTGGTGATCGGCCCGGACGGCAAGCCGCTGTTCATCAATGCCGAGGGCCCGGTGCAGACCGACGCCAACGGCAAGGTGCTGGTCTCCATCAAGCAGACCGCCGACAAGGCCATCCTCAACTGGGAGACCTTCAACGTCGGCCGCGACACCACCGTGGCCTTCCAGCAGGAGTCCAGCTGGGCCCTGATGAACAAGGTCAACAACAGCACGGCGCCGAGCCAGATCCAGGGCCAGATCAAGGGCGACGGCACGGTGATGATCCTCAACGGCAACGGCGTGGTGTTCAGCGGCAGCAGCCAGGTCAACGTGCGCAACCTGGTGGCCGCGGCCACCGACTTCAGCGAGGAGCAGTTCAGGACCGGCGGCCTCTACAGCGGCAGCAACCCGGCCTTCACCAACGCCCAGGGCGCCATCCGCGTGGAGCAGGGTGCGCAGCTCAACACCGCCGCGCCGGCCACCTCCACGGCCGGCGGCGGCTACGTGCTGCTGCTGGGCAAGGAGGTGGACAACGCCGGCACCATCGCCACGCCCAAGGGCCAGGCGCTGCTGGCGGCGGGTGACAGCTTCACCATCCGCAAGGGCTATGGCACCGACGGCAGCCCGACCTCCACCACCCGTGGCAACGAGGTGACCGTCGGCGGCACCGGTACGGTGACCAACAGCGGGGTCATCCTCGCTGCCAGCGGCGATGTGACCCTGGCGGGCAACCAGGTGCGCCAGAACGGCGCGGCCCTGGCCAGCACTTCGGCCGATGCCCGCGGCACGGTGCACCTCACCGCCACCGGCGCCAATGGCAGCGTGACCCTGGGCGAGGGCAGTACCACCGCCATCCTGCTGGACGCCAGCGCCACGGCCCTGGACAGCCAGCGCGATGCGTTGATCGCACCGGCGGTGACCCAGAGCGGCAACGTGGTGGCCGGCGATGCCTACCGTCGCGACCTGTCCCTGGTGCAGATCGACAGCAGCGGTACCGTGGACTTCCAGAAAGGCTCCATCACCCTGGCCACCGGTGGCCAGGTGGCGGTCAACGCCGGCCAGCGCAGCCTGGTGCGCGATGGCGCGGTGATCGACGTCTCCGGCGCCACCGGGGTCAAGGTCGCGATGGAGTCCAACAGCGTCAAGGTCAACCTGCAGGGCAACGAGCAGCGCGATTCCTCGGTCAACCGCGACGGTGGCGGCCTGAACAACAACGATGTCTGGGTCGACGTGCGCGACCTGGTGTTCGTGCCCGCCGGCACCAACGGCTATGCCACGGACCGCTGGTACACCGCCGGTGGCCTGCTGGAGGTCAGTGGCTACCTGGGCACCCAGGGCCACAGCGTGGCGGAGTGGATGGCCCAGGGCGGCACCGTCAGCTTCACCGGCAACGAGGTGGTGACCCAGGCCGGCTCGCAGATCAACCTCTCCGGCGGCACCCTGGATGTGCAGGCCGGCACCATCAAGCAGACCTGGCTCAAGGGCGCCGACGGGCGCCTCTACGAGCTCTCCAGCGCGCCGGGGGACATCCTCTACACCGGCCTCTACAAGGGCTACGAAGACCACAGCCAGCGCTGGGGCCAGACCGATTACTACTACAACCCGCTGATCGCCTCGAACGAACGCAAGGAAGGCGGCTACACCGTGGGCCGCGATGCCGGGACCCTGGTGATCGGCACCCGCAACGCCGTGCTGGAAGGCACCCTGGCCAGTGACACCTACCAGGGCGAGCGTCAGACCCAGGGTGCCCAATCCGGCCTCGACGGCTACAGCCAGTCGCAGAAGGCCGTGGCCCGTGGCGCCCAGCTGGTGGTGGGCAGCTACACCCCCTGGTACGTGAAGAGCAGCGGCACCCTGGAGTACGCCCTGGGCGCCGATGCCAACACCCTGAAGAACGTGATCCTCGGCGAAGGCGGCACCCGTATCGCCGATGGGCTGGACCTTGGCTCGGCCTTGCCGGCCGGACGCCAGGGCACCCTGTATCTCGACAGCGCCCAGCTCAACGGTTTCAACCTCGGGGCGGTCAAGGTGGCCGCCAGCGAAGGCATCCGCGTCGACGGCGACCTGCAGGTGGCCCCGGCGGGCAGCGTCACCCTGTATGGCCCGAAGGTGGAGGTGAATGCCGATATCACCGCCCATGGCGGCAGCATCCAGCTGGGCAACGTGCTCAACCAGATCACCGCCAACGGCAAGGCCGATACCACCCTGGCCGGGGCGGCAACCGTCAAGGTCGCTGAGGGCGTCAAGCTCGACGCCAGCGGCCTGTGGAGCAACCAGTTGCTGGACCCGAACGACAGCCGTGCGCTGCCTTACCTCAACGGCGGCAGCATCTCCCTGCGCAGCAGCGGCAGCACCCTGCTGGGTAGCGGCAGTCTGGTGGATGTGTCCTCCGGTGCCGCCTTGCTGGCCAGCGGCAAGCTGCAAGGCGGCAAGGGCGGCAACCTGACCCTGGCGGCCAACGCCAACACCGACAGTGGCGCAGGTGTACTGGGCCTGGGCGGCGAGCTGCGCGGCCAGGGCGTCAAGGGCGGTGGCACCCTGGCGTTGCAGGCCGGCAAGGTGCTGATCAGCGACAGCGCCACCTCGGCTGATGCCGGCACCCTGCTGCTGCGTGGGGACTTCTTCGACAAGGGCTTCTCTGCCTATGAGGTGGCGGGCAACCGCGGCCTGGAAGTGGCCGAGGGCACCCGGGTGGATGTGAGCATGCCGGTGTACCGGCAGGGCGATGGGGCGATCAGCCTGGCCACCGGTGGTGCGCCCCGTGACGCCCTGGAAACCTGGACGCCCCCTCTCTACCTGGAGGATGCCGCCAAGGGAATGCTGACCCAGCGCCAGGGGGCCAGCCTATCGCTGCGCGCCGGTAGCGCCATCACGGCGGCGGGTGATATCGCCACCACCCCTCTGCTGGTGGGCAAGGGGGCGATACTCAACGTCGACCCGGGCCAATCCATCGGCCTGGCTGGCATCGGCCAGGTGACGGTGGACGGCACCCTGAACGCCTGGGGCGGAAGGATCTCGGTCAACTCGATCATCGTTTCGGCCCCGGATACCGAGCTGCAAAAACCGCTGGAGACCTACCAGTCCATCTGGATCGGCGACCACGCGGTGCTGGACGCCGCCGCGCGCTCGGTCACGGCCGTGGACAGCCGTGGCGATCGCTATGGCACGGTGCGCAACGGCGGCAGCATCGTCATCGGCGGTGACATCGATCACGCCACGGGCGGCCTAACCGCCACCGCCGCCTTCGTGGTGGTACGCCAGGGCGCGCGCCTGGACGCATCCGGTGCCCAGGCCGTGCTGGATATCCCGGGGCAGGGCGCCACCCCCGTGGCCAGCCATGGCGGCAGCATCGCCTTCGCGTCCACCAGCGGGCTCTATCTGGACGGCCAGTTCAAGGCCGAGGCCGGTGGCGCAGGGGCATCGGGGGGCAGCCTCTCCGTTGCACTCGGTGCCCCGTCCTATCGGATAAACGATCCCCGGGCGACCGATGCAGTACGCCAGGCGCGGGAGCTGGTCCTGGCACAGCAGCGGGGTGAATCGCTGCCGGGTACGGGTGAGCCGGGCCAGGGCGCAACGCTGCTGGAGTACGGCCACGGCCGCCTGGCGGTTGAGCAGGTGGAGGCCGGCGGTTTCGACAACCTCTCCCTGCTGAGCACCGGTTTGCTCAGCTTCGACGGCACTCTGAACCTGGACATGGCCAACGCGCTCAACCTCTATGCCGGTACCTACGCCCTGGCCGAGACAGCTGCCGCAGGTTCCGTGGTCGATCTGCGCGGTGGTTACCTGCGCCTGGCCGGGGCATTGGGGGCGCCTGCTGACAGCGCAAGTACGGACACCGCCATCCGCGTCGGCAGTTCGCAGCGCCCTGCCACGGGGCAGTTGAATCTATCGGCCAGAGGCCTGCTGGATGTGCGTGATGCCGTCAGGCTCGGCGCCCGGGGCAGCATCCTGATGCTGCAGGGGGGCGCACAGGTGGTAGACCGCCGTGCCTTCTCCGATATGCACCTGAGCAGCCAGGGGGACCTGCGGCTGCTGAGCACGGAGGACGCCCGCGCCATGCGCCTGCAAGTGCCCGGCAACCTGGCCATGAGCGCCGCCCAGATCTATCCGGGTACCGGTGTCAAAGGGCAGGTGAGTGCATCGAGGATCGACATCGCCCGCAGCGGTCAAGGCATGCCGTCCGCTCCCTACTCGGCCTTCGGCTCGATCAGCCTGCAGGCGGACGTCATCAACCAGGGCGGCATCCTGCGTGCGCCGCTGGGCGACCTGATACTCGGCTACCAGGGCGACGCCACCCGCCCTGCCAGCATCGTCAACCTGCTGCCCGGCAGCCTGGCCTCGGTCAGTGGCGCCGGGCTGGTGATCCCCTACGGCGGCACGGTGGACGGCAAGACCTGGCTCTACGACGGCGTGTCGCTGTCCAACGACCTGCTCAAGGAAGGGCAGAGCCTGATGCCGGGCAAGGTCGACCTCGTGGGGCAGGTGATCGATGTCGCCCAGGGGGCGGTGGTGGATGTATCCGGCGGTGGCGAGCTGGTCGGTGCGGGCTTCGTCTCCGGGCGCGGTGGCTCCACCGATGCGCGCTTCAATCCGCTGATGCAGTACGGCACCGATGGCTTCCTGCTGCCGGCCCTTGGCAGCAACCCGGTCTACGCCATCGTGCCTGGCGTGCAGGCGGGCTACGCGCCCCAAGGGGGCGAGGACGGTGCGGTCGACCCCAGGGTAGGCCAGCAGATCACCATCGGCGCCGGCGTGCCGGGCCTGCCGGCGGGCACCTATACGCTGCTGCCATCCACCTATGCGTTGCTGCCGGGGGCCTTCCGCGTGGAGGTCAACGGCCTGGCCGGGCAGGGCGGTGCCATCACCACCCAGGCCATGCGCAATGGCTCCTGGTCCACCGCCGGCACCCTCGGCCTGGCCAGCGGCGCGCGGGATAGCCTGGCCAGCCAGGTGATCCTCACCCCGGCCGATGTGCTGCGCCGCTACTCCCAGTACAACGAGACCCGCTTCAGCCAGTTCCTCCAGGCCGACGCGGCGCGCCTGGGCATTCCCGCCGCGTTGATGCCCAGGGACGCCAAGGCCTTCAACCTGAGTTTTGCGAACAACACCACCGACCGGCCCAGCTTCAGCTTCGCCGGCGAACTGCTCAAGGCGCGCGGGGAGGGCGGGCGTGGCAGCACCTCCAGCATCACCCAGACCTCCACGGGCAACCTGGAGATCGTCAGGGCCGGGCAGGGCGCCACCGCTGGCTTCAACGGCGTGACCCTGACCGATGAATCCCTCAACGCCATCGGTGCCGGCAGCCTCAACATCGGCGCCTATGCGCGCTCCTTCTACGGCCAGGGCGGCAACTTCATCCAGTTCGACGACGGTGCCAGCAGCACGGGCGGTAGCGTGGCCCGCACCGCCAACCTGGTGCTGCGCAGCGGCGCGACCCTCAAGGCCCCGGAAGTCTTCCTGGTCACCGCCGGGCCCACCGGTGGCATCACGGTGGAGCAGGGCGCCAGCATCAACACCCTGGGCCAGGGCGATGCATCCCGCGACTCCCGCGATGGCTACATCTACAAGCCGGGGCGCAACAGCGTGCTGGCGGTTTCCAACGGTTACCTGAACATGCTGGCCCCGGACGCTGCCAACCCGCAGGAGCCACAGAAAGCCCCGGGCAGCATCCGCATCGGCGTGTGCGATGGCATCTGTAGCGGTACCACCGGGCTCTACTCCGAGGGCACCATCGCCACGGCCACCGACAACGCCTTCGAACTGGGCGAAGCGGTCAACTACGGCACCCGCAACCTGACCCTGGCAGTGGGCGGCATCAACGTCGGCAGCGCCGAGGCGCTGGCCGACCTCGCCGCCCGCAACCTGCTGCCCAGCGGCCTGACCCTCAACCAGCAGGTGCTCGACCGCCTGCTGCGCGGTGATACCAGCACCGGCGCGCCGGCTCTGGAAACCCTGGTGCTGGGCGCTCGCGACTCGCTCAACTTCTTCGGCAACGCCAGCCTGGATACCTTCGGTGCCGACGGCAAGTCGCGGCTCAAGGAGCTGGTGCTGACCACCCCGGCCATCTACGGCAAGGGCGAGGCGGGCGAGACCGCGCGCATCCACACCTCCAACCTGATCTGGAACGGCGCCCACAACGAGGCCGGCTCCATCATCACCGGGGGGGCTGGGACCGGTGCGGGCAACCTGGTGATCGACGCCGAGCGCATCGAGTTCGGCTACCAGCCGGATACACAACCCACCGCCGCGACAATTCGCGATCGCCTGGCCGTGGGCTTCGCCAACGTCAACCTCAACGCCAGCGAACGCATCACCGCCAACCACAAGGGCGGCCTGTCGGTGTACCAGCGCCAGGACGGCTACGTCACCGGCAAGGGCTTCCAGTACAGCGGCGGCAACCTGAACATCAGCACCCCGGTGATGACCGGCGGCGCCGGCTCGGTCAACCGCATCACCGCCGGCGGCGATGTCCGCGTCAGTGCGCCGAGTGGCAGTGCACTGCCGGGCATCGGTGGCGATGCGCTGGGTGCCGAGCTGTCCCTCAGCGGTCGCAACCTGCTACTGGAGGGGGCCGTGGTGCTGCCCAG
The DNA here is from genome assembly GCF_025685765.1 of Pseudomonas sp. PDM13. NCBI lineage: Bacteria > Pseudomonadati > Pseudomonadota > Gammaproteobacteria > Pseudomonadales > Pseudomonadaceae > Pseudomonas > Pseudomonas sp. PDM13. Next base: position 150,513 of record NZ_JAOTQU010000010.1, on the reverse strand, counting down.
CGGCAAGCTGAGCCTCAAGGCCGAGGCGCAACTGAGCCTCACCGATGCCGCGCGCATCGACCTGGCCGGGCGCAAGGTCACCTTCAACGACGTGAACAAGTACAGCTGGGGCGGCGACCTGATCCTGGAAAGCCGCAACGGCGATATCCGCCAGGCCGCCGGCTCGGTGATCGACCTGTCGGCCAAAAACAACCAGGGCGGCAGCCTCAAGGCCACTGCCCTGGCCGCCGATGCAGGGGTCGTCGACCTGCGCGGCAGCATCCTCGGTGGTAGCAGCGGCTATTACGACGCTGGCGGCACCCTGGTGCCATTCAAGGCCGGCAGCGTCGATATCCGTGCGCAGCGTCTAGGCGCTGGCAGCCTCAGCGACGACTTCGCCGCCCTCAACCAGCGGCTCAACCAGGGCCAGGTGTTCGGGGCCCGCAGCTTCCAGCTCAAGCAGGGCGACCTGGTGATCGGCGACGGCCTCAAGGCCGGGGCGATCGACGTCTCGGTGGACGGTGGCACGCTCACCGTCAACGGCACAGTGGACGCCAGCGGCGAGCGGGTGGGTTCCATCCGCCTGGCCGGCAAGCAGGGGCTGACCATCGGCGGCCATGCGTTGCTGGACGCCCACGGCACCCGCCTGCGGGTGGACAGCTACGGCAAGATCATCGACTCACCCAACCGCGCCGTGGTGGAACTGGGCTCCGGCGACGGCCTGCTGACCCTGGCCGATGGCGCGCGCATCGACCTGCGCCACGGCACCGCCGCCACCAGCGGGCATGACGGCAAGGCCCGCGGCACCCTGGAACTGAACGCCCCGCGCCTGGGTGGCGCCACCGCCGGCGATATCGCCATCGACGCCGGCGGCAGCCTGGACATCCAGGGCGCCAGGCTGATCGCGGTGAACGGCGTGCAGCGCTACGACGACGCACGCGAGGTCACCGATCCCGTCAACGGGCACAAATACCAGCAGATCGACCAGGACTACCTGAACCAGAAACACACCGACAGCCTGGCCTTCATCGGCAACGCCCTGGCCAATGGCGCGCTGGTCAACGGCAAGCTGGCCGGCCTCAACAACGCCACCTATGCCGATGCCTTCCACCTGCGCCCGGGCGTCGAGATCGTCAGCAAGACCGCTGATGGCGACCTGGTGGTGCAGGGTGATCTGGACCTCTCTGGCCATCGCTACGAAAGCCTCAATCCCAACACCCAGAAATCCAGCGCCGTGTATGGCTCGGGTGAAGTGGGCAACCTGGTGATCCGCGCCGGTGGCGACCTCTCCGTGTTCGGCAGCGTCAACGACGGCTTCATGCCGCCGCCGGAAACCCAGGACGACGCCGGCTGGGTGCTGACGCCCGGCAAGCAGATGTTCAATGGCGATGTGGTGGTGCCGCGCGCAGGTATCGAGCTGCAGGACGGCACCGCATTCCCGGCAGGGACCGTGCTCAACTACGACCTGCCCATCAAGGCCATGACCCTGGCGTCCGGCACGCGCCTGCCGATCGCTGCGACGCTGGATCAGCCCCTGACGCTGGCAGCCGGCACCGTGCTCTCCGGTGATATACGCAACGCCGACAACAGCCTGGCCTATGCGGCAGGTACGCGACTCTCCGCCGATATCACCCTGGCCAAGGACATGATCCTCGGCGCCGGCACGCTTTTGGTGGGCGACACGGCGGTCACGGGCATGAACTGGCCCAAGGGCGTGGCGTTGCCGAACAATCCGCTGCGCGCTGTCAACAGCAGCCATCCGGATGTGGTGATCCAGGCCGGCAGCCTGACCCTGGCCCTGGGGGCGCTCATTCCAGCCGGAACCGACGTCAAGCTCGCCGCCGGCGTGGAGAAGATCAACCTGCGTGGCGGGGATGGCAAAGGGCGCAACTGGGCCGCCGCGCAGATGCTGGCCGAAGGCACCCAATCGTGGTCGTTGCGAGCCGTGGCCGGCGCTGACCTGCAGGCGGCAGACACTCGCCTGGTGGACCCCTATGCCGAGCGGGGTGAACTTCGCGTGGCTGACACCCACTACGGCTACCTGGTGACCGCCAAGCCCGGGCAGCCCACAGGTGGGCGAGTGCTCACGGCAGAAGGCTCGATGGTGTTCTATGGCGACGAGTCCCATGCCGGCAAGCCCGTTGCGGACGTGGCAGCGGAGTTCGCCATCTCCGAGGATGAGGTCTGCGCTTGGGACAGCCTGTGCAAGGCAACGGTCGCTGCGCGGACGCTGACGGCCGAAGGCTCCATGACCTTCTATGGCGATGAGTCCCATGCCGGTAAGTCCGTGGCGGAGGTCGCGACGGAGTTCGCTATCACCGAGGACGAGGTCTGTGCCTGGGCCAGTCTGTGCAACGCGGCTGCTTCACCGCGCCTGCTGACTGCCGAGGGCTCCACGGTGTTTTATGGGGATGCGTCTCAAGCAGGTAGACCCGTGGCGGAAGTCGCATTGGAGTTCGCCATCTCCGAGGACGAAGTCTGCGCCTGGGCCAGTTTGTGCAGCGGCGGGGCTACGCAGGCGCCAACGGAATATGAATACGCACTGGGAACCAGTCGCTTCAGTGTGCTTCGAGTCGGTACCGGCGACCTGGATCTGGTCAGTGCTGGCAACTTCAGCATGCAGTCCCTGTACGGCATCTATACGGCCGGCACCTCTTCCCTGGATCTGGCAGCGTCAGCAGTCTTCAATCAGCCACGAGGCTTCACTCAGCTGTCTAACGGCACGCTCGATACGACGGTACTGGGCAAGAACGGCGGCAGCTACGAAGCCCTGGTCAATGGCGGTTCCGGCAGCCTCTATCGGGCCTGGTACCCCGATCATGGCGGCAACCTGCTGCTTTCCGTCGGCGGTGACCTGACCGGCGATATCCTCGGTTCCAAGCTGGTGGGCAGTGGCGGACTCGACCAGCCTGAAAGCTCAAGCGTCAGCAGCTGGCTGTGGCGCCAGGGCGGTGGAGTCAACGGCGAGGTGCCTACCGCCTGGTGGATCAACTTCGGCACCTACATGCCCTTCCAGGACAACGTCGCCTTCACCGGCTTCACCGGGTTCGGAACCCTGGGCGGCGGCAACCTCGATGTACGTGTCGGCGGCGACGCCGGCATGTTGGCGGCCCGGGGCACCCTGGACAACACCATCGCCACCCGCAGCCAGGGGCTGGTACTGGCGGTGGGCTCGACCGGGCGTAGGGTGGACGGTGAACTGGTGCTTACCGGCGGTGGCGACCTCGATCTGAAGGTGGGCGGTGGGCTCAACCCGGCCTTGACGGCGCGCTCGATGCTGGACGACCGGAGCCGCCCGGTCGCACAACGCCATGACCTGAATGGCAGCCTGGCCAACCTGCGTGGCGCCGTGCGTGCCAGTGCGGGCTCCTTTGGCGGCATCGAGCAGGTCAATGGGCCGATGCAGATGTCGCAGGACCCCCGCGAAAGCCGTGCCTACGACCCCTTCAAGGCCACCATGGCCAGTGCCACCGGCGGCCTGGTACTGGTGCCGGGCGACGCCACCATCAGCCTGGACGCCCGGGGTGACCTGGTGCTTGGCGGCGCGGCCGATGCCGGGCGGACCAACGCCCGCAACTGGCAGCCGGTCGATCTGAATGGCGGCAAGAGCATTGGCCGCTCATGGTTCAGCCTGTGGACCGACCACACGGCCATCGACCTGTTCTCCGCAGGCGGCAACCTCACTCCTTCGACGCAGGTCGGTGAGCTTGCGGCGGGCTCCAGCGATAGTGTTCGGGACCGCATGGACTTCTCCGCCACCGATGGCCGGTTCGTCTATCCGTCGATCCTGCGCGCAGTCGCACCGGGCGGCAGCCTCTACTACGGCCCATCGGCGTTGTGGACGGACAACAGCCTGAACACCACCCGCTATTCGTTGTTGCTGGCACCTGGCAGCCGAGCGCAGCTGGAATTCCTGGCAGGCGACTCGATCTATGCCGGCGGTTATGCCATCACGCCCAGCAACGCACCGGTGTCCAGCCTGGCGACCCCCTTGAACCCGGCCTTCTACTACCTCGATTCCAATGGCGCCAACCAGGGAGACCTGTCAGGCGCCGGGAGCCTCGGGCGCAGCCTGTTCGCCTTTGGTGGCACGGGGACCCGCAGCGCCTACCGCGGTGCCGACGAGCCAGCACGCTTCTATGCCCTCAACGGTGACATCATCGGCCTGCGCACCGGCGAGCTCATCACCTTCGCCAGTGCACCGAGGGCGGGCGAGACCTGGTACGAAGCGGCTCGCCCGGCGCGCATCATGGCCGGCCGCGATATCGTCAACAGCGGCCAGCCGACCGGCACCTTGCTGCCGCAGTTCGCAGGCCTGGCCACCAGCACCGGCAACCTCTTCATCCACGACGACCCCACCGACATCTCCATCGTCTCGGCCGGCCGCGACATCCTCTACAGCACCTTTAACGTCGCCGGCCCCGGCACGCTGGAGATCAGTGCCGGGCGCAACATCCTGATGGAGGACAAGGCCGCGGTGACCAGCCTCGGCGCCATCGTGCCGGGCGACAACCGGCCGGGGGCGGATATCGTCATGCAGGCCGGCGTCGGCAGCGGTCCGGATTATCTGGCCTTCGCCCAGCGCTACCTGGACCCGGCCAACCGCGTCGAGGTGGGCGGCAGCCTGGCGGGCGGCGGGGTGGCCAAGACCTACGAGGTGGAGTTGGTGGCCTGGCTTGCCGAACGCTTCGGCTTCAGCGGCACGAGCGAGGAGGCGCGCGCCTACTACGCCGCGTTGCCGGCGGAGCAGCAGCGGGTCTTCGCCCGGGAGATCTACTTCGCCGAGCTGCGTGCTGGTGGCCGTGAATACAACGATGCGGAGAGCCCGCGCTTCGGCAGTTACCTGCGGGGCCGCAACGCCATCGCCGCGCTGTTCCCCACCCACGACGTGGCCGGCAACCCGATCCTCTACCAGGGCGACATCACGATGTACGGCGGCGCCGGGGTGCACACCAACTTCGGTGGCGGCATCCAGATGCTCACCCCGGGCGGGCAGCAGGTGTTCGGTATCGAGGGCGAGGCGCCGCCGTCCACCGCCGGGGTCATCACCCAGGGCACGGGCGACATCCAGCTGTTCGCCAACGGCAGCGTGCTACTGGGCCAGAGCCGCATCATGACCACCTTCGGCGGCGACATCCTGGCCTGGTCCGCGGCCGGTGACATCAACGCCGGGCGCGGCTCCAAGACCACCCTGGTGTACACACCGCCGCGCCGGGTCTACGACAACTGGGGCAACGTCACCCTGTCGCCCACCGTGCCCAGCACCGGCGCCGGCATCGCCACCCTGGCGCCCATTGCCGAGGTGCCGCCGGGCGACATCGACCTGCTGGCGCCCCTGGGCACCATCGATGCGGGCGAGGCGGGCATCCGCGTCTCCGGCAACGTCAACATCGCCGCGTTGCAGGTGGTCAACGCCGCCAACATCCAGGTGCAGGGCAAGTCCAACGGCGTGCCGGTGGTGGCCGCGGTGAACACCGGTGCACTGTCCTCCGCCAGCTCGGCGGCCAGTTCCGCCAGCGACGCCGCCGAAGGCGTCGCCCGCGACCAGCAGGCCGCCTCGCGCCAGCGCCAGCCGTCGATCTTCACGGTGCAGGTGCTGGGCTTCGGCAATGAGCGCGTGGAGCCCACCAACGAGGGCGCCAGCCGCACGCCGACCTACGACCCCGGCAGCAGCGTGCAGGTGCTCGGCGCCGGCCAGCTGGACGAACAGGCACGCAACCAGCTGACCCCGGAGGAGCAGCGCAACCTGACGCTCTGATCCCACCCCTTCACCGCCCTGCGGGGCGGTATCCCTTTCCCGAGGGCGGCAGGCGACTGCCGCTCTTTTTTTGTTGGGGGAGTGGGGGCACGCAGTTGGGCCTCGAAACACACCAAGAGCGGTGGGCTGAAGCGGAGCGCCGTACGCTCGAGGTTGGCGAGGATTTAAGTGCGGCTCAGGGGACCGCTGCGCGGTCCTTGGCGAATGAATTCGCCCCTACAAGGGTGCCTTGGCTAGTCTCTGCTGCCCTACATGGGCGGGCGGGAAAGAGCTTGAGCGAAGTTCCCGGCGCCATAAGTGAGGGGAGGGGGTTACGGCTATCGCCAGTAGCGAGCTGCGTGAACGGGGGAGTCTATGTCACGGGGCCTCAATGAAAATTGAGAACCCCATGCGCCCTATCAGGAACACCAATAGAATCAGGAAGAAAATCCGAATGAACCCACTTCCATAACGAAGTGCTAAGAACACGCCGGTGAGGGCGCCGGCGATATTGCACAGGCTCACCATGCCACCGATAAGCCAGAGCACATTACCTGAGGGTACGAAGAAGAATAGCGCAGCACTGAAAGTGCCCAAGTTAACGAGCTTGGCTGAAGCCGACGCATTAAGAAAATCGAAGCCGAAGTACTTTACAAAAACAAACAGCAAAAGACTCCCGCTGCCAGGGCCAAATACGCCGTCATAGAATCCCAATAATGCGCCAAAGAAAACGCCCAGCACAATCTCTTTTGGCCCATGTTCGACAGATCGATGAACTCGGCCTAAGTCCTTCTTGGCAAAGGTATAGACAGCCATCACTATCAACACCACGAAGACTACGTACTCCATTGCCTCTTTAGGTATCAATGAAACAGAGAAAGCACCTAGAAAAGAGAAAATAAAGGCAGCGATCATGGTTGGAAGAATTAATTTCCAAGCAATATGTATGCGCCTCAAATAGCGGGATATGGAAAAGCAATTACCTAGCAGCACGGCCAGCTTATTGGTTCCGAAGACCGTCGCCAGGCTTTGCTGAGGGAGCGCATGAAGCAGGGCAGGCACCTGAACAAGCCCCCCACCTCCAACTGCTGCATCGATTAAACCGCCGCAGAATGCAAAAAAACCCAATGCGACGAGGGTGTATTCAACGGTCATGAGAACATCTCTTCACCTTCCACTGTTCACATCATCTCCCGAAGCCGTATCCATGCAGAGATCAGATGAGCGAAACCGCTGATGCGCAGTCGCATCGCACCAGCGGCAAGCAGTTTTAAAACACGATCAAGCAGTTAACGCCTCGTGCAAACTACGGAATGCCTTTCCAACACGGCCGTTATAATCGATCATGATTTCTTTCAAGCGATGAATATCAAATTCCAGATCGGCGAATCGGCAATAGGCCTGAGCGGCGGCCAACGCATGCAATCCATGCCTGTTCTCCACCTCTCCTGAATGCCCCATGACATAACCCTTGGCATTCCGAAGCGCCTTCACGTCAGCGCGAAGATCTGGATTGACGGCGTTTAGCTTCTCCTCGATATGTTGCGCAATATAGTTGTATTCGCGACCATTCCAGAGCTCTGACGCCACCGAGGTCATCATGGCCTCCAACATGGAACGTTTGTATTCATGGGAATTCAAAGGCGATTTATTTTCTGCGATGCCTACTCTGTAGAGGAAGCCTGAGAACTCATTGCACCCGGGTACGACATATTGATTTTCGACCCAGCGCGAAGCGCCGAACGCGGACGTCATGTATCCGTACATGCCATCGTGGCCTTCATGGCCGAGACCGAAGTCATCCTTGGCCACTTCATGCATATGCGCCATGACATTGTTGTACAGGGATTGCTGGTGAGCAGGGATCGCGCCTGCGTCAGCAGCCAGTCGCATGATTATTTTTGCTGAAACCAGGCTTGTGGTCTTATGGGTTTCATTCCAGCCATTGAAGAATTTCAGCACACCTTCATCGACAAGCGCTTTCTCTAGAAACGCATTGAAGCTCTTCTCTGTCCACTCCTGCGACGCTTGAGTTGTTTCATGGCATAGCACTTCATGCATCGCCAACTGGATAGCGGGCACCTGATCCACGTGTGCAGGAATTGCAGCTTTGCGCTGATCGCCGCAAATCACTCGGCCAGGTATCTTCAAGGCTGCAAAGTGCTTGGGAAGATCTTCAATAAAAGCCTCACCAAATTGCTGCATGGATAGTTGGTGCTGGGGCACAACTATATTGCTTTCCATAACAATAGAATTCATTGCTTAACCTTCTTCCATAAAGTGTGTGAGCGGACGTGTTGTCGCTTCAAGTTAAGGGCGGGCACGAAGCTAGGTCACTTGTACGCGCCAAACAAGTAATTTATAATCACGCCACTATTCACTTTGAATGAATCGTCGGTGCAGCAATGGAATTGTCGCAACTCAAAATGTTTAAAGTGACTGCAGAGCAGGGAAGTATTGTCAAAGCCTCCAAGATATTGCATTGCGTCCCCTCCAACATTACCAACAGGATAAAACTGTTGGAGCAGGAACTTGGAGTGAGTCTTTTTATACGTAAAGGCCGGGGGCTGATCATAAGCCCTTCCGGTGAGTTGCTTCTCGGTTACGTGAACAAGATTCTCGATACTTGCCAGGAGGCGAAAAGAGCGCTTGATCCTGAGGCGACTCCAGCCGGGGTGCTCAAGATAGGCGCTATCGAATCAGCCGCGACTGGCCGCCTACCTGCTCTACTGTCTCGTTACCATGTGCACTACCCGAGTGTGCACATGCAGTTCAGTACCGGCACGTGGTCGCAATTGGTGGCCGAGATTGTCGGGCACAAGTTGGATGGCGCAATCATCGCCGTAAAGAGCGATCACGCTGACATTGCCCAGCTGGAAATATACAAAGAGCCCTTGATACTGATCGCATCAGAATCCATAGGCGAAATCACTTCTGCTGATGACGTCAACAACCTGAATATTTTCATGTGGCCTGTAGGCTGCCCTTATCGCCACGCCCTTGAACGTTGGCTAAAGGCCGCACAGGTATCAACACCTATAACCAGCATCGCGAGCTATGGAACTATTCTTGGCTGCGTCAGTGCAGGCGCCGGGGTTTCTCTGGTTCCATCTGGGGTGTTCGAGCAATACAAGAAGATTGGCAATATAAAAGGCTATGCCTTCGACGACCTGACGCCAATACAGAACTACTTCATCTGGAACAAGAATATTGGATTGCATCGAGCACGGGATGCCTTTGCAGAGTTGATAACGGATGAGTTCAGAAACATCAGTACATTCCAGGAGCGGTCTGAATGAGCCCGGTATTTCCCACCGACCTCGGCCTTCGCTGATTTTGAACGCAGCAAACCGATCGAAGACGATCAGATCACCCGCTCACCAATAGCGTGACCAGAAGAGGCCCGGCATCAGCCGGGCTTCTTCATTTCAGGAGAGCCGTTGCTGCAGGGGGGGCGCAGCCGGACCTCGGAGCATGCAGCCGCCGCTCACTTCGGACGTAGGGTGTGCTGCGCGCACCGGGTGCTCGCTGGAAACACCGAGCTACGTCCGATATGCATCATCCATTTCGCGAGGCACCTAGGCACAGGGGACCGCTGCGCGGTCCTTGGCGAATGAATTCGCCCCTACAGGAGTGTCTTTGTGGGCACGGTGTTGGGCCGTGCGTAGGGTGGATGCCGCTCTTTGCATCCACCGGACGGAGACGGGCATGGGCACCCTGTAATGCCCATTCCAGACGCTTTTCACCCAGAAAGACCCTTTCCGTCGATCTCCGTTCATGAAGATTCGATGACAAAAGTTCGGTGGTGCCATCCGGCCCCGGTCAAGGTGATGTACGGAGCGTCAACGGCGAGGGATATCGCCGAGAGGGAGCAAGTCGCCAGGGATGGCGACGACTTTCGCCCGCGGTTTGCGGGCGTGCCGAGGCCACTGGAACAAGGGCGATGGGGAATATGGACGGTTACTCGAAAGTGGGGATGCAGGAGCTCGACCAGCGGCTGTCGAAGATTGTCGAGGCGGCGCGCAAGAAGCCGGTCTCGGTCTATCGCTACGGCGCACCCTGGGTCTGGATCGTGTCCCAGGACGACTGGCAGAGCGCCCTCAAGGAAGTGTCCAGCTACATCCCGCCCGGCCATTCGCTGGTCCTGTTGCGACCGCAGATCGACGAGGTGATGAGCAAGGCCCTGGCCGAACTCCAGGGCTGGGCGGCCACCCAGCAGCTGCAGGTGCCGCTGCCGGCCTTGCTCCATGCGCTGCTGCTGCAACTGCTCTATTCGCTGCCCAGCGAGAAGCAGCTCTACGAGCAGCTCAATTACAACCTGCTGTTCCGCTGGTTCGTCGGCCTCGAGCTGAACCAGCGGGTCTGGGGCTTCGCCACCTTCGTCCGTGATCTCGGCGTGGTGCTGGACAACCCCCAGGCGGTACGCCTGATCGAGCGGGTGATTGGCGAGGTGTTCTCCGGCGGGTTGATGCAGATGCCGGAGTTCTCGCTGAACTTCGCCCAGCTGCACACCTGGCTGGCCCGGCCTGCGGCCGGCGCAAGGCAACGCTGAGGCGGCCTGCGAACCAACAACGAAACGTTCACTGATGCGGTGGGGTGCGCGCGTTCGGCGCGGCCACGCCTGCACGGAAGGCAGCCCGGGGTGCCGGGCGCCATTTCACGAGGGGGCTGTGTGGGTCATCTGTCATTCAACCAACGAGGCGTCGCCGCGGCCCTGAGCCTGCCGTTCGCGCCGGCCTGCCTGGCCCTGGCGATCCACGCCGCGCCAGTGTTCGCGGAGGAGGGCGCGGCGCAGCCGGCGGCCAGCGCCGACGCCCCGGCGCGCCTGGTCGACGTCAACGAATACGTGGTGCGCGGCAACACGGTGCTGGAGGCCCGCGACATCGAGGAGGCGGTCTACCCCTTCCTCGGCCCGCAGCGCAGCCTCGCCGACATCGAGGGCGCCCGCGACGCCCTGCAGCAGCGCTACCAGGGCAAGGGCTACCAGTCGGTGTTCGTCGAGCTGCCGGAACAGCAGGTCGAAGGCGGCGTGGTCTACCTGCAGGTCAGCGAGACCAAGGTCGGCCGCGTGCGCGTGGTCGGTGCCAAGCACTACTCGCCGGTGGCCATCCTCGACGACGTGCCGGCACTGGAGGAGGGCAAGGTGCCCGACTTCGCCAAGGTCCAGGGCGAGCTGGCGGCGATCAACCGCAACCCCGGGCGCCAGGTGGTGCCACTGGTGCGCGAGGGCCAGCGCCCGGGGACCATGGACGTGGACCTGCAGGTGGAGGACAAGAACCCCTGGCAGGCCAGCGTCGGCCTGAACAACGACTACAGCGCCGACACCGAGAAGCTGCGCTCGGTGGTCAGCCTCGGCTACAACAACCTCTTCCAGCGCGGCCACAGCGCCTCGCTGACCTACTTCACCGCCCCCGAGGACCGCAACAACGCCGAGGTCTGGTCCGGCTCCTATGCCGCGCCCCTGGACGAACGCTGGACGCTGCAGTTCTCCGGCTACCAGTCCGACAGCGACGTGGCCACCATCGGCGGCAGCAACGTGCTGGGCAAGGGCCACTCCTACGGCGCCTCGCTGATCTACGGCCTGCCACCGGAAGGCCCCTGGGCCCACTCGCTGTCGGTGGGCGTGGATTTCAAGGATTTCGAGGAGTCGCTGCAGTTCGGCGGTGCCGAAGACAAGGTGCCGCTCAAGTACGCCCCCATCACCCTGGGCTACAACGGCTACCGCTACACCGAGGCCTCGCAGCTGGGCCTCGGCCTGTCGCTGGTGGCCGGCACCCGCGAGTTCCTCGGCTACGGCAGCGACGCCGAGGAGTTCGACTACAAGCGCTACCGCGCCAACCCCAGTTTCGCCGTGTTCAAGGGCGACGCCACCTACACCTTCGGTTTCGGCGCTGACTGGCAGTCGGCCTCCAAGCTGGGCTTCCAGCTGGCCTCCGGGCCGCTGGTCTCCAACGAGCAGTTCTCCGCCGGCGGCGCCACCAGCGTGCGCGGCTACCTGGCCGCCGAGCGCACCGGCGACGACGGCTGGCTGCTCTCCCAGGAGCTGCGCACGCCGTCGCTGGTCAGCTTCCTCGGCAAGGGCCTGGGCAGCCATGTCGAGGACTGGCGCTTCTACGCCTTCGCCGAGGGCGCGCAGCTTTCCCTGCAGGAACCGCTGCCCGACCAGGAAGACAGCTACAGCCTCGCCAGCGTCGGCCTGGGCACCCGCGCCACGCTGCGCGAGTGGCTCTCCGGCAGCCTCGACTGGGGCTACCCGCTGAAAGACGGCCCCAACACCAAAAAACGAGACCCGCGCGTGCACTTCAGCGTGCAGGCGAATTTCTGACCCCACAGGCACAGACTCCGGAGTGACACACATGCAACGCTTGATCTTCACCGCGCTCATCAGCCTGGGGCTTATGTACCCGGCGATCGCCAGTGCCTGGTGGCAGGACGACTGGCTCTACCGCAAGCAGATTTCCGTCGACACCACGCCCCAGGGCGCGGCCATCGACCAGGCCGCCGGGCGCACGCCGCTGCTGGTGCGCCTGCACACCGGCAACTTCAGTTTCGACGGGGTCAACGAGAACGGCTCGGACATCCGCTTCGTCGCCGCCGATGACAAGACCGTGCTCAACCACCAGGTGGAAAGCTTCGACCCGCTGATGGGCATGGCGCTGATCTGGGTCGACGTGCCCCAGGTGGAAGGCGGCCAGCGCCAGGACATCTGGATGTACTACGGCAACGCCAAGGCCCCGGCCACCGGCAATGGCCAGCTGACCTTCGATCCCGACTACAGCCTGGTCTACCACTTCGACGGCGCCGTCGGCGCGCCTCCCCGTGACACCACCGCCTACGGCAACCACGGGCAGACGCCGCCCGCCAGCAGCATCGACGGGGTGATCGGCCGCGCCGCCCAGCTCAATGGTAAGCCGCTGATGCTGCCGGCCAGCCCGTCCCTGGCCCTGCCGGCCGGTGGTGCCTTCACCTTCAGCGCCTGGGTGCGCGCCGACCAGTCCGCCGGCGACCAGCTGCTGCTGGCCCGTCGCGACGGCGGCAACACGCTGCTGCTGGGCCTGGCCCAGGGCCTGCCCTTCGTCGAGGTCAACGGCCAGCGCGCCCAGGCCACCCAGGCCCTGGCCGCCGGGCAGTGGCAGCACCTGGCCCTGAGCGCCGATGGCAGCGCCCTGCGCCTGTACGTGAATGGCCGCGAATCCGGCAGCCTGGCGCTGTCGCTGCCGGCCTTCGCCTCGGTGATCGCCATCGGCGCCGACCTGCCGAACACCCAGGCCGCACCGGCTGCACCCGTCGAAGGCGCCACCGCCGAGACCCCGGCCCCGGCCGCCTTCGGTGCCTTCGCCGGCGCCATCGACGAACTGCGCCTGTCCAAGGTGGCGCGCCCGGCGGCGCTGATCCTCGCCGACGCCACCGCCCAGGGCGCCGAATCGCGCCTGGTGGTCTACGGCGTCGATGAAGAACAGTCCGGCTTCGGTTTCGGCAGCCTCGGCTTCCTGCTCAAGGCGGTGCCGGTGGACGCCTGGGTGATCATCGCCGTCCTGATCCTGATGATGATCCAGTCCTGGGTGATCATGATCCGCAAGAGCCGCAGCGTGGCCCGCGTGATCCGCGCCAACGAGCTGTTCCGCGAGCAGTTCGCTCGCGTCGGCACCCGCCTGGAAATGCTCGCCGACGACCGCGCCCTCAACGAGGGGCTGGTGAATTCCTCGCTCTGGCGCCTGTACCAGGTGGCGGTGAAAGAGATCCGCACCCGCCGCGACCAGGGCGCCGACACCTCCTCCATTTCCGCCGCCACCATCGAAGCCATCCGCGCCTCCATGGACGGCGTGCGCACCCGTGAGAACCAGCAGCTGTCCTCGCGCCTCTCCACCCTGTCCAACGCCATCGCCGGCGGCCCCTACATCGGCCTGCTGGGCACGGTGCTGGGCATCATGGTGGTGTTCCTCGGCACCGCCATGGCCGGCGACGTCAACATCAACGCCATCGCCCCCGGCATGGCCGCCGCGCTGCTGGCCACCGCCATGGGCCTGTTCGTCGCCATCCCCGCGCTGTTCGGCTACAACCGCCTGACCACGCGCAACCGTGAGGTCAGCGCCGACATGCGGGTGTTCGTCGACGAGTTCGTCACCCGCCTGGCCGAAGTGCATGGCGAATCCCAGTTCAGCGAAGCGGCTCACCGGCGGGGTTTCCATGCCGGCAGCGCACCGCTGACCGCTTGAGGACGCAACCATGGCCAACCTGAGCAGCAGCCATGACGACGACGAAGACGCCGCCGTCGACAGCATCAACATCACACCCCTGGTGGACGTGCTGATGGTGGTGCTGGTGATGTTCATCCTCACCGCCACCGCCCAGGTCTCGGGCATCCAGATCAACCTGCCCAAGGCCAGCGCGGCCATCTCCCTGGCGCAGCCGAAGACCAAGGCCATCTCGGTCAACGACGGCGGGCAGGTGTTCCTCGACGCCTACCCGGTGACCCTGCCGGAGCTGGAGGACCGCCTGCGCACCGAGAAGGCGCTGAACCCCGACTTCCCGGTGATCGTGCGCGGCGACGCCACGGTGCAGTACCAGAAGGTCATCGAAGTGCTTGACCTGCTGCGGCGCCTGGAGCTTTCCCAGGTCGGGCTGGTCACCGGCAAACCGAACCAGGGCTGACCATGACCACCTTTCCCAGCAAGGGCCCGGACAGCGGGCTCGCCGAAGTCCGCAGCGCCGAGCCGAAATGGCGCCGGCCGCTGGTGTGGGGCGTGGGGGCGCTGGTCGCCGCCGGCCTCGCCTGGCTGCTCTGGCAGTGGGCCAACGACATGAGCGGCATACGCCGCGAGGCGCCGAAGATCCCCGCGATCATCCCGCTGCCACCGCCGCCGCCCCCACCGCCGGTTCAGGAAAAACCGCCGGAGCCGGAAACCCCGGTGGAGGAAAAGATCGTCGAGCCGGAGCCCACGCCCGAGCCCGAAGAGGTCAAGCCGGAGGAAGAAGCACCGCCGACACCCGCCGATGACCTGGCCAACCCCATGCAGATGGATGGCGACGCCCAGGCCGGTTCCGACGCCTTCAACATCGGCGCCGGCAAGGGCGGCGGCATGGCTGGCAGCGGCAGTGGGCGCCTGGGCAACGGCACCTACAGCCAGTTCCTCTCCTATGCCTTCCAGCGCCTGATGCGCGACAGCCCCGAACTGCGTTCGCTGGCGTTCCGCGTGAACCTGGAGGTGTGGATCAACCAGAGCGGCCAGGTCACCCGCGTGGAGCTGACCCGCTCCACCGGCGACCCGGAACTCGACGCCAAGGTGCTGGCTGCGCTGCGCGGCTCGCCACCCCTGGAACGCCCGCCGGCCTCGATGTCGATGCCGGTCCGCCTCTCATTGCAAGGACGCCGGCCCAGCTAGGCCGCGCCACTCAAGAACAGCCAAGGAGTAGAACAATGATCTGCAGAATGAGCCGACTGGCGCTGGGGATTGGTGCCGTGGTCGCCGGCCTGGCCGGCCCGGTACTGGCGCAACCGCCGGCACCCTCGGAGAACGCCACCATCAACCTGATCCGCCTGCTGGTACAGCAGGGCGTGCTCAAGCAGGACCAGGCCCAGGCGCTGATCCAGCAGGCCGAGGCCGAAGCCGTGCAGGCCCGCCAGGCCGCTGCCTCGGCACCGGCGGCCCCGGCCGGCGTACCGGGCGAGGTGCGTGTGCAATACGTGCCGGCCATCGTCCGCGACCAGATCCGTGATCAGGTCAAGGCCGAGGTCATGGCCCAGGCCAAGCAGGAAAACTGGGCCACGCCCAACACCTTCCCCGACTGGGTGTCGCGCATCAGCCTGGAGGGCGACGTGCGCCTGCGCAGCGAGTCGCGCTACTTCGCCGACACCAACAGCGACCGCATCACCGACTTCGCGCGGCTCAACGACCGCGGCCCCTACGACGTCAACAAGAACACCAACACGCAACTGCCACCGCTGCTCAACACCCGCGAAGACCGGGAAAACCTGCTGCGCCTGCGGGCCCGCCTGGGCATGCGCGCCGTGCTTTCGCCCAGCTGGACGGCGGTCATGCGCGTCGGCACCGGCTCCGACAGCGGCCCGGTGTCCACCACCCAGACTCTGGGTGGCGGCTTCGGCAAGAAGGACCTCTGGCTCGACCAGGGCTACCTCGCCTACAAGCCCGACGAGCGCCTGACCCTTACCGGCGGGCGCATGCCCAACCCGTTCTACACCACCGACCTGCTGTACTCCGGCGACCTCAATTTCGACGGCCTGGCGGCGGTGTTCGACCAGCCGCTGGACCGCGACATGGGGCTGTTCGGCACCGTTGGCGCGTTCCCGGTGGAGTACACCTCCGACACCGCCAGCAGCAACGGCTTCGACAAGGAAAGCAGCGAGAACAACTGGCTCTACGGCGCCCAGTTCGGCGCCCGCTGGCAGCTGGACGCGGACAACAGCCTCAAGGGCGCGCTGGCCTACTACCGCTTCGACGATATCGAAGGCAAACGCTCCAGCCCCTGCTCGCTGTACTCGGGGCAGCCGGCCTGCGACACCGACGAATCGCGCCCCGCCTTCATGCAGAAGGGCAACACCCTGATGCTGCTGCGTGACATCGTCATCGACCCCTCCCGGCCCACCACCACGCCGCAGCCGCAGTTCGTCGGCCTGGCCTCGGAGTTCAACCTGGTGGACCTCAACCTCGCCTGGGACACCGCGCTGTTCCACGACTTCAAGCTGCGCAGCCAGGCCCACTACGTGCGCAACCTCGGCTACGACGAAGGCGAGATGCGCAAGCGCTCCGCCGGCCAGCTGGCCAGCAACGTCGACGCCAACGGCAACATCGAAAGCGGCGATACCGCCTGGATGCTGCAGTTCACCCTGGGCAACGCCCTGGACCTGAAGAAGCACGGCGACTGGAACCTCTACGCCGGCTACAAGCGCATCGAACCCGACGCCCTGCCGGACGGCTTCAACGACTCGTCCTTCCACCTCGGCGGCACCAACGCCAAGGGCTGGTTCCTCGGCGCCAACTACGGCTTCGACAAGAACGTGGCCGGCAGCGTGCGCTGGCTGAGCGCGCAAGAGGTGTACGGCGCGCCCTTCGATATCGACGTCCTGCAACTGGAGGTCAACACGCGCTTCTGATGCGCGTGTGGCCAAGGAGCGAGAGCATGAACACCCGATCGCACACACCGCTGAAGCTGGGCCTGGCTCTGCTGCTGGGGGCCTGCGTCGCCAACTCGGCCTCGGCCGAAGGCATGGAGGAGCGCCTGCGCGCCCAGCTGCGCACCACCACCCAGCAATTGCAGGCGTTGCAGAGCGAACAGGCCCAGGCCGCCGCCGCGCGTACTGCGGCGGAAGGCCAACTGACGGCGGCCCAGGCGCAGATCAAGCAGCTCACCGCCGAGCTGGCCAAGGCAAAAAGCCAGGCCGAGCAATTGAGCGGCCAGCAGGACAGCCTGCGCAACGCCGCCCAGGCCCAGGTGGCCGCCAGCAACGAGCAGGTGGGCAAGTTCAAGCAGGCCTACGAGGAGCTGCTGGGGCGTGCCCGTGGCATCGAATCGGCCCGCGCCCAACTGGCCACCGACCTCGCCACCCGCGATGAGCAGGTGCAGCAGTGCACCACCAAGAACCAGCAGATGTACCAGGTGGCCAAGGGCATCCTCGAAGCCTACGAGAAGATCGACGTCAGTGATGTGATGAAGATCCGCCAGCCCTTCGCCGGCAGTGCCCGGGTGAAGTTCGAGGAGCTGGGGCAGGTCTACGGCGACGCGCTCTACAAGAACCAGTTCGACGCCGCCATGGTGCCCGCCACCGGGCAGTGATCCAGGGCGCCGGCAGTGCCGGCGCCAACCGCAGACAAGGAGTAGCGCAATGACCGCAATCGACATGATCCATAGCATCAGCCCCGACCAGCTCACCGAGCGCCTGCAGGCCGCCGGCTACCGCGTCAACCGCAGCGAACAGGGCGGCGTAGTGCAACTGCTCAGCGCCAGCCAGGGCATCGGCTTCGCCGTGCGCTTCGGCAACCCGGCCCAGGAGGCGGGCGCCTACCTCGACTACTGCTTCAGCTGCGCGCTGCGCATCCAGGGCGAGCTGCCCGCGGGCATGGCCGAAGTGTGGAACGCCACCCGCCGCTTCGCCCGCCTGTCGCGCCAGGGCGAGTTCCTGGTGCTGGAGATGGACGCCATCGTCGCCGCCGGGGTCAGCCCACAGCACCTGCAAAGCCAGATGGAGCTGTGGGACCGCCTGCTGCAGGAGTTCATCGCTTACCTGCGCGATTACAGCCAGGCCATGGCCCGCGAGCAGGCCGCCGCCACCCCGGCGCCGGCCGAAACCGCAGACAGCGAGGCGTGAGCCGGATGAACGCCAAGGGCTGGATGGTCGGTTGCGGTGCGCTTGCCGCCGTGGCGCTGGCTGTGGGCCTGGCCCTCGGGCTGCGCCCGGGCAGCGGCCTCGAGGCGGCGGTGCAGGCCGTGCCCGAGGTGCAGCAGGCGAGGGCGGCCAGCCAGGCCGCCCCTGCCGAGCGGGCGGTGGCGCGCCTGGGTGAACTGGCGCTGGGCGAGGGCGAACTGCAGGCAGTGCTGGACGGCCTGCCGGCGGCCAGCCGCGAGCAGCTGCGGGTCGACCGTGGCGCCCTGGAAGGCTGGATACGCGGGCGTCTGGCGGAGAAGGCCCTGCTGCAGCAGGCACAGGCCCAGGGCTGGGAGGAACGTCCGGAAATCCAGCGCATGACCCGCGCCGCCACCGAGCAGATCCTCCTGCGCACCTACCTGGAATCGGTGAGCCAGGTGCCTGCCGACTACCCCAGCGATGCCGAGTTGCAGGCCGCCTATGAAGCCGGCAAGGACAACTGGGTGACGCCGCCGCTGTACCGCGTCAACCAGATCTTCCTCGCCGTCGACCCCGGTGCGGCGGAGGAGCAGGTGCGCAAGCAGGCCATTGAGCTGGCCCGCCGTGCGGCGGCCGCCAACGCCGATTTCGCCGCCCTGGCGCGCCAGTATTCCCAGGATGCCCGCACGGCGGAGCAGGGCGGCGACACCGGCCTGCAACCGCTGCAGCAGTTCGTTCCGGCGATGCGCCAGGTGCTCGCCCGCCAGCGTGTGGGCAGCGTCTCCGAGCCGCTGCGCAGCGACGCGGGCTACCACATCCTCAAGCTCACCGAGCAGCAGCCCGGGCGCAGCGCCAGCCTCGACGAGGTGCGCGACCGCCTGCGCCAGGCCCTGCGCGCCCAGCGCCAGGAGCAGGTGGCACGGGCCTACCTGGACGGCATGGTCAGCTCGGCGACCCTGAGCATCGACGGGGCGAGCCTCAACCAGGCACTGGAGAAGGGCCACTGACACAGCGCCGGGCGGGAGGCCCGGCGCGCCGCAACCTTACGGAGGAGGGCATATGGCATTTCAGGAGAACGAACAGGCAACGACCCATGGCGCGGCCGTCGCCGGTGGGCATACGGCGGACGACGGCTTCTTCGGCCTGGACGTAGAGGCGGCGCACTACTTCGTGGTGGCGGCCCGTTGCGGCTGCTTCATGCAGGCGGCACGCAGCCTCAGCATCAAGCCCACACTGCTGCGCAAGAAGCTCGGGCTGCTGGCCGCCTGGGCCGGGCACCCGCTGTTCCTGCACCAGGGCAACGCACTGGTGCTCAGCCCGGAAGGCCGCCGCCTGCGCACCCAGCTGGTGGCGCGCCTGGCGGTGCTGTCGCCGGGCCTGGCGCATAACGAGGACCAGCCGCTGGTGCGCATCGCCGTGGCCGAGCCGCTGCTGCACGACATCCTCGGCCGCGACCTGCTGGCCTTCCTCCGCCAGCACGCCAACGTGCGCCTGGAGCTGGCGCGCCTGGACGAAGGCGAAGCTCCCGCGCCGGACACCGACCTGCGCGTCTGGCTGGCCCCGCCCGACGACGTCGAGCCCTGGCCGGGCTTCGCCAGCGCCCACCTGGAATGCCTGGCCCACCTGGAATACCTGCCCCACGTCGCCAAGCGCTACTCCCGCGAGACCAGCCGCCCGCGCAGCCTGGTGGAGCTGGAGGACTACATGCTCGTCGACCTGCAGGGCTACGCCGGCATCGAGGCGCTGCAACCCTGGAACCTCGCCATCGCCGACCGCCGCGCCGGGGTCACCCGGGTCAATTCCTATGAAATGCTCCGGCAGATGATCCAGTGGAGCGCCTGCATCGGCCTGCTGCCCCATTACGTTGGCCAGCTGGACAAGAACCTCATGGCCCTGCCAGCGCTGTTCGAACCGCGCATGGACATGCAAGCCTGGCTCGCCGTACGCGCCGGCGAAGAGGACCGCGAAGAAGTCCGCCGCCTCATCGCCCTGGTGCATGCCGCCTTCGATGAGCGTCGGGATTGGTTCTAGCCGGGGGATTGCACCGTTGGGCCTCGCTACGCTCGGCACCAACCTACGAAGCGTCGTTCGACCCGCTGGCACGGTGCCCACGTAGGATGGGTAGAGGCACGAAACCCATCAATTCCCGGGCTCCGGGGCATCCGGCTTGCTCGTGTGCGCCCAATCCCGCTTGCGGATCTGCTTGGCGCGGCGTTCGAGCACGAGATAGACCACGCAGGCGATGGCCAGGGGCAGGAGGAAGTAGATGGCGCGGTAGCCGATCAGCGCCGCGAGGATGGTGCCCTTGGACATCTGGTGCTGCATCAGTGCGATGAACACCGCCTCCAGCACGCCGAGCCCGGCGGGGATGTGGGTGATGACCCCGGCGATGCTGCTGATCAGCAGGATGCCGAGGATGGAGGGGTAGAAGGCCTCCTTGGGCAGCAGCGTCCAGATCAGCAGCGCCATCAGCGACCAGTTGAGCATGCCCAGGCCGACCTGGATCAGGGCCATGCGCAGGCTCGGCAGGGTCAGTTCCTGGTCGCGGAAGCGCCAGTTGCGGCGCTTGGCGAAGCGGCAGGCACCGAGGTAGGCGAGGGCGGCGGCCACCAGGGCGAAGCCGATCAGCTGCAGGCCGGTCTCGCCGATCTTCCAGCCCTCGGGCAGGTCCACCAGGCGCAGGGAGAACACGCAGCCGGCCAGCAGCATGTAGCCCAGCCAGTTGGTGATCAGGCTCAGGCTGAGCACCTTGGTGATGGTCGGCACATCCAGTCCCAGGCGCGAGTAGAGGCGGTAGCGCAGGGCGATGCCGCCCACCCAGGAGCTGAGGTTGAGGTTGAAGGCGTAGCAGACGAAGGTCACCGGAATGGTCTGCCAGGCCGGCAGCTTGTGGGCGGTGTAGTGGCGGCCCACCAGGTCGAAGCAGCAGTAGGTGGCGTAGCTCGCCGCGCAGGCCAGGCCGGCCAGGGCCAATGTGGTGGCGCTGAAGTTGCCGATGGCCTGGCGCACCTCCTGCCAGTCGAGGTTCTTCACCAGCATGAACAGCAGCACCGGCACCAGGCAGAAGAAGAACACCGTCAGGCCGCGCTTGGCCCAGGTCTTCCAGGTGGCCTTTTCGCCGCTCATGAGCTCTTCTCCTGCTCGTAGACCGGCTCTGCGCCGGCCTCTTCCAGGGGTTGCAGCGACTTGATGCGCGGCGAGTGGGCAGGGAACCAGCCGGCGATGGCCGGGAAGTGGCGCAGGAAGTGGAAGCTGAGGAAGATCAGCGGCGCCCGCCACCAGTGGCCCCGGGTGATGCGTTGCAGGGTCACGCGCTTGCAGTGGTTGCCGGCCAGTTGCAGCAGGTGGTCGTGCAGCTGCTGGTTGAAGGCCGGGTCGCGGATGATCAGGTTGGCTTCCAGGTTCAGCGACAGGCTCAGCGGGTCGAGGTTGCTGGAGCCCACGGTGGACCACTCGCGGTCCACCAGCGCCACCTTGCCGTGCAGCGGCCGCTGGCAGTATTCGTGGATCACCACGCCGTCGCGCAGCAGGTAGTTGTAGAGCAGCCGCGAGCACAGGCGCACCAGGGGCATGTCCGGCTGGCCCTGCATGATCAGCGTCACCTGCACGCCACGGCGGGCGGCGTTGCGCAGCTCCCGCAGCAGGCGGTAGCCGGGGAAGAAATAGGCGTTGGCCACCACCAGGCGCTGGCTGGCCGAGCGCAGCGCCCGCAGGTACTGCTCCTCGATGTCGTTGCGGTGGCGTTCGTTGTCGCGCACCGACAGCAGCAGGCGCGCGCTGCCGGCGTGGCGGTTCTCCGGCGAGGCCGGCAGCAGGCTGTGCACCTCGCTGGCGCTGTGGGCCAGCAGTTGGCTGCAGGCGCGGTGCAGGTCGCTGACGATGGGCCCGCGCACGGCCACGGCGTAATCCTGCTTGGCCATGGGGCCGAAGTCGGCCAGGTGTTCGGCGCAGAAGTTGATGCCGCCGACGAAGCCCAGCTCGCCGTCCACCACCACCAGCTTGCGGTGCAGGCGGCGGAACAGGTTGGTGCGCAGGCCCATCACCCGGGGGCGCGGATCGAACATGTGCAGGCCGACGCCGGCCTCGGTCATCTCGCGAATATAGCGCGTGCCGAGGTCGGCGGTGCCGTAGCCGTCTACCGTCAGCTCCACGCGCACACCGCGGCGGGCGGCGGCGATCAGCGTCTCCTTGAGGCGCAGGCCGACCTTGTCTTCGAAGACGATGAAGGTCTCCACCAGCACCTCGCGGCGGGCGTTGTCGATGGCCTCGAACACCGCCGGGAAGAAGTCCTCGCCATTGATCAGCAACTCCACGCGGTTGCCATCGCGCCAGTCAAAGTTCACAGGTGCACCTCCACCAGCAGCGGGGCGTGATCGGAAAGGTGTGACCAGGGCTTGCGCAGCAGCACCTGGGGCGAGTGGCTGGTGGCGTTGCGCACGTAGACGCGGTCCAGGCGCAACAGCGGCCAGCGTGCCGGGAAGCTGCGCGCCGGGGCACCGTAGGCGTTGACGAAGGCCTCGACCATGCCGCGGCTGGCGAGGATGTCGTCGGCGCGTACGCGCCAGTCGTTGAAGTCCCCGGCGACTATCACCGGCGCCAGGGGCGGCAGGCTGTCGAGCAGGCGGCAGAGCAGTTCCAGCTGCTCGCGGCGGTGGGCCTCGCGCAGCCCGAGGTGCACGCAGACGGTGTGCACCTCGCGGTGGCCGGGCACATCCAGCACCGAATGCAGCAGGCCACGCTCCTCGTTGCCGGCGATGGACACGTCCAGGTTCTCGTAGCGCAGGATGGGGAATTTCGACAGCAGCGCGTTGCCGTGGTCGCCCTCCGGGTACACCGCGTTGCGGCCGTAGGCGAAGTCGGTCCACATGCTGTCGGCGAGGAATTCGTACTGCGGCGTCGGCGGCCAGTTCCTGAAGCGCCTGGCGTGGGACTGGTGGGTGCCCAGCACCTCCTGCAGGAACACCAGGTCGGCGCCCAGGGTGCGCACGGCGTCGCGCAGCTCGGGGAGGATGAAGCGCCGGTTCAGCGCGGTGAAGCCCTTGTGGGTGTTCACCGTGATGATGCGCAGCTGATGCACGGCCGGCAGCAGGTCGGTGGCGGGCAGCGGGGCGGTGGTAACGGTATTCACAGGTCGGCTCCTTCCAGGGCCTGGCCAGGTTCGGTCTGCAGGTGCGTGGCCAGCTTGAGGGTCTCCAGCAGGTGGCGCGCGTCGTAGGGCGCGCGCACCTTGATGTCGTTGTCGAAGTAGCAATACACATCGCGGCTGGCGCGTTTTGCGGGGGGCTCGGCGCTGATCAGCCGGGCGTCGTCGGGCTGGCCGCCCTGGCTCCAGGCTTCGATCCGCTTTTTCCAGGCCTTCAGCGCGGCGGGTGAGTAGCCGCTGGCGTAGAGCTGCTTGTCGCCGTGCAGGCGCATGTAGACGAAGTCGCTGGTGAGGTCTTCGGCGTAGGGCCACTTCTTCGCCGTGTCGGCGACCACCAGGGCCACCCCGTGCTTGCGCAGCAGGGCGATGAAGGCCTCGTCGCGGAAGCTGTCGTTGCGGATCTCCACCGCATGGCGCAGGGGCCGGCCCTTGGGGATATCGAGGTAGCCCGCCTGGTGCATGCGCGCATCGCTGTGGCGGGCCAGGGTCCGGGCGGCGTCACTGTCCCTGGGCAGCAGGGCGAGGAAGTCGGCGAACAGCGCGGGGTCGAAGGCGAAGCTGGGCGGGAACTGCCAGAGCAGCGGCCCGAGCTTGTCGCCCAGGTGGAACAGCCCCGAGGCCATGAAGTTGGCCACCGGTTGCTGCACGTCGCGCAGGCGCTTCACATGGGTGATGTAGCGCGGCGCCTTGACGCTGAAGAGGAAGTCCTCGGGAGTGTCGGCGGCCCAGCCGGCGTAGCGCTCGGGCGTCTGCAGGGCATAGAAGGAACCGTTGATCTCGATGCTGTTGACCGCCCGCGAGGCGAAGCGCAGCTCCTTCTTCTGCACCAGGCCCTTGGGGTAGAAGTCGCCGCGCCAGGGGGCGTAGCGCCAGCCGGAAATGCCGATACGGATCTCTGCCATCACCGCGTCCCCGTTAACCAGCCTGGCCCTTGGATGCGGACAGGGTCCGTTCCAGCTGTTCCTCGCCTTTGATGACCTCCTCGCCACCATCGCCCGCCGGCTGCTGCCGCTGCGGGTGCAGCTCCACCTTGATCCAGCCGTTCTCGCGGCGGTCGAAGGCCTTGAAGGCTTCGATGGCATCGCTCATGGGTTTGACCTGGGTGAGGATCTTCGCCGGGTCCACGCGCTTGTTCAGGGTCAGCTCGATGAGCGTGGGGATGTACTTGCGGTGGTGGCAGTTGCCCATGTTGATGGTGAGGTTCTTGTTCATCGCCAGGCCGATGGGGAAGCTGCGCGCCTGCTGCGGGTAGACGCCGATGATCGACAGCGTGCCGGCCTTGGCCAGCCCCTCGACGGCCCACTGCAAAGCCTGGCTCGGCGCATCGCCGGGGTGCCAGTTGTCGCCGTCGGGGTGGGTGCGCGGGGTCAGCTCGGCCATTTCCTGACGCATGCGCCCGGCGCCGTAGTGGTCGTGGCAGGCGTGCTCGGCGTCCACGCCCACGGCGTCGATGGCGCGGTCGACGCCGATGCCGTCGGTGAGGCGACGCAGGGTCTTCACCGGGTCTTCCAGATCGAAGTTGATCACCTCGGCGCCTTGCTGGCGGGCCATGCGCAGGCGGTCGTCGAGGTGGTCGATGGCGAACACCCGGGCGGCCCCCAGCAGCTTGGCGCTGGCGATGGCGAACTGGCCCACCGGGCCGCAACCGAACACCGCCACCGTGTCGCCGGGGGTGATCTCGGCCATCTCCGCACCGAAGTAGCCGGTGGGGAAAATATCCGACAGCAGGATGGCCTGGTCGTCGCTGATTTCGCTGGGCAGCTTGATCAGGCCGATGTTGGCGTAGGGGATGCGCGCCTTCTCCGCCTGCAGGCCCTGGAAGGGGCCGGTGGCCTTGGGCCCGCCGTAGAAGGCGGTGCCGGCCTGCTTGCCGTTGGGGTTGGCCAGGTCGCACTGGGCGTAGTACCCGGAGCGGCAATAGGAGCAGTTGCCGCAGGCGATGGTGGAGGGCACCACCACCCGGTCGCCGATCTGCAGGTTGCGCACGTCGCTGCCCAGGGCTTCGACTATGCCGACGCCCTCGTGGCCGAGGATGGTGCCCTTGACCATACCGCTGACGGTGCCGCGCACGAAGTGCAGGTCGGTGCCGCAGATGGCCGAGGCGGTGAGGCGGATGATGGCGTCCGTGGGGGCCTGGAGGGTGGGCTCGGGGACGTCGTCGAGACGGATGTCACCCACGCCATGGAATACGACTGCCTTCATGCGGGCTCCTGTCGGGTGAGGGCTCAATGGCCGCGGGCCACGCCGCGCAGCACGGTGGCCTGGGCGCGGATGCTGCCGGAGCTGGCGATGTTGCCGAGGGAGACCACGCCCACCAGGCGCTTCTCGCGGTTGAGCACGGGCAGGCGGCGCACCTGCAGGTCGGCCATGTTGGCGGCCACGTGCTGCACGTCTTCGTCTTCGAAGCAGTAGCGGATGTCGCCGCTCATCACCTGGCGCACCGGCGTGTCGGCGCCCAGGCCCTCGGCCACGGCGCGGATGGCGATGTCGCGGTCGGTGACCATGCCCACCAGGCGGTCGTTCTCGTTGACCAGCAGCGCGCCGCTGTCCAGCCGCGCCATGGTCGCGGCGGCCTCGCGGATGCTCTGTTCCGGGCTGGTGGTCTGGACGTTGCGGGTCATGATTTCGCTGATTTTCATGGTTCGCTCCTTTTCAGGGCCCGGGCCGACGCCAGCCGGCAGCCAGCGGGAAGCGCCGGCGAGCGGCACCTGATAGTTCCGACTGGGCGGCTGGGGAGCGGTTCAGGTTTTCTGCCGGTTGGCGCTGGGGGTTTCCAAGCCAGTAGCCCGGGCTTCAGCCCGGGGAAGGGGGGCACAGCCAAGTAGGTCGGGTGAAACCCGGCGGGGTGTGTTACGGCGGCCCTATAGCAATCCCCGGAGAAACTCCGCGAAGCCCTCCGGCGCGCGGGCGTCGAGGCGGGCGCTGGTGTGCACGGCGGGGCTGCTGCTCCAGGAGATGCGCGCGCCGCTGCGTTCGAAGGCGCGCACCAGGTGCAGGTCCTCGTGGGCGGCCAGGGGCGGGAAGCCACCGGCGCGCAGGTAGGCCTCGGCGCTGAAACCGAGGTTGGCGCCGTGCACGTGGCGGTGGTCGTCGTGCTGCTGGTAGTGGGCGTGGTAGCGCGCCTGGGCGTCGAGGTGGATGCCGTCCCACTGGGCGATGCGCACGGTGCCGCAGACCACATCGGCACCCAGGGCCAGCTGCGCGGCCAGCCAGTTGGCGCCGGCGATGCTGTCGGCATCGGTGCAGGCGATCCAGCGCGCGCCCCGGTCCAGCAGCCAGCGCACGCCAGTGGCGCGGGCCTGGCCGACGTTGCGTGCATCGATGGCCAGGGTGGCGATGCCGGCGGCCTCGGCGATGGCGGCGGAGCCGTCGCTGCAGGCGTCCAGCACCGCCAGTACCTGGACGGCTTCACCGCCCAGATCGGGGTGTATGGCGGCCTGCAGCACCGAGTCGATGCAGGCGCCCAGCAACTGTTCCTCGTCATGCACCGGGATGACGACGCCGATCATGCATCGCGCTCCCGCAGTCCTTCGCGCTCGGCCACCGAGGTGGCGTCGTGGCACCAGACCTCCAGCAGCAGGTCGGGCTCCTCGTGGCGCAGCAGGCGCGGCATGCCGAGGCCTTCATGCAGGCGCGCGTGGACCTGGTCGCCGGTCAGCGGGCAGCCTTCGATCACCGGGCGCCAATGGCAGGCGAGCAGGGTGCCGCCACGGTTCAGGGCCCGTAGCACGCATCCGATCAGGCGATCGAGGTCGGCGGCGTCGAGGTAGTAGCACAGCTCGCTGAGGACGATCAGGTCGAAGCGCCCGCTGGGCCATTGCTCCGGCAGGCGCGCCTGCTGCAGGCGCACGTTGGGTTTGTTGGCCAGGCGCTGGCCGGCCAGCTCGATGGCGCGGCCGGAGGTGTCGCAGCACAGCAGGTCATGGCAGCGGTCGGCCAGGCGCAGGCTCAGCTCGCCGTTGCTGCAGCCGGGTTCGAAGACCTTGTCGTAGAAGCCGCGGGGCAGGGCGGCCAGCACCAGGTTGCGCTTGCGCTTCTCGTACCAGCGCTTGCGGAAGGCCCAGGGGTCGCGGCTGTCCTGGTAGAGCTTGTCGAAATAGGTGTCGGCCACGCTCACAGGAAGACCAGCTCGAAAGGTTGCTGCAGGCGTTCCAGGCTGGCGGGGGTGAGTACCGGCTGGCCGCCGTCCGGGTCCGCGTACAGCTGGCTGGCGAAGGCCTGCACGGCATGGCGCTTGCGGGCCAGGGTCCAGATATCCAGCTCCACCTTGCGCGCCCGCTCCCAGGGGATGCGCGGGTCCTCGGGGGCGGCCCAGTGCCAGGCCCAGATGGGCACTTCATGGACCAGCGCGCCGACTTCCATGCCGGCTTCGAGGGTGGCCAGGCCCACCGCCTCGTGATCGGCGTGGCCGTCCTCGCGCCAGGTGGTGAAGACCACGTCCGAGGGTTGCAGGTAGGTGGTGAGGAAGCGCTTGAGCTCGCCCAGGTGGCGCTCGACGCCGGTGTCCGGGAAGCCGCCGCGCAGCCATTTCAGCTCGGCCACGGGGATGCCCAGCCGGTGCAGCGCCTCGGCGCTCTCCTGGGGGCGCACGATGCTGAGGCGGTGCGCCGTCCAGTAGGGCGAGCCGGGGTGACTGGCGCTGCCGTCGGTGACCGAGATCAGCAGCACCTGGCGGCCCAGCTGGAACAGCAACTGCAGCAGGCCGCCACAGCCGAGCACCTCGTCGTCCGGGTGCGGGGCGATGATCACCGCGCGGGCTTCCGGCGGCACCAGGCGCTCGCAATCGATGCTGGGCACCAGGCCCAGGTGGTGCGAGGCGTTCCAGGCCTGCAGCGGCGTTCCGTTGCCGTGGATGAGGTGGGCTCTCATGGCATCCAGCTCCCTTGTGGGGCCAGGGCGGCGAGGCGACCGAGGACGGCGAGATCGCGTTCGGCGTGGCTCTGGCGGAGGTACACCGGCAGGTCGGCGAGCAACCGGGCCAGGTAGGGGTCGAGGCAATAGGGGGCCGCGCCCAGGGCGTGGCCGACATGGAGGAGGGCCGCTTCGGCCGCGCTTTCGCAGAGGGCGCGGAGGCGGCGCACCTGGCCTTCGGCGTCGGCGCGGGGGTGGCGGTCGATCCAGGCGGCGCACTCGCGCAGGGCGCAGGCCGCTCCGTGCAGGTGCGCGTCCAGGGCGCCCAGGTGGGCCAGGGCGTGGGGTTCGTCATGTTCGCGGCCATGCGTCCGCAGCGCCTCGCCCAGGGCCTGGGCGGCGCCGAACCAGCAGGCGGCGATGCCGGCGCCCCCGTGCCAGAAACCAGGGCGCTCCAGGTAGCCCGCGGCGGGGCCGATGCAGTGGGCGCGGGCCTGCTCAAAGTGCACCGCGACGCTGCCGGTGGCGGCCATGCCGACGGCATTCCAGCCGCCTTCGCCGACGCGCACGCCGGGCTGGTCCAGGGCCACGGCCACCAGTTGTTGCTGGCCTTCCTCGTTCCAGCCGGTGAGCAGCGCGTGGCTGAGCACGGCGGCACCCGAGCACCAGGCCTTGGTGCCGTCCAGGCGCACGTCCTGCTGCGAGGTGCGGGCGTTGATGCGCACCCGCGCCTGGGGCGGTTCGGCGGCCCAGACGCCCCAGGTGCTGCCGGCCGGCGGAGCGTCGGCGCCCAGTTCATGGAGGATGGCCAGGGCGTCGGTGTGGCCTTCGTAGAGCTTGCACAGGCCCAGGTCGCGGGCGGCGACCCGGGCCAGGGCCTGCCAGCGTGCGAGGGTGGCGCCCAAGCCGGGCAACGGCAGGCGGTCGAGGCCCTCGGCCACCAGCGCGGCCAGGCGATGACCGAGTTCGAGGGCGTCGGCGCCCGGGCGCGGGTGTTCCGCCAGGCACCCTTCCAGGCGCTCGACAGGAACGGCCGGGGCGCCCTGCATCAGCCGATCTCCCGTTGCAGCTCGAAGAGCAGCAGCGAGCGGTTGGTGAGGGTGAACTCGGTGTCGAACTCGAAGCGCTCCAGGGAGCGTTCGTCGGGGCGGTTGGTGTCCAGCAGCAGGGTCCAGGCGGTTCCCTGGGCGACTTCCGGCAGGCGGAAGTTGACCACGTCATGGTGGGCATTGAGCAACAGCAGCAGGGTGGCGTCGGCACCGCTCTTGCGGATGCCGGTGGGCTGCGCGCGGCCGTCCAGGAGCATGCCCAGGCAGCGGGCGTTGCCGTCCTGCCACTGTTCCTCGGTCATCTCGTTGCCGCAGGGCGACAGCCAGGTGACGTCCTTGACCCCGAGTTCCTCGTTGTACTCGCCCACCAGGAAGCGGCCCCGGCGCAGGATCGGGTAGGCGCGGCGCAGGCTGATCAGCCGGCGGGTGAAGTCCAGCAGGCTGCGGCCTTCGTCGTCGAGTTCCCAGTCCACCCAGCCCAGTTCGTTGTCCTGGCAGTAGACGTTGTTGTTGCCCTGCTGGGTGCGGCTGAACTCGTCGCCGGCCACCAGCATCGGCGTGCCCTGGGAGAGCAGCAGCGTGGCCATCATGTTGCGCATCTGGCGCAGCCGCAGTTCGCGGATGTCGGCGTCGTCGGTGGGGCCTTCGACGCCGTGGTTCCAGGAGTAGTTGTTGTCGCTGCCGTCGCGGTTGCCTTCGTCGTTGGCCTCGTTGTGCTTGTGGTCGTAGCTGACCACGTCACGCAGGGTGAAGCCGTCGTGGGCGGTGACGAAGTTGACCGAGGCGTAGGGCCGCCGGCCGCGCTGGTTGAACAGGTCGCCCGAGGCGGTGAGGCGGCTGGCGAGCCCGGCGATCTGCCCGCCATCGCCGCGCCAGAAGGCCCGCACGGTGTCGCGGAAGCGGTCGTTCCATTCCACCCAACCGGGCGGGAAGCCGCCCACCTGGTAGCCGCCGGGGCCGCAGTCCCAGGGTTCGGCGATGAGCTTGAGCTTGCTCAGTACCGGGTCCTGGCGGCAGGCGACGAGGAAGCCGTGGCGCTCGTCGAAGCCGTGGGGGTGGCGGCCGAGGATGGTGGCGAGGTCGAAGCGGAAGCCGTCCACGTGCATCTCGGTGGCCCAGTAGCGCAGCGAGTCGGTGACCATCTGCAGCACGCAGGGGTGGCTGAGGTCGAGGGTGTTGCCGGTGCCGGAATCGTTGATGTAGTGGCGGCGGTTGTCGGGCATCAGCCGGTAGTAGGTGGCATTGTCGATGCCGCGCATGCACAGGGTCGGGCCCAGCTCGTTGCCCTCGGCGGTGTGGTTGTAGACCACGTCCAGGATCAGCTCCAGGCCGGCGTCGTGCAGGTGCGCGACCATCTCCTTGAACTCATTGATGTGGCCGCTGGCGAGGTAGGCGGCGTGGGGCGCGAAGAACGCCAGGCTGTTGTAGCCCCAGTAGTTGTTCATGCCCTTTTCCAGCAGGTGCTGGTCGTTGACGAAGCCGTGGATCGGCAGCAGCTCGATGCTGGTGATGCCCAGGGAGCGGATGTGCTGCAGCAGCTCGGCGTTCATCAGCCCGGCGCAGGTGCCGCGCAGGTGCTTGGGCACCGCCGGGTGGCGCATGCTGGTGCCACGCAGGTGGGCCTCGTAGATGACCGTGGCGTCCCAGGGCACGCGCACCGACTTGTGCTCGGGCCAGGTGAAGGCCGGGTCGATGACCTTGGACTTGGGCACGAAGGCGGCGCTGTCGCGCTCGTCGAACGACAGGTCGCCGTCCTTGTGGCCGATGGTGTAGCCGAACAGCGACTCCGACCAGCGCAGCCCGCCCATCAGTTGGCGGGCGTAGGGGTCCACCAGCAGCTTGTTGGGGTTGAAGCGGTGGCCGGCGTCGGGCTCGTAGGGGCCGTGCACGCGGTAGCCGTAGATCTGCCCGGGGTGGGCGTCCGGCAGGTAGCCGTG
Organism: Pseudomonas sp. PDM13; assembly: GCF_025685765.1. Classification (NCBI taxonomy): domain Bacteria; kingdom Pseudomonadati; phylum Pseudomonadota; class Gammaproteobacteria; order Pseudomonadales; family Pseudomonadaceae; genus Pseudomonas; species Pseudomonas sp. PDM13. The sequence goes on along the minus strand of NZ_JAOTQU010000010.1, from coordinate 119,516 downwards.
CCAGATCTCATCGGTGTATTCGGGCAGTTCGATGCGCTCCAGTTCCCGTTCGCCCTTGGCGTCGAACAGGCAGAGTTCCACCTTGGTGGCATGGGCGGAAAACAGCGCGAAGTTCACCCCCAGCCCGTCCCAGGTGGCGCCCAGGGGGAAGGGGTGGCCTTCGGTTATCCGTGAGCGTTGCCTGCTCATTGGTGTCTCTCCTCACACGGCTCGGTTCGTCTTCAGGGGCGGATCAGGCTTTCGGCGGCTTGGCGGCGGCCTTGGTGGCGCGGGGTTTCTTCAGCAGCGCCGGCTTCTCTTCGGCGGCGGCCTTGGTCGCCCGGGGCTTGCGCGTGGGTGTCGGGGCGGCGACCGCTTCGGCCGGGGCACTGGCCGGCACTTCCTTGGGCTTGTTCACCCGCCGTGGCTTGGGGGCCGGTGGGCGTTCGCCACGGGTTTCCGATTCGGCGAGCTTGCGCGCCATCTCCCAGTGGCGGGCGTCCTGGCCGCTGGGTTTGCCCTCCGACTCCCAGATCTGGTACGCGAATTCGCGGATGCGCTGTTCATCTGCACTCATGGCTGCTGCTCCTGATGGGGTCTGAAACACAAGAGGTTGACGGGAAAGTCGGCCAGCGCCTCGGCCAGGGCGATACACCCTTCTACGGGGTGCAGCGGCGCCCGGGAGAACACGCCGGTAAGCGGGCTGTCGCCGATGGCGGCGGGCAGCACCACGCGGGTGTCGGCCCAGCGCTCGGGCGGAATGTGCGGGGTGACGGCCTCGCCCAGCAGCTCGCTGGCCAGGCGCGGGACCAGCACCACCAGGTAATCGCCGCCGTGGCTGCGGGCGAAGGCCAGCACCTGCTCGGCATGGGCGCCTTCCACCTGCAAGGGCTGGTAATCGCCCCGGGCGAACAGCTCGGCGCGGGCGTAGCGCACCGAGAGCACGGTCGCGATCAGTGATTGCTTGATGCGGCCGTCACGCCAGGCCGCGATCAGCCCGGGCTGGTCGGCCAGCTCGGTGAGGCTGTCGATGCGCCGGGCGAAATCCACTTCGCGGCGGTTGTCCGGGTCCACCAGGCTGAAGTCCCAGAATTCGGTGCCCTGGTAGAGATCGGGGATGCCCGGCGTGGTCATGCGCAGCAGGCACTGGGCCAGGCCGTTGAGGGCGCCGGCGGGGGCGATGGCGTTGGCCGCCGCGGCGATCTCGATGCGCAGCTCGCGGGCGGTGTCGCGGGCCAGCAGGTCATGGAGGAAGGTGCGGCAGGCCACTTCATAGGCGGCGTTGGGCGCGCTCCAGCTGCTCTGCAGCTTGGCCTCGCGCAGGGCCTTTTCCTGCCAGCGCAGCAGGCGCTCCAGGTAGGCGTTGAGGGCGTGGCGGTCGTCGGCGTCCAGGTCCAGCGGCCAGCTGCCGAGCAGGCACTGGTAGAGCATCAGCTCGTCGGCCGCGCTGGGCGCGCCCTGGTTGTCCAGTACCTCGCGCAGCGGCGTGGCCAGGCGGCGCCAGTGCTCGCAGCGGGCGGCGAACCAGGCCGAGCGTTCGCTGAGCACCGCCAGGCGTGCGCGGTTGTCTTCGCCGCGCTTGTGGTCGTGGGTGGCGGTGGTCAGCAGGTTGCCGGGGAAATCCAGCGAGCGGGCCAGGCATTGGGCGTGGAAGTCGCCGACCGGGCCGCTGAACTGCTGCGGGTCGAAACCCACGTCGTTGCGCGAGAGCAGCACCGCCGAGCGGTAGCAGGCGGTGTCTTCCACCGCCTTGGCCGCCGCTGGCGAGGTGAGCTGCTGGAAGCGCGCGAGCACCTTGCGCCGTAGCTTGCGCTGCGGCCCCGGCGGCACCTCGCGCAGGGGCTGGCCGCCCAGCCAGCGGTCGAGGTGCTGCAGCAGGGGCTGGTCGGCTTCGCCCAGGGTGCTGCGGGCGCCGGCCAGGGCCTGCTCGAAGACCCGCCGGTCCTGTTCGGAGCGGCCGAGGGCGCCGGCATAGGTGCGGTACACCGGGAAATGCACGATGAGCTCCAGCAGCGCACGGCGGATGGCGCCCAGGGTCAGGTCGCGAGTGGCGATGTCCTCGCGGGCCACCAGCAGCAGGTTCTGCGCGAGGTTTTCCAGGTCGCCCGCCAGGGAACTGGTGAGCACCAGTTGGCGGGCTTCGCGCACTTCATCCTCGAAGCGCCCGGAGCGGCCGCTGAGGGTGCTCCACAGGGCCGTGAGCTGCAGTTCGCCGAGGGGTGAGTGCTGCAACAGCGACACCTGGTTCATGAATTCATAGCCGGTGGTGCCGTCCACGAGCCAGTCGCGGGACAGGCGCTCGCCCGGGCCGAGAATCTTCTCCACGTAGATGGGGAAGTGCTGGCCGAGCAGGGCGCGCGGACGCTTGTCCAGCAGGCCCTCGACGCGCCGGCGCAGGCGGCGGCAATAGCCGCGCGGGTCGGCCAGGCCGTCGACGTGGTCGATGCGCAGGCCGTCCACCAGGCCGGCTTCGATCAGCTCGAAGACCTTGGCGTGGGTGGCCTCGAACACCTCGGGGCGTTCTACCCGCAGGCCGCCCAGCTCGTTGATGTCGAAGAAGCGCCGCCAGTTGATGTCGTCGGCGGCGGTGCGCCAGCTGGCCAGGCGGTAGTGCTGGCGTTCCAGCAACTGGTGCAGGCGTTCCAGGCCCTCGGGCGTGTCGGGGTGGTAGCGCTCCAGGGCACGCAGCAGGGGCTCGTCGCTGGGCGCGGCGGCGGCCAGCTGGCGGCGCAGTTCAGCGGCCTGTTGCCAGGCCTCGGGCTGCCCCTCCAGGGCCTCGAAGCGCGCGGCCAGCTCGGTGAGCTCTGGGGCATCGCTGGCCCGCAGCAGCTCGCCATAGCTGGGCGGGGTGAGGGGGAAACGGTGGTCGAAGTGCTGGGCATAAAGGCTGCCGCTGTCGGCGTCGTAGCGCAGGGCGATCTCCCCGGCCGCCAGCACCTCGCCATAGTCGCTGCGCAGGAAGGGCACCAGCAGCTGGCCGCGCAACAGCGGGTCGTGGGAGCGCCACTGGATGTCGAAGAACTGCGCGTAGGGGCTGCCACGGCCCCATTCGAGGACGTCGAGCCACCAGGGGTTGTCGTCGCCGCCCACGGCCATGTGGTTGGAGACGATGTCGAGGATCAGCCCCATGCGCTGCTCGCGCAGGGCGGCGACCAGGCGCTTGAGCGCGGCCTCGCCGCCCAGCTCGGGGTTGACCCGGGTGGGGTCGACCACGTCGTAGCCGTGGGTGGAGCCGCTGCGCGCGGTGAGCAGGGGTGAGGCGTAGAGGTGGCTGATGCCCAGGCGCGCGAAGTAGTGCACCAGGGGCACCGCGTCGTCGAGGGTGAAGCCACGGTGGAACTGCAGGCGCTGGGTGGCGCGGATTTCACTCATGGCCCTGGTCCTCTACCTGGCGGCGTGCTTCGTCGAGGCGGTGCAGGCGTCGCTCGGCGGCGGGGCCGTCGAGCATGGTCGCGGCGGGTTCCGCCCAGCGCCGCCGCCAGTTGGGGTGGTGGTCACCGGGGCCGGGCAGGTTGGGCTGTTCGTCGCTGCCCATCACGTCTTCCAGGGGCAGCAGCACCAGGGGCGCGGGGGTGCGGCCGATGAAGCCGATGCAGGCGTCCAGTTGCTCGTCGTTGTCGCGTTCGCCCTGCAGCGCCTGGGACTGGTCGCTGGCATAGAGCGCGGTGGTCAGGGCGAGCTTTTCCCGGGCGCGGGTCTCGCGGTCGCCGTGGCTGTGCTCGGCGCTGCGCTGGCCGGTGATCTCGCGCCACTCGATATCGCGGCCCAGCAGCCAGCCGCGCATGCTCGGCAGGTCGTGGGTGGTGGTGGTGGCGAGGGCGTCGCGGGGCCAGCTGTGGGGCGGCAGAAAGCGGCCGTCGCTTTGCTCGAAGAGCAGCACGCGCATGCCGAGGATCATCCGCTGCGCCAGTTCCTCGCGCAGGCCGGCGGGCACGGTGCCGAGGTCTTCGCCGATGACCAGGGCGCGATGGCGGAAGGATTCCAGCGAGAGCAGGCGCAGCAGGTCCTGCAGCGGGTAGTTGAGGTAGGCGCCGGCTTCCGGCGGCGCGCCCTGGGGCAGCACCCAGAGGCGCTTGAGGCCCATCACATGGTCGATGCGGATGCCGCCGGCGTGGGCCAGGTTGGCCTGGAGCATTTCGATGAAGGCGCGGTAGCCGTGGCGTTGCAGCCCTTCGGGGGAGAAGGCCGAGACGCCCCAGCTCTGCCCGGAGCGGTTGAGGATGTCCGGCGGCGCACCCACGGTCACGGCAGGCAGTAATTCGGCCTGGCGCGCCCAGGCCTGGCTGCCGGCACCGTCGGCCCCCACGGCGAGGTCGGCGATCAGGCCGATCTTCATGCCGGCGCCACGGGCGGCGCTCTGCACCCGATCCAGCCCCCGGGCCACCAGCCACTGGCAGAAGGCGTGGAAGGTGACTTCCTGTTCGTGCTCGGCAGCGAAGCGCTGCACGGCCTCGTGGTGGGGGTCGCGGTATTGCTCGGGCCACACGCGCCAGTCGGTGGGCAGGCCGCTGCGGCTCATGAAGCCGTGCAGGGCCTCGAAGCGGCAGTGTTGCAGCAGGGCGTCGCCGCCGTGCTGGCGGAAGCTGGCGAAGTCGGCGCTGAAGGCGTTCTCCGGGCCGGCAAAACCGGCGAACAGCTGGCGCAGGATGGCCTGGCGGCTGGCGGCCACGGCGGGCCAGTCGATCAGCGGCTCGGCCTCCAGGCGCGCCAGTTCGGCGCCCAGGCCGCTGGCGTTGATGGCTTCCTGCAGGGCGCGTTCACCGAGGATGCAGCCGGGGGCGGCGTGCAGCACGTTGAACAGCAGGCGGCTGGAGGGCGAGTAGGGGCTGTAGTTGTAGCTGTTGGCGCTGAACATGGCGTGCACCGGGCTCAGGGCGATGGCATCGGCGCCCTTGGCCGCGGCGCTGCGGGCCAGTTCCTCCAGGGCCTGGGTGTCGCCGAGGCCGCCGTCGCCGGGGCGGCGCAGGGAGTACAGCTGGGCGGTGAGGCCCCAGATGTGGCGGCGCTGGTGGTCGCTGAGCTGGGCCACGCTCTGGCAGGCCGGTGGTGCCACTGCCAGGGTCAGGGCCTGGTCGCCGATCAGCAGGCGCTGGTAGCCGCAGGCGGCGATGGCGGGCAGGCGGCCTTCGTGGTCGAGGCGGGCGTCGACCCGGGCGCCATCCTCCAGCTGCAGCTGGAAGGGGGTGTCGGCGGCGAAGTGACGGGCCAGGGACAGCGGCTGGCCCTGGTCCAGGGTCAGCAGCGGGGCGAGGGCGGCCTGGCTGCGCTGCTGTTCGAGGTGGGCCAGGCCGGCGTGCAGCTGCTGCTCGCTCTGCGCCGGGTAGCCGAGGGCTTCGAGCAGGGCGCGTTGGGCCTCGGGCGCCACCTGCTGGGGGCGGCCATCGGCGTCGGTCCAGTGGATGCTGAGGCCGGCGGCACCGGCCAGTTCGGCCAACAGGGCGTCGCTCATGCGCTGTCCTCCAGGGTTACGGCGACGCTGCGCGCGGCCAGCAGGCCCTGGCGGTAGTCGTCCAGGGCCGTGCGGTGGGAAAAGATCACCCGCGCGCCTTCACGGGGCAGCGGCGCGCGTACCGGCTCGGCGGCGAGGTTGAGGTCGATGCGCAGCAGGCTGCCGTCGCCCAGGCGCCAGCTGGCCGAGACGGCCTTTTCCTCCAGCACCCGGGTGCCGATGGCCTGGCTGCCGGGCAGGCGCGGCACCAGTTGCGCGTGGCGCAGTTCCAGCAAGCGCCGGTAGTACACGCGCCAGGCCTGCTGGACGGGCTCGGTGCAGGTGGCGCAGTCGGGAATGGAACCGGTGAAGGTGCCCAGGGCGTTGGGGTCGGGGATGCTCTGGCGGATCTGCTCGTCGGCGAACACCGCGAACTCGCGGAACTCGTTGCGCCGGCCGTCACGCACCGCGCGGCCCAGTTCCTCGTTGTGCGAGGTGAAGAACAGGAAGGGCTGGCGTGAGCCCCATTCCTCGCCCATGAACAGCAGCGGGATCATCGGGCTGAGCAGCAGCAGGGCGGTGGCGGCCTTGAGTTCGTCGGGCTCGGCCAGGCTGGCCAGGCGCTCGCCGAAGGCGCGGTTGCCCACCTGGTCGTGGTTCTGCAGGAACAGCACGAAGGCGGTGGGCGGCAGGTGCACGCTGGGTTCGCCGCGCAGGTGGCCGCGGCGGGTGGCCTCGCCCTGGTAGACGAAACCTTCGCCCAGGCAGCGCGCCAGCTTGCTGGTGGAATCGCTGGCGAAGTCGGCGTAATAGCCCTCGCGCTCGCCGGTGAGCAACGTGTGCAGCACGTTGTGGCCGTCGTCGTTCCATTGCGCGTCGTAGCCCTGTTCCAGCAGGCCGGCGTCGTTGTTTTCGTTCTCCAGCACCAGGTGCAGGTGGCGGCCGTTGCCGGCGGCCGCGCGCAGGCGGCTGGCCAGTTCGGTGAGGAAATCCTTCTCGGCGATGGCGTGCACCGCATCGAAGCGCAGACCGTCGACACGGTAGTCGAGCACCCACATCAGGGCGTTCTCGCAGAAGAAGTCGCGCACCTGCACCTGGCGGAAGTCGATGGCCGGGCCCCAGGGCGTCTGCCGTTCGGCATTGAAGAAGGCGCTGGCGTACTGGCCCAGGTAGTTGCCGTCGGGGCCGAAGTGGTTGTAGACGACGTCGACGAACACCATCAGGCCCAGGCCATGGGCGCTATCGATCAGCCGCTTCAAGGCCTCTGGCGTGCCGTAGGTGCTGTCGGGGGCGAAGGGCAGCACGCCGTCGTAGCCCCAGTTGCGCGCGCCGGGGAATTCCCCCAGGGGCATGAGTTCGATGGCGGTGACGCCCAGCTCCTTGAGCCCGGGCAGCAGGGCCTCGACCCGGTCGAAGCCACCCAGCAGGCCGACGTGCAGCTCGTAGATCACCGCCTCGTGCCAGGGCCGCCCGCGCCACGCCGGGTGGCGCCAGCGGTAGGCCTCGGGGTCGACCACCCGGCTGAAGCCGTGGGGGCCGTCCTCCTGGGCCCGCGAGGCCGGGTCGGGCACGCGCAGGTGTTCGTCGATCAGGTAGCGGTACAGGGTGCCGGCGCCCACGGGCAGGTGGCAGCAGTGCCAGCCTTCGCCGTGGGCACGCAGCGGGTGGCGGCTGCCGTCGGCCAGCTCCACTTCGACGAAGCGGGCGTCGGGTGCCCAGAGGGCGAAGCGCGTGGTGCCGTCCTCCTCGAGCAGCGCCCCATGGCTGCGCGTGAGGGGAAACATCAAGCCGGGCCCTCCGCCTGCAGCGCCACCGAGGTGGCCTTGAGCAGCCGCTTGTAGAGCCGGTCGTAGGGCTTCACCGATTGCCGCCAGTAGAGCGGCGAGGCCATGGCCTGGCAGCGCATGGCGTTGAGCAGCTCGGGGTGGCGGTAGACGTTTAGGGCGCGCTGCACGGCATCCAGGTAGCTGGCGGCATCGGCCTCGCGGAACAGGAAGCCGGTGACGCCATCCTCGATGGTGTCGGCCAGGCCGCCGGTGCGCCGGGCGATGGGCAGCGAACCGAAGCGCTGGGCGTACATCTGGCTCAGGCCGCAGGGCTCGAAGCGCGACGGCATGAGCAGGAAGTCGCTGCCGGCGAACATGCGCCGGGCGTCGGTCTCGTTGAAGCCCACGTGCACGCCGATACGCCGCGGGTGGCGCTGGGCGAGGTCCTGCATGGCCGCTTCCAGGGCCGGTTCGCCCCGGCCGATGATGGCCATGCGACCGCCACCTTCGACGATGGCGTCGGCGATCTCCAGGGTCAGGTCGATGCCTTTCTGCTGCACCAGGCGCGAGACCACGGCGAACAGCGGGCCGTCCATGGGCTCCAGGTCGAAGAGCTTCTCGACGTACTCGCGGTTCTCCCGTTTGCCCTGCCACAGCTGGGCGCTGAAGCTGGCCACCAGGTGTTCGTCGGTGCGCGGGTCCCAGCTTTCGTCGATGCCGTTGGTGATGCCGCTGAGCTGGCCCTGGTCGACGCGGTGCTTGAGCATGCCTTCCAGGCCGCAGCCGAAGTCCTCGGTGGTGATCTCGTGGGCGTAGTTCTCGCTCACGGTGGTCACGTGGTTGGCATGGGCGATGCCGGCCTTGAGGAACGACAGCTTGCCGTAGAACTCCATGCTCTCGTGGCTGCAGGCTTCCGGCGGCAGGCCCAGCTCGGGGCTGCATTGCGGGTCGATCAGGCCCTGGTAGGCAAGGTTGTGGATGGTGAACACGCTGGGCGTGGTCTGCCCGCGCCAGGCCATGTACGCGGGGGCTAGACCGGCGGGCCAGTCGTTGGCGTGGATCAGCTCCGGGCACCAGCTGAGGCAGGCGGTGCCGGCGGCCAGCTCGGCGGCGGCCAGGCCCAGGCGGGCGAAGCGGATGTGGTTGTCCGGCCAGTCGCGGCCGTTGGCGTCGCCGTAGGGCGTGCCTTCGCGCTCGTAGAGCTCGGGGCAGATGATCACGTAGACGATCAGGCCGTCGGGCAGGTCCATGCGGCCGATGCGGCAGGCGGGCAGGGCGGCGTGCCCCGGCACCCGGCCGATCACGCGGATCGGGTGGCCACTCTCCAGCACCTGCCGGTAACCGGGGATGAGGACGCGAACGTCATGTCGGGAAGCCAGGGCACGGGGCAGGGCAGCAGAAACGTCCCCCAGGCCGCCGACCTTGACCAGATCGGCGAACTCCGAGGTGACGAAGAGAATTCTTTTCTTGTTGGTGTGCAGGCTTTCAACATGCAGCTGGGGGCGATTGGTCATGGAACTCAAACCCCCGAGCTGAGCGCTCGCTACAGCATTTCCCATATCATCCTCCGCTATCCGAAATTCCCTGATACGGGGGATGCCGTCCTCGCCACCCATGCACGGGCCATCGTTCCTGCATCGCATGAACGCCGATGCCAGTTGGAAAGATGAGTTTGAAAACCGAGCACAGACGTCACATCCCCACATAAACCCTGACCGGGCGCAGCGCGGAGAAGTTTCGACTTTTTTTCCCTCCGACCGGCTGTCGGGGAACTTTGGCGATGGCGGTTGTCGGCTGCCGCATCGCGAATGAATTCGCTCCCACGACATGCGCGCCCGTCGCCTGGGACGGTGGATTGGGGGAACTCGGGGGCGCGGGGGTATTCCTAGCCTCTACAACAGGCACAGCGATACCCGGAGGCCGTCATGCAGAGCGTCGAGCAGGTTGTGAGTTTCCTCGAGAAGTACCAGCTGTCCCTGGTGACCGCCGAATCCTGCACCGGGGGGCTGATGGCTTCCCTGCTGGCCGGCGTGCCCGGTTGCGGCGCGGTGCTGGACCGCGGCTACGTGGCCTATTCGCCCACCGCCAAGCAGCAATGCCTGGGGGTGGACCCGGCGACCATCGCCCGCTACGGGCTGACCAGCGAAGAGGTGGCGCGGGAGATGGCCCTGGGCGCCCTGGCCAATAGCGAGGCCAGCGTGGCCCTGGCCAATACCGGCATGGCCGAGGCTGAAGGCCCCCTGGACGGCCTGGTGTGCTTCGCCTGCGCCATGCTGATGGACGGCGAGCCCTGGGTGGTCAGCGAGCAGTTGCGCTTCGACGGCGATCGCAACCAGGTGCGCGAGGCCGCCGCCCAGCATGTGCTGCTGCAGTTGCCCTATTACTACGAGCGCCTGCACCAGGCCATCGCCGCACGCCTGCCGGGCGCGGCGGCCAACGGCTGAGTCACACCGGCGGCTGGCGCTCGGGCTCGACGATGGGTTCCGGGTGCCGCCCGCCGAGTTCCGGCGCTTGGCTGCGGGTCAGCTCGGCGCGCAGCTGCGGCAGGCAATGCGGGTAGCGGTGGGCGATGAAATTCAGCAGGTTCTCCCGCAGGTAGCAGCGCAGGTCCCAGTTGCGGGAGGAGTCGATGGAGCTGACCAGCACCCGCAGCTGGATGGAACGCTCGGTGGTGTCCACCAGTTGCAGCACGCTGACGCGGCCGTCCCACAGCTGCGGCACTTCCTTGCACAGGCGGTCCAGCTCCTGGCGCAGCGGGTCCAGCGGCATCTCGTAATCGGCCCAGAGCACCACCGCCCCGGTGATCGACGAGCTGACCCGGGTCCAGTTCTGGAAGGGGTTCTCGATGAACCACTGCAAGGGCACCACCAGCCGGCGGTCATCCCAGATGCGCACCACCACGTAGGTGCCGGTTATTTCCTCGATGCGCCCCCATTCGTTCTCGACGATCACCACGTCATCCAGGCGGATGGGCTGGGTGATGGCGATCTGCAGGCCGGCGATCAGGTTGCCCAGCACCGGCTTGGCGGCGAAGCCCACCGCGAGGCCGGCGACGCCCGCGGAAGCCAGCAGGCTGGTGCCGAACTGGCGCGCGGTGGGGAAGGTCATGAGCATGGTGGCGGCGCCGAACAGCAGCACGAAGAAGCTCAGGGTGCGCACCAAGACGCGGGTCTGGGTCTGGATGCGGCGGGCGCGCAGGTTGTCGCTGATGTCCACCGGGTTGTGCAGCAGGATCACCTGTTGCACTGCGTCCACGGCGCGCAGGCCAAGCCAGGTGAAGGTGCCGATGATGGCCATCGAGGTAAGCTGGCGCAGGGCGCCGATGAACAGCAGGTCATCCGGGGCAGCGCTCCACACCGTCTGCAGGCCCAGCAGGGGCAGCAGCAGGTAGAGCGGCCGGCGCACGCGCTGCAGCAGTTCGCGCAGGAACAGCACCGGCTTGGCCAGGCGAACCAGCACGCGCATCACGCCGCGCGCCACCAGGCTGAGGATCAGCACCACCGCTGCGGCGGTAAGCAGGGCCTTGAGCTCCGGCAGCGGCAGGTAGGGCAGCCAGTCTTCGAACATGGGAAACCTCCAGGATCGCGGTGACCCTGTTAGTGACCCGGAGCCCGATGATGGGTTCGGGTGGATTGCCCCGACCGTTCTTGTGGCGCTTGCGGCGACTGTAGGGGCGACTTCAGTCGCCCAACGCACCATCCCCAGGCACAAAGCGCATCCCCGGGCTGAAGCCCGGGCTACGAATCCGACGGTTCCATGAGGCAGAGAAATCTCCTGAACCGCCGCGCCACGGCGCGGCCGAAGTACAGGAGCCCCTTGCCTGGAGATGCCTATGAATGCCGAAGCCCAAGCCTGTGCCGATGCCTGCCTGGTGTGCGCCGACGAATGCGCGCAATGCGTGACCGCGAGTCGCCTGGATGAGGGCGGGGAATACCTGGAACGCTGCATCGAGCTGAGCCGCGAATGCGCGGACAGCTGCCTGCTGATGCAGGAGCTGGTGGAGCGCGAGAGCGCCCAGGTGGTGGGTTTCGGCAGGTTCTGCGCGAGTATCTGCCGGCTGTGCGCCGCCGAATGCCGGCGCCATGACCTGGCGCACTGCCAGCGGCTGGCCCAAGTCTGTGAGGACTGTGCACAGCAATGCCAGGGCCTGGGCCTGGCTGCCTGAGGCTCAGGGCACGAAGCGCAGGGCGCTGGGGGCCGGGGTGCTGACCCTTTGCACCTGCTCCACCAGCAGGCCGCTTTGCGGGTCGCGGCTGAACACCACCAGGCTGTCGCTCTTCTGGTTGGCCACCAGCAGGAAACGCCCGTCCGGGGCGAAGGTGAATTCCCTAGGCTCATCGCCACCGCTGGCGTGGCGCTGCACCTCGCTGAGGCTGCCGTCGGCGGCGCTCACCGCATAGACCACGATCTGGTTCTCCACGCCTCGACGGGCGACGTAGAGGAAGCGCCCGTCCGGCGACAGGTGGATGGCGCCCAGGCGGCGATCGCCCTCGGCGTTGGCGCCGGGCGGGTCCAGGTCCATCAGGCCCTGTTGTTCCAGCTTGGCCTCGTCGCGGCCGAGGATGGCGATCTGGTTGGACAGTTCCAGGGTCAGGTAGGCGCGGTTGCCGCTGCGGTTGAACACCAGGTGGCGCGGGCCGCTGCCCTTGGGCAGGGCGAAGGCGCCGGGTTTGGCCGCCTGCAGCGGCTTCTTCGGTTTATCCCCGTCGTAACGGTAGGCGTAGACCTTGTCGGCACCCAGGTCGGTGACGAAGAGGAAATCGCCGGCCGGCACCGCCGCGTGCATGTGCGAGGAGCCCTGGCGCTGCGAGCCGCGCCGGGAGAAGGGCTGGCGCACCAGCTGGGCGACCGGGCCGAGGGTGCCATGGGCGCTGACCGGGACGGCCACCAGGCTGCCACCGGGCGTGGGCTTGCTGCCGTAGTGGGCGACGAAGAGGAAGCGGCCATCCTCGCTGAGGCTGGCATGGGTAGGCTCGGCGCCCTTGGTCGCCACCTGGCTCAGGGGCGTGAGGCTGTGCTCGTCACCCTCGCCGATGGCGAAGCTGCTGACCTGGCCGGCCGGGTCGCGGCCCCTGGGCGGGTTCTCGTTGGTGGCGAACAGCTGGCGGGCATCCGGCGAGAGCACCAGCCACGAGGGGTTGGCGCTGGCCAGGGTCTGCAGCGGCTTCTCCGTCAGCCGGCCCTGGGTGCCGTCGAAGGCGAAGCGCTGGATGCCGGGGCAGGCCTCGCCGGCGCAGCCCACCAGCAGTTGGGAGGTGTCGACGGGGGGCCGGCCGGCACAGCCGGCGAGCAGGGTCATGGCGCAGAACAGCAGTGGGACGTTACGCGGCATCGATCATTCCTTGGGCAGGGCGAAGGCCAGGACGTAGTCGCCCTGGCGGGTGTGCAGGGAACCATGACCACCGGCGACCACCAGCACGTACTGGCGGCCATCCTTGCCGGTGTAGCTCATGGGCGTGGCCTGGCCGCCGGCGGGCAGGCGGCCTTCCCAGAGCTGCTTGCCATTGCGCACGTCGTAGGCGCGCAGGTACTGGTCGAGGGTGCCGGCGAGGAAGGCGACGCCCCCACCAGTCATCACGCTGCCGCCCAGGCTGGGTACGCCCATGGGCAGCGGGATGGGGATCGGCGAGCTGTCGCGCACGGTGCCATTCTTGTGTTTCCAGGCGACTTTCATGGTGGTCAGGTCCAGGGCCGCGACGTAGCCCCAGGGCGGCGACTGACAGGGCAGGCCGAGGGGCGAGAGCAGCGGCGATAACAGGGCGCCGAAGGGCGCACCCTTGTTCGGCTGTACGCCTTCGATCTCGCTCTTGCGCGCAGGTTCATCGGTGGCACTGCCTTCGGGCACCAATTTCGAGGTGAAGGCCATGTAGCTGGGGTTGAGGAAGGCGATCTGGCGCTCCGGGTCCACCGCGATGCCGCCCCAGTCGAAGACCCCGAAGTTGCCGGGGTAGACCAGGCTGCCCTGCTCGGAGGGCGGAGTGTAGATGCCCTCGTAGCGCAGGGAACGGAAGGCGATGCGACAGAGCATCTGGTCGATCGGCGTGCCGCCCCACATGTCGCGCTCCTGCAGGGGCGGCGGCATCAGGTTGAGTGCGGACATGGGCTGGGTGGGGGCGGTGAAGTCGCCCTTGGCGGCGCCCTGGGGCACGGGAGTTTCCCTGACCGGGACGATGGGCTCGCCGGTGCGCCGGTCGAGCACGTAGAGGCTGCCCTGCTTGGTGGAGGCGATCAGCGCCGGGCGCGGGGCCTCGCCGGCCTTCTGCGGCGGCAGGTCCACCAGGCTCGGCTGGCCGCCGACGTCCATGTCCCAGAGGTCGTGGTGGGTCATCTGGAAGGTCCAGCGCACCTTGCCGGTGGCGATCTCCAGGGCGGTGACCCCGGCGCTATAGGTTTCCGAGGCCTTGGTCCGGCGACCGCCCCATTGGTCCGGGGTCTGGTTGCCCATGGGCAGGTAGAGCAGGCCGAGCTTCTCGTCGAGGCTCATCACCGACCACATGTTCGGCGAGTTGCGGGTGTAGGTACGGCCCTCGGGCAGCGGCGCGGTGTCGTCAGGGTTGCCGGCGTCCCAGTTCCACACCAGGTGGCCGTCGTGCACGTCGTAGGCGCGGATCACGCCCGAGGGCTCATCCTCGGAGACGTTGTCGGTGACATGGCCGCCGATGATCACCAGGTCGCGGCTGACGCCGGGCGGCGAGGTGGAGTAGTAGCCGCCCGGGGTGAAGCTGCCGATGCCGCGGGTGAGGTCGATGGAACCCTTGTCGCCGAAGTCTTCGCAGGGCTTGCCGTCATCGGCGTCCAGGGCCATCAGGCGGGTGTCGGCGGTGGGCAGGAACAGGCGCCGTTCGCAGCGCTTGCCATCGCTGGGGGTGTCTTGCTGGTGGTAGGCGACGCCGCGGCAGGTCATGTGGGCCCAGCCCTTGAAGCTGTCGGCGTGCTGGGTGCTGATCTTCGGGTCGAAGCGCCAGATCTCGCGGCCGCTGTCCGGGTCCAGGGCGATCACCTGGCTGTGCGGGGTGCACACGTAGAGCATGCCGTTGGCCTTGAGCGGGGTGTTCTCGGCAGTGGTTTCCTGCGGGTCGTCCGGGCCGGGCAGGTCGCCGGTGCGGTAGCTCCAGGCCAGCTCCAGCTTGTGGGCGTTCTCCGGGGTGATCTGCCCCAGGGGCGAGTAGCGGTCGCCGGCGTTGCTGCGCCCGTAGGCCTGCCAGTCGCCTTCCGGCATCGGCGGCTCGCTCTGCACCGCCAGGGGGTTGCCGCGGCCGATCTCGCCTTCCAGGTTGTGGGGCTCGGTGAACTGGCTGAGCAAGGCCACGGCGCCGGCCAGCAGCACCGCCACCAGCAGCGCACCGCTATTCGCCCGCGAGGTGCCACCGGCCAGGCCACCGCGCGCCCAGGGCAGCAGCAACAGCACACCGATGCCGAACCACAGGGCCAGGCGCGGCACCAGTTGCCACCAGTCCAGGCCCACCTCCCAGAGCGCCCAGGCGGTGGAGGCAGCCAGCGTCACGGCGAACACCAGCAGGCCGGCGCCGAGGCCGTTCCACAGCAGGAAGCCGGCCACCAGCAGGGCGCCACCGGTGAGCGGGTAGTACCAGGAGCCGCCGATCCAGACCAGGCGGATGCCGCCGATGAGCAACGCGAGGCCGAGCAGCAGCAGGAATAAGGCGAGCAGGCGGGCGAGGGGAGAAGGGCGGGCGCCGGGGGCGGACATGGGCAGTCCTCCGAATGGGGTACTTGTGGGTGTAGTCGGGGGCGGCGGAACACGCGAATGGCGCGGCCTCGCTGAAGAGATCGAACCTTGGCGGGGGGAATAGTTCAGCACCAGGCCGGTGGGGTGGCACCTGGTCATCATTCCGTCATGCGCTTCGGGTTAGCTGTGCGCCATCCCTTCCAGCCTGGCTGGAGGGCCCGGCGTGCCTGGCCTGCGAATTTTCCCTGAACCGTCCTCGCCCAGCCTCCCTCTGAACCTCTGTGACCCTTTCACTGGTGAGCAAGACCATGAACCAGTTATTCGCAATGCTGCTCGGCCTGTTCGGCGCGGGCGATACCGTGGCCGACGAGCAGAAGTCCGTGCAGCCGCTCCCCGAACCCATCAGCGTGCAGCAGTGGCAGGCCGCCTTCGATGAAGCCCTGGCGCTGCCGGAGATCCGCTACTCGTCATCGGACCTGGTGACCATCGTCAAGAACGAGCGCAACGGCGCGGTGTACCTGTTCACAACCAGCAAGCACCCGGCCTACCCGGCGATGATCGAGCGGCGCCTGGTGGGGTCGGATGGCCTGCGCTATTCCAGCACCGGCAGCTACGCGGGAGATGGCCAGGCCTATGCGGCCTGGCTGGAGAAGTACCGCCAGTTCGACAACCGTCCCTATGAGTCGATGGCTGCGAGCAAGGGCACGGAGCTGTCTTCGGCCAACTGACGGGTATCTCTAAAAACTACCTGCGCTGCCATTGTGCAGGGTGGGGAATCAGGGCTCGGCCTTGAACGCGGCGCCCCGGCGGGTGAGGGTGATTTCGGTGGCGCTGATCAACAGCAGGCCCTGACCGTCGCTCTGCTCACCATGCAACAGCTGGCCGCTGATCAGGCCAAGCTCCGCGAGATCGCGCAAGCCGATCATGACCCGGGCAGGGTCGCCTTCCAGAACTGAGGCATCACGAGGGGCGTCCTCGCTGAGCTGGGCAAGGAGGGAACGCAGGAGCAGGGTGCGGCTTTGGATATCCATGTACGGGACTGCGGTGGGGACCGTCGCTGATTCTAGATCAGCTTGGCCCGGCGTGGTGTGGCGATTGTCGGACATCTGCAAAAGCCGGGTTGCGCCGGATCTCCATACCGACCCAGCACCCCGATACCGTAGGAGCGAGCTCTGCTCGCGAAGCCCTTCTTCGCCTTCGAAGCGCATTGATGGATTGCGCGGAACGCTGCCCGACCCATCCTGCGGGGCTGCACACGGCCATGAAATTCCCAGCCGACAAATTTTTCACGTCTTCTTGATCCGGCCTTTACGGGCGCTGCTCCAGGGTATGGCCATCTTCTGGAGGATGCGCCATGACGCCCGGACCCCGACTCTCGCTGTTTTTCGCAGGCCTTTTGGCCGTCGCTTCGCTGGCCGTGCCGCTGGCCCAGGGCAATACCCAGGTTCCGGAGCCGGCGGCTTTGCTGTCGCGCCAGGCCTGGGCGGTGTCGCTGGACCCAGGCTTCAACCTGTACCGCATGACCCCCTCGCTGTTCCGCAGCGCACTGCCGGATGCCCGCGACCTGCCGCAGCTGCAGCGCCTGGGCGTGCGCACGGTGGTGAGTTTCATCAAGGACAACGACGCCGATTGGCTGGGCGATGCCCAGGTGCGCCGGGTGAGCATTCCGCTGCATGCCGACCGGGTCGATGACGTGGACGTGCTCCGCGTGCTGCGGGTGTTGCGCCAGGCCGAAGCCCAGGGGCCGGTGCTGATGCACTGCAAGCACGGCCGCGACCGCACCGGCCTGATGGCGGCCATGTACCGCACCGTGGTGCAGGGCTGGAGCCGCGCCGATGCGCTGGCGGAGATGAAGGCCGGTGGCTTCGGCGATGCGCGGCAGATGGGCGATGCCATCGCCTATGTCGAGGGCGCCGATATCGACGCCCTGCGCCAGGCCCTGGACAGCGGCGCCTGCAGCACCCGCACCCTGGCCGCGTGCCAGGTGGGGCGCTGGTTGCGCGCCACCTTCGGCGAGCGGCCGGATGAAGAGGTGGCCCAGGGCGATGCCGTCCAGCGGAGCCGTACCGACTCCTAACAGCGGCTTTCGCAGGATGCGTCGGGCGGCGTTCCGCGAGCGAAGCGAAACCCATGCGCTGGAGGAGGGAATCCGGCGTGCGTGGATTCGCGAGCAGAGCTCGCTCCTACGAGGCGGGTGCCGTGGCTGGGCTGAGGCGCAGCCGCTTTGCGGATGAATTCGCACCTGCAGGAATGACGAACAGTGGCCAGCCCCGCCGTAGGGTGTGCCGCGTGCACCTCGCGTGGACACCGAGTCGGCGGAAGAGGAGCGGTGGGCTGAAGCGGAGCGCCGCCCGGCCCACCCTACGAGGGTGCGTCGAGGGGCGTTGTGGCTCGGCGGCAATCCATAGGTTGCCGGCAGCTCCGTTTGGTAGATGAAAAAAGCGTCATCCACCCTACACAGCCCTCACCATCGTGCGGCTGGGTTCAGTCGTCCGGGCTGATGATGCCCTTGCGCACGGCGTAGAGGACCAGGCCGGGGACGTCGTGGATGTCCAGGCGCTTCATGATCTGGGCGCGGTGGGCTTCCACGGTCTTGACGCTGAGGCCGAGGCCGTCGGCGATGGAGCGGGTGGAGGCGCCGCGGCTGATCAGGCGGAGGATCTCCACCTGGCGCTGGGTGAGGCCGGGGTCTTCGCTGCCGTGCTGGCGGGCCAGGGCCTGGTCGATCACCGGCTGGGCGATGGCCGAGCTGAGGTAGCGCTGGCCCCGGTCGACGGCTTTGAGGGCGAGGGCCAGTTCGACCATGGCGGCGTCCTTGAGCAGGTAGCCGTAGGCGCCTTTCTCCAGGGCGGAGAGCACCACGTCGGCATCGGTGTGCATCGACAGCATCAGTACGCGGGATTCGGGCACGCGGGTGCCGAGGCGCTGCAGGGCCTCAAGGCCATCCACACCGTGCATGGAGATGTCGAGGAGAATGATGTCCGGCTTCAGTCGCTCGGCCATCTCGACGGCCTGTTCGCCGTCCTCCGCTTCTCCAACTACTTCGTAACCCTCCAGGTCGTTGACCATGGCGCGGACGCCAACGCGGATCAGTGCGTGGTCGTCGGCCAGCAACAGGCGACAGGTCATGGGCGCTCCTTGCGCAACGCGTCGGTCATGCATTACTCCAGGTGCAGGCTGCCCTGAAAAAGAGCAGGCCTACAGGTACGGAGTAGCATCCGACACGAAGGTTCGCCCGGATCGACCGGACGGACGGTAGCACCGGGCCAGTATCCTGCTGGCCCGTTTCAGCGGTTGCAGCCCTCTATTTAGCGGCTTCGGCGGTCTTGTCGGGTGTTTGCCCCCGTGAGTAGCGAACGATCACTTCAGAAAGTTTCGACAGGGGTTCTGTGCTTTGCGCGGCGCCCATGCGCAGGGCTTCCTTGGGCATGCCGAAGACCACGCAGCTGGCTTCGTCCTGGGCTACGGTGCGGGCGCCGGCCTCGCGCATGGCCAGCAGGCCCCGCGCACCGTCGTCGCCCATGCCGGTCATGATCACCCCCAGGGCGTTGTGCCCGGCGTGGCGGGCGACGGAGCGGAACAGCACGTCCACCGAGGGTTTGTGGCGGTTGACGTGGGGCCCGTCGAGCACTTCGACAAAGTACTGCGCGCCGCTGCGCTTGAGCTGCATGTGGCGCCCGCCGGGGGCGACCAGGGCCAGGCCGGGGCGCACGCGGTCCATGTGCCGGGCTTCGCGCACGTCGATCTCGCAGACGGTGTCCAGGCGCTGGGCGAAGGCGGCGGTGAATTTCTCCGGCATGTGCTGGACGATGACGATGCCGGGGCAGTCCACCGGCAATTGCCGCAGCACCACTTCCAGGGCCTGGGTGCCGCCGGTGGAGGTGCCCAGGGCCACCACCCGGTCGGTGGTGGCGTAGCCGGTGGGGCGTGCCGCCGGTTCGGCCGGCGCCGCTGCCGGCGCGGCCTTGGCCGGCGGTGGCGGTGGCGCGCTGCGCGGCATGGCGTGGGGGCGGCTGCGGGCGGCCAGTTCGATCTGCCGGATGAGGTCGCCGGAGAGCTGCTGCAGGCTGTCCTTGAGCCCCTGGCGGGCCTTGGTGAACACGCCCACGGCGCCGGCGGCGAGGGCTTCCAGGGTGATGGCGGCGCCGGCTTCGGTGAGGGTAGAGCAGATGATCGAGGGCGTCGGCCGTTCGGCCATGATCTTGCGCAGGAAGGTGATGCCGTCCATGCGCGGCATTTCCACGTCCAGGACCAGCACGTCGGGCCATTGCTTGCGCATCTTGTCGAGGGCGAACAGCGGGTCGGCGGCCTGGCCGATGACCTGGATGCCGGGGTGGCTGTCCAGGCAGGCGGTGAGCACCTGCCGCACCAGGGCGGAGTCGTCGACGATGAACACCTTGATCGGGTTCGGGGCGGGTTTGCTGAGCGGGCTCATGTGCGTTGGAATACCGAAGGCCGCACGGCACGCAGCGGCAGGTTGAAGCCATGTAGGCTTTCCGCATGGCCGATGAAGAACAGGCCGTCCGGGCGCAGGCGCTCCACCAGGCGCGCGACCATGGCGCGCTTTTCCTCCTGGCCGAAATAGATGAGCACGTTGCGCAGGAAGATCACGTCGAAGGGGCCGATCTCCTTGGGGATCGGCCGGGTCAGGTTGAGTTCGGCGAAGGTCACCCGGTGGCGCAGGGCCTGGCTCATGCGGAACAGCCCCTCGCTTTCCTCCACGCCCTTGAGGCAGTGGCGCTTGAGCCAGCCGGTGGGGAAGTTTTCCGCCTGCTCCATGGGGTAGGTGGCCAGGCGCGCCGTTTCCAGCACGCGGCGGCTGAGGTCGCTGGCGAAGATCGACCAGTCCTGGGTGCGGGCGTTCTCGGCCAGGGTCATGGCCATGCTGAAGGCTTCCTGGCCGGAGGAGCTGGCGGCGCTCCACAGATGCAGTGGGCGGCGCTGGTGGGTGACCCATTCGCCGAGCTGCTTGAAGTGCTGCGGCTCGCGGAAGAAGTAGGTTTCGTTGGTGGTCAGCAGGTCGATGACCGTGCGCCGCTCCTCCTGGCCGGCGGGGTCGTCGAGCACCTTCATGTAGTCGCCGTAGCTGGTCAGGTCGAGGGCGCGCAGGCGGCCCATCAGGCGGCCGGCCATCAGCGTGCGTTTCTGCTCGGCCATGCGGATCCCCGAGGCCTCCAGCATCATCTGCTGCAGGCGGCGGAAGTCGCTGTCGCTGAGCTTGGGCAGGTGGCTGGTGGGCATCAGCCGGCCTGCTGGGCGAGGCTCAGCTGGCGGATGTCGTCCAGCGAGAGCACACGGCGCACGTCGAGGATGATGGTGAAACCGCGCTCGTCGCGGGCCATGCCGGCGATGAAGTCGGTGCGGATGCCGGCGCCGAAGGGCGGTGCCTGCTCGACCTTGTCGGATTCGATGTCCAGCACCGCATCGACGGCGTCCACCACCAGGCCGATGCGTTGCTGCTGCTCATCCAGGTTGAGTTCGATGATGACGATGCAGGTGCGGTTGTTCGGCACGCTCAGCTCGAAGCCGAAGCGTGCCGCCAGGTCCAGCACCGGCACCACGTTGCCGCGCAGGTTGATCACCCCGTGGATGAAGGGCGGCATCATCGGCACGGTGGTGACCTGGCCGTATTCGATGATCTCGCGCACCAGGTCGATGGGCAGGGCGTAGCGCGCCTGGCGCACCCGGAACGACAGGTGCTGGATGCTGGTGGGCAGGGCCACCGGCACCATGGCCTTGGCTTCGTTCATGCCGCCTCCTCAGTTGAAGCTGACGAACTGGCCTTCGTCGGCCAGCGGCTGGTTCGGTTTGCGCGGTGCCGGCGCGCGGCGCAGTTCGCGCACGTTGCCGGGGCCACGGTCGTTGCGCACCACCGGCAGCTTGTTGGCGACGGCGCCGTTGTCCAGGCGGAAGTAGCCGATCAGCTCCTGCAGCTGGCTGGCCTGGGCGTTCATTTCCTCGGCGGTGGCGGCCAGCTCCTCGGAGGCGGAGGCGTTCTGCTGGGTGATCTGGTTCATCTGGCCCATGGCGATGTTGATCTGCGCGGCGCCGGTGGTCTGCTCCTGGGATGCGGCGGTGATTTCCTGCACCAGGTCCGAGGTTTTCTGGATGTTGGGCACGATCTGGTCGAGCAGCGCACCGGCCTGTTCGGCCAGTTGCACGCTGTTGGTGGCGACGCCGCCGATTTCCTGGGCGGCCACCTGGCTGCGCTCGGCGAGCTTGCGCACCTCGGCGGCGACCACTGCGAAGCCCTTGCCATGGTCGCCCGCGCGGGCGGCCTCGATGGCGGCGTTGAGGGCCAGCAGGTTGGTCTGGTAGGCGATGTCATCGATGATGCCGATCTTGTCGGCGATCTGCTTCATGGCCTGGACCATCTCGCGCACGGCCTGGCCGCCCTGCACGGCGTCGTTGGCAGCCTTGCCGGCGATGCCGTCGGTGATTTGCGCGCTTTCGGTGTTCTGCGCGATGGAGGCGGACATTTCCTCCACCGAGGCGGTGGTTTCCTCGACGCTGGCGGCCTGTTCGGTGGCGGCCTGGCTGAGGGATTGCGAGGTGGCGCTGACTTCCTCGGAGGCCGAGGACAGCGAGTCGGCGGCGCTGCGCACATCGGCCATGACGCTGCGCAGGCGCTCGGTCATGTGCTGCATGGAGGCCAGCAGGCGCCCGGTCTCGTCGTGGCTCTCGGATTCGACGTTCACCGTCAAGTCACCCTCGGCCAGGCTGTTGGCCACGCCCATGGCGCGGTTCAACGGCCGCGAGATGGAGCGGGTGACGAGGATGCCGATGGCGAAGCCGACCACGGCGGCGATGAGGATCAGCACGATCATCTGGGTGCGCGAGCCCAAGTAGATGTCGGTGATGCTGTCGTTGGCGTCCTTGGCGCGGGTTTTCTTCTGCACCACCAGCTCGCTGATGGTGGCGTCGGCGGCGTTGCCCTGGGCGCGCAGCTGCGGCATCAGTGCAGTGGCCTCGGTGCCCTGAGCCAGGGCGGCGTTCTTGTTGGCCTCGAGCATCTGCAGCACGATTTTCTCGTATTCGGCCAGTTGCGTGTCGAGGGCGGCGAGCTTGGCGAGGGATTGCTCGCTGTCGAAGCTGCCGCGCGCCTTGTCGAGGTTCTCGTGCAGGTTCTTCATCGCCTCGTGGACCTGCGCCGCGGTGGCGTCGCGCTCCTGCTGGGAAGACGACAGCAGGTTGCTGCGCAGGTGGCGGCCCATGTAGATGAGGTCCATGTTGGCGCTCATCATGGTTTCCAGGGCGGCCATCTCGCGGCTGTACATCTGGTCGGAGAGGTCGTTGACCTTGCCCAGGTTGACGATGCCCAGGACCCCCACGACGGCGGTCAGGAGCACCACCAGGGAGAAGCCGGCGATCAGCCTGACGCCGATCTTCAGGTTGCTGATGAATTGCATGGCGGTGTTCTCCTACGAGCCCGCGAGGTCGGGGCGCGGTTGGGTTGACGGGGTACGCGCGTCGGCATCGACGCGTCCTTGCAGGTGCCGGAACAGGCTGGCGATATCGATGATCAGGGCGACCTGCCCCGAACCGAGGATGGTGGAGCCGCTGATGCCTTCCAGGTGCTGGAACAGCAGGCCGAGCGGTTTGATCACGGTTTGCAGCTCGCCGTGCAGGTTGTCGACGATCAGCCCGGCCTGCTGGCGGCCGAGGCTGACGACCACGATGTTGCGGCGCTTGCCGCGTTGCACCGGCAGTTCGAAATGCGCGGCCAGGTCGATGCAGGGCAGGGGGCGGCCGCGCAGGTCGAGGTAGCCGTAGGCGGCATCGGCCAGTTGCCCGGCTTCCAGCTCCAGGCATTCGGTGACCATGTCCAGCGGCACCACGAAGTGTTCCTCGCCCAGGCTCACCAGGAAGCCGTCGATGATCGCCAGGGTCAGCGGCAGGCGGATGCGGAAGGTGCAGCCGAGGCCCGGGCGCGAGTCGATCTCGATGCTGCCGCGCAGGGCGTCGATGGCGCTGCGCACCACGTCCATGCCGACGCCGCGGCCGGAGAGGTCGGAGACGTTGTCCGCGGTGGAGAAGCCGGCGGCGAAGATCAGCCGCTGGATATCGTGCTCGGGCAGGTTGGCCTGGGGGTCGATGAGACCACGGGCGATGGCCTTCTCGCGGATGCGCGCGGTGTTCAGGCCGTGGCCGTCGTCCGCAACTTCGATGACGATCATCCCCGACTCGTGGTAGGCGTTGAGGCTCAACCGGCCTTCGGCGCTCTTGCCAGCCGCCAGGCGCTGCTCGGCGGACTCGATGCCGTGGTCGATGGCGTTGCGCACCAGGTGGGTGAGGGGGTCGGCGAGCTTGTCGATCACCGACTTGTCCAGTTCGGTGTCGGCGCCGCGGATCTCCAGGCGGATGTCCTTGCCCAACTGCTGGCTGACGTCGCGCACCACGCGGTGGAAGCGGTTGAAGGTGTCGCCGATCTCGATCATGCGCAGCTTCAGCGCCGCCTCGCGGATCTGCTCGACACGCTGGTTGACCGTCTGCGCGCCTTCCAGGCACAGGGCGTTGCCATGCATCTGCGCCTGCAGCTGGGCCCCGGCGGCGCTGATCACCAGCTCGCCGACGAGGTTGATCAGCTCGTCCAGCTTGTGGGCGGCGACGCGGATCTGGCTGCTTTCCTGAACCTTGCGCTCCCGCGAGCTCTTCTGCTTGGCCAGGGCGGCATTGACCGCCTGCGGTGCGACGATGCCTTCCTCCACCAGCACCGCGCCGAGGGCCGGCTTGAGCTCGGCGGCACCGGCCTGCAGGGCCAGGCCCTGGGCCAGTTCATGCTCGGTGAGCAGGCCGCTGGCGACGAGAATGGAGCCGATGCGCTCGTCGGTTTCGGGCAGTTCCTGGATCAGGCGGATGTAGTCGTCCAGGGCGCTGTTGGGCGGCAGGATGCGCAGGGTGCAGAAGTCGTGGATGAACTCGAAGACGTCCTCGATCTCGGCCTTGGCGGCGTCGCTGAGGAGGTCGATCTCCATGCCCAGGTAGCAGCTTTCCGGGTCCAGCTCGGCCAGGGGCGGCAGGGCGTCGTCGATCACCTGGAGGTTGAGCACATCGCCCAGGCGGCCCAGGTACTGGACGAAGGCGATGGGGTCGAAGCCGTTGCGCAGCAGGTCGGCATGGAAGCGCAGGGAGATGTGCCAGGCGCCGTCTTCGGCGACGTTGCCATCGGCCGGCGGCAACGCCTCACCCGGCGCCTTGGCCGCCGGCGCAGCCGTGCCCAGGTGGGCGGCG
Source organism: Pseudomonas sp. PDM13 (assembly GCF_025685765.1). Taxonomy (NCBI): domain Bacteria; kingdom Pseudomonadati; phylum Pseudomonadota; class Gammaproteobacteria; order Pseudomonadales; family Pseudomonadaceae; genus Pseudomonas; species Pseudomonas sp. PDM13. Next base: position 95,425 of record NZ_JAOTQU010000010.1, on the reverse strand, counting down.
AGGGCGGCGAGCAGTTCGGTCTGGTGTTGTTCGTCCACCGGCAGCTCGCCGGTTTCCGGGTCGATGAGGGCGATCATCGAGACGATTTCGTCGAGGCAGCGCAGCATCAGCGAAACCAGTGACGGGTCGAGGGCGCGCTGGCCGTCGCGCACCGCCATGAGCAGGTTTTCCAGGTGGTGGGTGAAGCTCACCAGGGGCGTGAGGGAGAACAGCCCGGCGGAACCCTTGAGGGTGTGCATGGCGCGGAACAGGCCGTTGATGGCCGCCGCATCCTCGGGCTGCTGGTCCAGCTGCAGCAGGTACTCCTCGGCCTGCTTGCCGAGGTCGCGGGCTTCCTCGATGAAGCCCAGCAGCAGCTGGCTCCACTGTTCGCCATTGAGCATGGGGGCGCCTCCGTTCAGGCCGCAGCCGGTTGCTCACCGGGCAGCAGCACGTCCAGGCGCAGCAGGCTGACGATTTCCAGCGCGGCGCCTTGCAGGTTCACCACTTCGAAGGTGTTGCCGGCCAGCACCAGTTGCCGGCGCAGGCCGAGGAGCAGCTGCACGCCGGCGCTGTCCAGTTCTTCCAGCTCGGCGAGGTCCAGGCGCCAGGCCTCGACCCGCGCGTTGGCCGCCAGCAGGGCCAGCAGCTCGCCGTGGGCCTGGGCCACCTCGTAGATGGTCAGGCCACCGCCCAGGGCGAGGTGGGCCGGGGTGGCGGCGGTGTCGAAGGCGATGCTGAACATCTCAGCCCACCAGCTTTTCGACGGCCGCCAGCAGTTGCTGCGGCTGGAACGGCTTGACGATCCAGGCCCGCGCGCCGGCCGCCTGGCCTTCGGCCTTCTTGCTCTGCTCGCTTTCGGTGGTGAGCATGACGATGGGGGTGAAGCGGTAGTCCTTGTGGGCCTTGATTTCCTTGACCAGGCCGATGCCGTCGAGGTTGGGCATGTTCACGTCGCTGATGATCAGGTTGATCTTCTGGCCGTTGAGCTTGGTCAGGGCGTCGCGCCCGTCGACGGCTTCGATGACCTGGTGGCCGGCGCCGCCGAGGGTCATCTTCACCAGTTGGCGCATCGACGAGGAGTCGTCGACTATCAGGATGGTCTTGGCCATGTGGCCTCCAATGATCAGAAAAAGGTGACTTCGCTGTTCTGCGCAGGCTGGCCGCGGCGGCCGGTGCGCTCTTCGTCCGTGGTGAACTGCCGGCGCAGCTCGGTGAGCCAGCGCTGCGGCTGGCCGAGGATCGGGTCCTGCTCGCGCAGGGCACGTTGCAGGCGCTCCAGGTCGCCCTGCAGGTGGTCGAGCATCTGGTCGGAGCGGTCCTGGAATTGCAGGCTGACGATGATGTCCTGGATGTCCGCCTGGGTGGTGCGGGCGTCGCGCTGCAGGTCGCGGGAGGTGTCGGTGAGTTCGTCGAGGTTGGCGCTGAGGCCCTGCATGATGTCGCCGGCCACCTGGTCGAGGTAGCGCAGGTTGTTCTCTTCGCTGGCCGAGAGTTCCTCGGCGGCGCTGACGGTGGAACGGATCGCCTGGTTGATCTCGCCGACCTTCTCGACCATGCGCTGGCCGGTTTCGGCGGAGAGGCTGGAGAGCTTGCGCACCTCGTCGGCCACCACCGAGAAGCCGCGCCCGTAGTCACCGGCCCGGGCCGCCTCGATGGCGGCGTTGAGGGCCAGCAAGTTGGTCTGGCTGGCGATGTCCTGAACGTGCTTGGACATGCTCTGCAGCTCGCTGGCGTAGCTGTTGAGGTGGCCGATGGTGGCCAGCAGTTCGTTCTTGTGGGCGGTGGCGCCGTGGAAGGCGGTGGTGACTTCGTCCAGGCGCTGTTGGGCCTGGCGCAGGTTGTCGGTGACCCCGGCGCCGCCGATCACGCTCTCCGAACGTTGCAGGGTCTGGTCGAGGCGCTGGGCCAGGCTGGCGAAGCGCTCGAACAGCTTGCTGACGTTGCCGCTGACCAGTTGGCGCACCTGGCCGATGTTCTGGTCCCAGGCGGGCAACACGGCGCCGAGCAGGGGCTGGCAATCGGTGGGCGGCGGGGCTACATCCACCGGCGCCGTTTCCACCACCGCCGGGGCGCGGGGGCGCAGGAGGAGGGCGGCGACCGCGGCGAGGGCGATGCCGGCACCCGCGACCCAGGGCATCTCCAGCCCCAGGCCGGCGAGGCCGAGGAGGAGGGCGAACCAGAGAACGGAATAGGCCAGCACGGCAAAGTCCCGGTAGTGGATGGATACCCGGAACCATAGGAGGTGAAGCGCTTCGTCGAAATCGGGGAAGCCCCTAGGGGCGTCTAGGGGATCGCGCGGGCGGTGCCGTCCGAAGGGCTGGCGCAGTCGATGGAGCGCCCGCGCCAGAGCGCCCAGGCCTGCTCCCAGCCGCTGTGGTGGTCGACCCCGGCGAGCTCCACCCGTTGCAGGCATTCGGCACCCGGCAGGCTGGCGGCATAGTCCCGGGCGAGTTGCGGCGGCACCACCGGATCAAGGCTGCCGCTGAAGTGGCGTTGCGGCACGCGGGCCAGGCGCTGGGGGGCGTCCAGGGGCTCCAGGGAGCCCTGCAGCGGGCTGAGTCCCTTGAGGCGTACCCACTGGCGCGGGCTGAGGTTGCCGGCCAGGGTCTGCACCTGGGCGATGTCGTCACGCTGGCTGGCCAGCAGCAGGGCCAGGGCTGCGCCGCCGGAATAGCCCACCAGTTCGAATTCCTGGTTGCCGAAGCGCGCCTTGATCAGGTCCAGGGCCTGGTCGAGGCTGGCGAGGATTTCAGGCGCATAGCGGCGGTCGGTCCACAGCGCCGGCTGGCAGGCGTCCACGCGGATGAACTGGCAGGGCCGGGCGAGGTAGAGGCTGGGGGCCGGGTCGGCGAAGGCCAGGCGCACCACCAGCAGGTCACGCGGGCTGGGGTCGAGGCTGGGCTGGCTGGCGGTGGCCCAGGCATGGCCGTCGCCTTCGATATAGAGGCGCAGCCGTGCAGAGGCCGGCAGCTGCGCCGGGATACCCAGGCGCAGTGGGAAGGGTGCGGTGGCCAGGTCCTGCAGGCTGGCGCCCCGCTCATGGGCGAGGCGTTGCAGGGCCTCGCCGGGGGCGCTGGTCTGGCAGGCGCCGCACGCCGCCATGCCGAACAGCAGCAGGGCGGCGCGCAACCGGCGCAGTTGGAGCGTAGAGGGTTTGGGCATCAGAAGTCGTAACGGACCCGGGCGCTGAAGGTGTCGGCGTTGAAGTCGTCCTTGCCCAGGTAATCGTAGCTGGCACCCAGGGTCACCGCGCCGAGGTGGTAGTCGACACCGATGCCGGCCTCGTAGCTGGTGCGCGCCGGGCTGGCGCCGCTGGTGATGAAGGGCGTGCCACCGAGAACGAAGCTGGAGGTGCTGGCGGCCTGGTCGGCGATGAAGTCGTGGTAGGCCATCAGCGTGGCTTGCGGCTCCAGGGTGCCCTGGCCCAGCGGCAGGCTGCTGGCCAGGCGCAGGCCGGCACCGACTTCACCCACTTCGAAGCGCTGCTCGTCCACGCTGAGGGCGGCGGAGGAACCCTTCTCGCGGTAACCGTCGATGTCGACGCGGCTGTAACGGGCGGCCACGCGCGGTTCCACCAGCAGGCCGGGGGTCGGGTGCAGGCTGTAGCCGGCCAGCAGGTTGAGGCCCAGCAGGGTGCTGTCGTAATCGGACTTGGCGGTGGTGCCGGCGATGTCGCGCTTGCCGCTGTTGTCGTTGATGCCGTAGCTGAGGCTGGCGTCGGCGAAGAAGTCGCCCTGTTCGAAGCCGCTGTAGAAGGTCAGCGCGTGGCTGTCCACCTCGGTGCTGTTGCCGATCTCGCCGTTGACGTCGGTGTTGATGAAGCTGTAGGCGAGGCCGAGGGTCAGCTGCTCGCCGAGCTTGCCGTCGGCGCCTACGGCAATGCCGCGGCTGTGGGCGTTGTAGCCGGCGACGCCGTCGCGCAGGTCCTGGTCGGCGTCGCTGTAGAGCGCCTGCACCCAGGCGCCGGTGTGGGCCAGGGCATCACCCGAAGAGAGGCCCTGGCGGCCGCTGCCGGTGCGGTTGCCGGTGGCGTTGTTGACCAGCGCCTGGCCGCCCACGGCAGCCTGGGTGGCGCCGCCGCTGACTTCGGGCGTCAGTTGCTCGGCGAGACGGGCGAGGGCCGCCGGGTCGCTGGAGGCATCGATGAAGGCCTGGCGCACCGGATCGTCCGGGTTGCTCTGGGCCAACTGGTTGACCACCAGCTGGCTGAAGGTGCCGCCGGCGGCCTGGGCGTTGCCGGAACCGCCGCTGGCAGCGATCTGCTGGGCCACCTGCTGCTGGTTGCGGGTGGTGACGCGGGCCACCAACTGGTTGCCGTTGACTGCGAAGGTGTCGACGTTGAGCAGGCTGGAGGTGCTGGTGACGCTGAGGCCGTAGTCGGTGAGGGTGCCGGCCTGGACCAGCACGTAGTCGGCGGCGTTGGCGCTGAAGTCGCTGTTGCGGGCGGTCAGGCGCACCTGGGAACCGGAGTCGAATTCAGCGATGCCGGTGACCTGCAGCACAGGCGTAGCAGCCTGGGTGGTGGAGCCGAGGCCGAGGCCCAGCGTGCCGTTGGAGGCGACATAGAGCTTGCCGTCGACCACGGTGTGGGCCTGCAGCAGTTCCAGGCTGGCGGCCTGGCTGCCGCCGTCCACTTCCAGCCATTCGCTGGTCTCGATGCGGGCGCCGTCGAACTCGGCGTTTCCCGCCACCGTGGCGTAGTCGCCGAGGCCGAGGATGTCGCCCTTGATGCGGCCACCGTCCCAGTACAGGCCCACCTGGTTGCCATTGCCCTGGATGGCCGCGTTGCCGCCGCTGATCAGGCCGGCGTGGTGCTCGATGTAAAGCTCCTGGGTGGCGTTGTCGACGACGATGGCGATGCCGTCGGCCTGGATGGTGCCGTTGTTCTCCAGGCTCCAGAGGCGGGCGTCATCCAGGTGCACGCCGATCGAGCCGCTGCCGGTGGCGGTGATGGTGCCGTTGTTGATGATGCCGTCGATATCGCTGTCGAGAATGGCCAGGCCCTTGGCGCGGAGGCCCTCGGCCTTGATGCTGCCGTCGTTGATCAGGTCCCAGACCTGGCTTTCGGTGATGCCGATGCCGGTGGCGACCTGCTCCGCCTCGCCGGAGAACTGGTGGGGCGCGCCCTTGGCCTGGATGCTGCCCTGGTTGACCAGGTTGGCCCACAGGGTGGAACCGTCGATGTTCATCCCCATGGCGAACAGGCGCTCGACCTTGAGGCTGCCTTTGTTGACCAGGTCGCCGTGGACGATGCTGCCGTCCAGCTCCACGGCGTCGGCGTTGTCGTAGACCAGGTCGTCGCTGCTGCTGCCGACCTGGATGGTGGCGTCGAACACCAGGCCGTCATGGAATTCCGAACCCACCAGGTCCACCGCATCAAGGCGGTTGAGGTCGGGTGCCGGATCGTAGGTGCCATTGATCAGCACCGGTGCCGAGTACTGCTGGCCGGTCAGCTGGATGCGGCCGTTGCTCAGCGAGAAGGTGTCGGCGAAGGCGGGAAGGGCGGCGGCGGAAATGGCGAGGGCAAGCACGGTTTTGCGCAGGGCGATGGGCTTCATGATGCTTCCTGGGGTCTTGGAGTTGTGCAGGGGGCTGCTGGCCGTTGTCCGTCCGGGCCCAGTGGGGCTGGAGGCGGCTCTTGGGGGAATTCTTCGTGAGGCGGGCCGGTTCGCGCATCACCACAATTGGCTATGCGGATGGAAAAAGTGGCCAGGGGACATCAGCACGCGAAGCAGCCGGTCGACGTAGGGGAAGGGCAGTACGGGGCAGGAGGGTACGGAGCAGGGTGGCGCGGGTCAGGGCACGCAGTCGCTGATCACCAGGCGGTTGCGGCCCAGGGCCTTGCCCTGGTAGAGGCGCTTGTCGGCACGGCGGTAGAGCTCATCGCCGCTGTGGCCGTCGGCCTGCCATTCGGCCAGGCCGAAGGTGGCGGAGAGGGGGATCACCTGTTCGCCGTAGTGCAGGGGTGACTGCTGCAGGTCGAGACGCAGCGCCTCGACCAGGTGCGCGGCGGCGTCGCGGCTGGTTTCGCGCAGCAGCAGGCCGAACTCCTCGCCGCCCAGGCGGCCGATCAGGTCGGTGGCGCGCAGGCGTTGCTGCAGGCGCTGGCAGATGTGCCGCAGGGCCTGGTCGCCAGCATCGTGGCCCCAGCGGTCGTTGACCTGCTTGAAGTCGTCCACGTCCAGCACCACCAGCACCAGGCCGAGCCCGCCTCGCGTGGCTTCCTCGATGCTGCGTTCCAGGGCGCGCTGGAAGAAGTCGCGGCTGGCGACGCCGGTCAGCGCATCGCTGTGGGCCAGGCGCCGCAACTGGGCATGGGCGATGGCGCGGCGGGCCTCGTAGATGTGCACGAAGGCCATGATCAGCAGGCCGCAGAGCATGGCGTTGCCCAGGTCGATCAGCCCCTTGGCGTCGGCCGCCGGGGGAAAGCGCAGCAGGTAGGCGATGACTGCCACAGCGAGATAGGGCATGGCCAGGAGAAAGCCGCGTAGCTTGCCCAGCAGCAGGTAGGAGAGCACCGGGATCAGGTAGATCCAGACGAAGGCCGTGGGCGAGGCGTCGGGCATGACGATGATGTAGATGAGGAAGCTGAAGGTGGGCAGCAGATAGGCATAGAGCCAGGGCGTGAGGACCTGGACGTGGCGGATGCGCTGGCAGGCCCAGCCGAGCAGGGCGGCGGTGGCCATTTCCAGCAGCGACAGAACGATGTTGCCGGCAATGAACTGCAGCACGGCGAAGCACGCCAGGGTCAGGGCGGTGGAGCTGAAGATCAGCCGCACCAGGGCTCGCTGGTCGGCGTCTTCGAGGCCGGTGGCGCTTTCGTGGGGCTGCTGCATCGACGGGCTCATCCTGCATGCCGTGAGCGCCTAGGCTATCCCAAGGCATTGGCGCCCCGTTAGCCTTTCCTCCGGTTCCGCTTACTTTTCGTACAGGGCATTCGCGCCAGGGGTGGGCCGCCCGTCCTACGGTAAGTGGCGTGCATTGCCGTAGGAATAGGACTGGATTACTGTATATAAATACAGTTATTCATGCCGAGCCCTTCATGCCTGCCTCCTTTCCCTTTGCCGTAACGGGCGCTTCCAGCCGGAGCGACGCCTGATGGGCGCCGTGGTCGCCCTCGATGCGCTGCTGGACGAGCGCCGGGTCTGGAAAGGCCAGGCCAGCACCCAGCCGAGCGGTGCCCAGCCCACCGGGCATGCGGCCCTGGATGCGGCATTGCCGGCGGGCGGGTGGCCGGAGTCCGCGCTCAGCGAAATCCTCGTGCCGGGCACCGGCCTGGGCGAGCTGCAACTGCTCTGGCCGACCCTGGCGCGCCTCACCGCCAGCGCCGAGCGCGTGGCCCTGGTGGGCGCGCCGTACCTGCCGTATCCCCAGGCCTGGCAGGCCGCCGGGGTGGACCTGCGCTGGCTGGTGCTGATCGAGGCCGAGGGCCGCGATGGGCTCTGGGCCGCCGAGCAATGCCTGCGCTCGGGCAGCTGCGGCGCGGTGCTCTGCTGGCCACGCCAGGCGGATGACCGTGCCCTGCGCCGGCTGCAGGTGGCGGCGGAAACCGGGCAGACCCTGGCCTTCGCCTATCGCCCCCAGCAGGAGGCGCACAACCCCTCGCCGGCGGCCCTGCGCCTGGCCCTCGACGGCCCCGGCCGGGTGCGGGTGCTCAAGTGCCGGGGTGGCCTGGCGCCGGCCGCCAGCCTGGCCCTGGCGGGGCACTGACATGCGCTGGGCCTGCATCCTCCTGCCGCAACTGGCCCTGGACGCCGTGCTGCGCCGCCGCGACGACCCCGAGGCGCCCCTGGTGCTGCTCACCGGTACGCCCCAGCGCCGCGTGCTGCAGGCGGTGAACCCCGCCGCCCGGGCCCTGGGCCTGCGCGCGGGCATGGGCCTGACCGCCGCCCACGCGCTGACCCGCGATTTCGCCCAGGCCGAGTACGACGCCGCGGAGATCGAGCACTGGCAGCGCTTTCTCGCCGCCTGGGGCTATGGCTTCAGCTCCCATGTGAGCCTGCGCTACCCCCGCGTGCTGCTGGTGGAGATCGCCTCCAGCCTTGGCCTGTTCGGCCCCTGGCCGCGCTTCGAGGCACGCCTGCGCGAGGAACTGACGGCGCTGGGCTTCCGCCATCGCATCGTCGCGGCCCCCAACCCGGTGGCGGCGCGCATGCTGGCCAACGCCCATGACGGCCTGGCGGTGGCGGAGGGCGCAGCCCTGCGTGAGGCCCTGGAGCGCCTGCCGGTGGAGCGTGCCGGCTTCGAGCCCGAGGTGGTCACGGCCCTGGGGCGCATGGGGTTGCGCCGCCTGAAACAGGTGATGGCGCTGCCGCGTGAAACCCTGGCCAAGCGCTTCCCTGCGCGGGTGCTGCAGCACCTGGACGAACTGCAGGGCAGCCGTGCCGTGGTCCTGGACTGCTACCTGCCGCCGGATGAATTCAATGGCCGTATCGAGCTGAACTTCGAGGTGGAATCCAACCAGGCGCTGCTGTTCCCCCTGCGCCGCCTCACCGCCGACCTGGCCGCCTTTCTCGCCGGGCGCGACAGCGGCGTGCAGCGCTTCGTATTGCACTTGGAGCACGCCAGCCAGGCGGACAGCCAGGTGCCGGTGGGCCTGCTGGGGGCCGAGCGCGACCCGGCGATGCTCTTCGAGCTGGCCCGTGGCCGCCTGGAGCAGCTGCAGGTGGTGGCGCCGGTGCGCGGCATGCGCCTGCAGGCCCGTGACCTGCCGCGCTTCGTGCCCGAGCACCGCGAGCTGTTCGACCCGCGCCCGCAGCAGAACCTGCCCTGGGAGCAATTGCGCGAACGCCTGCGCGCCCGCCTGGGGGATGACGCTGTGCGCGGCCTGCAGGCCCACGCCGACCACCGCCCCGAACATGCCTGGCGCCTGGGCGCGGATGGCCTGGCCGGGCCCTTGCTGCAGGGGCCGCCGCGGCCCGGCTGGCTGCTGCGCGAGGGCCAGCCGCTGCGCGAGTTCGCGCCGCGCATCCTCGCTGGGCCGGAGCGGGTGGAATCCGGCTGGTGGGATGGCGCCGACCAGCGCCGCGACTATTACCAGCTGGAAACCCGCGACGGCCGCCGCGCCTGGGCCTGGTGCCCAGCCGGGGAACTCGGCCCCTTCACCTTGCTGGGCTGGTTCGCATGAGCGCCGGGTACGCCGAGCTGCATTGCCTGTCCAACTTCAGCTTCCAGCGCGGGGCCTCCAGCGCCGCCGAACTGTTCGAGCGCGCCAAGCAGCAGGGCTACGCCGCCCTGGCGATCACCGACGAGTGCACCCTGGCCGGCATCGTACGGGCCTGGCAGGCCGCCAAGGCCAGCGAGCTGCCGCTGATCGTCGGCAGCGAGATGGGCATCGAGCACGGCCCGCGCCTGGTGTTGCTGGTGGAGAACCTGGCCGGCTACCAGCACCTGTGCCGGATCATCACCCGGGCCCGGCGCCGCGCCGCGAAAGGCGAATACCGCCTGCTGGCGGAGGATTTCGACGACGCCCTCGATGGCCTGCTGGCCCTCTGGCTGCCCGGCGAGGCTGCGGACGCAGAGGAGGGCCGTTGGCTGCGCGCGTGCTTCCCCGGCCGCCTGTGGCTGGCGGTGGAACTGCACCGCGGCGCCGATGACGCCAGCCGCCTGGCCCGCCTGCAGGCCCTGGCGGCGGAACTGGGCATTCCCGCCGTGGCGGCCGGCGATGTGCACATGCATGCCCGGGGCCGCCGCGCCCTGCAGGACTGCATGACCGCCATCCGCCACCACTGCACCCTGGCCGAGGCCGGGCAGCGGCTGTTCCCCAATGGCGAGCGGCACCTGCGTTCGCGGGCGGTACTGGAGCGTTTCTACCCGCCGGCGCTGCTGGCCGAGACCCGGGTGATCGCCGCGCGCTGCCGCTTCGATCTGGGCGAGATCAACTACCAGTACCCCCGCGAGCTGGTGGCGGAGGGGCATACGCCGGTGAGCTGGCTGCGCCATCTGGTGGCCGAGGGCATCCCCAAGCGTTGGCCCAAGGGCGCCAGCCCGGAGGCGCTGGAGACGGTGGCACACGAGCTGTCGCTGATCGAGGAGCTGGGTTACGAGAGCTACTTCCTCACGGTGCACGACATCGTCCGCTTCGCCCGCTCGAAAGGCATCCTCTGCCAGGGGCGCGGCTCGGCAGCCAACTCGGTGGTGTGCTTCGTGCTCGGTATCACCGAGCTGGACCCGAGCCGCTTCAACCTGCTGTTCGAGCGCTTCCTGTCCAGGGAGCGCAAGGAGCCGCCGGATATCGACGTCGACTTCGAGCACGAGCGCCGCGAGGAGGTGATGCAGTACGTGTTCCGCCGCTACGGCCGCGGCCGCGCCGCACTCACCGCCGTGGCCAGCACCTACCACGGCACCGGGGCGGTGCGGGATATCGCCAAGGTGCTGGGCCTGCCGCCGGACCAGGTCAACGCCCTGGCCGATTGCTGCGGCAGCTGGAGCGACCACGCACCGCCCGTGGATCGCCTGCTGGAGGCCGGCTTCGACCCGGAAAGCCCGGTGATGCGCCGCGTCCTGGCGCTGACCCATGAACTGATCGGTTTTCCCCGGCACCTGTCGCAGCACCCGGGTGGCTTCGTCATCTCCGAAGCACCGTTGGACACCCTGGTGCCGGTGGAGAACGCCAGCATGGCCGAGCGCACCGTGGTGCAGTGGGACAAGGACGACCTCGACGCCCTGGGCCTGCTCAAGGTGGATGTGCTGGCCCTGGGCATGCTCACCACCCTGCGCCGTTGCTTCGGGCTGATCGAGCGGCATCGGGGCAGGAAATTGACCTTGGCGAAGCTGCCCAAGGAAGACGCCGCCACCTACGCCATGATCAGCCGCGCCGACACCATCGGTGTGTTCCAGATCGAGTCCCGCGCGCAGATGGCCATGCTGCCGCGCCTGCGACCCAAAGAGTTCTACGACCTGGTGATACAGGTGGCCATCGTGCGGCCGGGGCCGATCCAGGGGGATATGGTTCATCCCTATTTGCGGCGGCGGAACAAGGAGGAACCGGAGGATTACCCCTCCGAGGAGTTGCAGACGGTGCTCCAACGCACCCTGGGTGTTCCGCTGTTCCAGGAGCAGGTGATGCAGATCGCCATGGTGGCGGCCAAGTACACGGCCGAGGAGGCCGATGGGTTGCGTCGCTCCATGGCCGCCTGGAAGCGCCATGGCGGCCTGGAGCCCCATCGCATCCGCCTGACCGAGCGCATGCTGGAGAAGGGTTACAAGCCCGAGTTCATCGCGCGCATCTTCGAGCAGATCAAGGGCTTCGGCAGCTACGGCTTCCCCGAGTCCCACGCTGCCAGCTTCGCCCTGCTGGCCTACGCCAGCAGCTGGCTCAAGTGCCACGAGCCGGCGATCTTCGCCTGTGCCCTGGTCAACAGCTGGCCCATGGGTTTCTACACCCCCGACCAGGTGCTGCAGGACGCCCGCCGCCACGGCATCGAGGTGCGCCCGGTGGATGTGCGCCACAGCGATTGGGATTGCGACCTGGAGCCCGATGCGCGCGGGCGCCTGGCCATCCGCCTGGGGCTGCGCATGGTCAAGGGCTTCAACGAGGAGGCGGCCGTGCGTATTTCTGCCGCCCGCGCCCTGCGTGCCTTCGACGACGTGGCCGACCTCTGCCATCGCGCCCGCCTGGATGCCCGCGCCCGTGAACGCCTGGCCGATGCCGGCACCCTGCGTGGCCTGGCCGGCCATCGCCACCGGGCGCGCTGGGCGGTGGCGGCGGTGGAGGAAGAGCTGCCGCTGTTCGCCGGCCTGCCGCAGCAGGCGGAGCGGCCGGTGGACCTGCCGCTGCCCAGCCGTGGCGAGGACCTGTACGCCGACTACGACACCCTGGGCACCACCCTCGGCCCCCATCCCCTGGCCCTGCTGCGCGGTGCCCTGGCCAAGCGCCGCTGCCGCAGCTCGCGGGACCTGGCCGCCACCGAGCACGGCCAGGGGGTGAGCGTCGCCGGGCTGGTCAAGGGCCGCCAGCGCCCGCAGACCGCCAGCGGGGTGATCTTCGTCACCCTGGAAGACGAGTTCGGCATGGTCAACGTGGTGGTCTGGAACGACATCGCCGTGCGCCAGCGGCGGGTGCTGGTGGGCTCGCAGATGCTCCAGGTGGATGGCCGCCTGGAGACCAAGGACGGCGTGCGCCACCTCATCGCCCGCCGCCTGCACGACCTCACGCCCTTGCTGGCAGGGCTGGATGTGCGCAGCCGGGATTTCCATTGAGGGTGATCGCCTGAAGGTCCGATCGCGAATGAATTCGCACACGAGAGCGGCGGCGCTGCGCGCCGCTTGGCGACTGAAGTCGCCCCTACACAAAGTCGGCGGTGTTGCCGGCGAGCCTGGAGGGTGGACGGGTGGAGCGTCGTCCACCCTGCCCGAACCCGGCGGCCGGCCTGCGAGGCCAGGTGTAAGGGAAATGAGACAGCTGTCACATGATGGCAACCTGGCACTGCTTGAATGGCGCCCATTCTCAGTGGAAGGAGCCTTGGATCATGGCAGCCGAAAGCAGTCTGGCGCGCCTGCTCAAACCCGTTGCGGGGCTGGAACCGGCGATGAGCATCAGCGATGTGGCCGACCGGCTGCTGACCCCGGAACACAAGACCTTCCTCTCCCTGCCGGTGGTGGACGCCGAGGCCCGGCCGCTGGGCCTGGTGAGCCGCTACACGCTGCAGGACATCTTCATGCAGCGCTTCGGTCGCGATCTCTGGGGCCGCCGCCCGGTGAGCGAGGTGATGAATGCCACGCCCCTGGTGCTGAGCCTGGAAATGAGCCTGGAGCAGGCCGCCAAGCAGATCACAGCCGAACTGCAGTACCCCATCACCGAGGATTTCATCCTGGTGGACGGCGAGGGCCGCTACCAGGGCCTGGGCACCGTACTCGACCTGCTCAAGGCCATGGAGCTGCGCATCGCCCAGCGCAACCAGGTGCTGCGCAAGGCGCTGGTGGACCTCAAGGAATCCCAGGCCCAGCTGGTGCAGTCGGAGAAGATGGCCTCCCTGGGCCAGATGGTCGCCGGCGTCGCCCATGAGCTGAACACCCCGCTGGGCTACGTGAAGAACAACGTGCAGCTGCTCGACCAGCTCACCGCGCCGCTCACCGAACTGGCCCGCAGCCAGGCGGCCCTGGCCGATTGCCTGCGTGACCCGGACTGCGACGAGCAGCGCCTGGGCGATGCCCTGGACGCCGCCGCAGCGATGCGCGAGCAGGTGGCGCCGGAGCTGCTGGCCGAGGACCTGCGCCAGCTCTATGGCGACACCCTCTATGGCCTGGAGCAGATCGGCGAGCTGGTGGCCGGGCTCAAGGACTTCGCCCGCCTGGACCGCGCCATGAGCGAGGAAGTGGACCTCAACGACTGCATCCGCAGCGCGCTGCTGATCGCCCGCAACCACATCAAGGACAAGGCCGAGGTGCAGCAGCAACTGGGCGAACTGCCCCGCGTGGCCTGCGCGCCGTCGCAGATCAACCAGGTGCTGCTCAACCTGCTGACCAACGCCGCCCAGGCCACGGTCGGCTTCGGCCGCATCCAGCTCAAGAGCTGGGCCGAGGCGGACTGGGTGTGCATCTCGGTGCAGGACAGCGGCTGCGGCATGGCCCCGGACGTGGTGCGGCGCATCTTCGACCCCTTCTTCACCACCAAGCCGGTGGGCGAGGGCACGGGGCTGGGCCTGTCCATCAGCTACAAGATCATCCAGGACCACGGCGGCAGCATTCGCGTGGCCTCTGAAGTGGGGCGCGGCACGCGCTTCCTCATCCGCCTGCCGCGCGTGCAGGCCCGTGAAATGAAACGGAGCGCCTGAGCCCATGACTTCGCCTATCCGCGTGATGTTCATCGACGACGAGGAGCGCATCCTGCGCAGCCTCGCCATGCAGTTCCGCCGTGACTACGAGGTGCTCACCGAGAGCGACCCGCTGCGTGCCCTGGAACGCCTGGCCAGGGAGCCGGTGCATATCGTCGTCAGCGACCAGCGCATGCCGCAGATGAGCGGCGCCGAGCTGCTGACCCAGGTGCGCGAGATGGCCCCGGATTGCCTGCGCATCCTGCTCACCGGTTACTCCGACCTGGATGCGGCGGTAGAAGCGCTGAACAGCGGCGGCATCTTCCGCTACCTGACCAAGCCCTGGGACCCGCAGGAGATGGCCTTCACCCTGCGCCAGGCGGCGGAGATCGCCGGGCGCCAGGTGCCGGGCCCGGTCGCGCCGCCGGCTGCCAGCACGGCCGTCGCGCTGAGCGTGCTGCTGCTGGACGACGACCCGGAAACCCTGGCCAGCGTCGCCGACTTCTGCATGGGCGGCGGCCACCGCCTGCTGCGCCCGCGCAACCTGGCCGAGGCGGTGGGCCTGCTCAACGACGAGCCGGTGGACCTGCTGGTGGGCGACCTGACGTTCGCCGGGGAAGACACCGCGCCGCTGCTCAAGTCCCTGGCCCAGGCCCACCCGCGCCTGCTCAGCCTGGTGGTGACGCCGTTCCGTGATACCCAGGCGCTGCTCAAGCTGATCAACGAGGCGCAGATCTTCCGTTACCTGCCCAAACCCATCCGCCGTGGGCTGTTCGAGAAGGGCCTCAAGGCCGCTGCCGAACAGGCCCAGGCCTGGCGCACGCAACCGCAGCAGGCCCTGGCGCGCAAGGCCGAAGCGCCCCGCGAGGAGCGTGAGCGGGAGAAGGTCGGCAGCCTGCTGGGGATGCTCGGGCGGCTGCGGGGGCGCTTGAGCGCTTGAGCCGGTTTGTTTCCCTGGGCTGAAGCCCAGGCTACGGCCCCCGCTCAGGAACGCGGTGCAACCCGGTGCTACCCACAGAAACCGTGGATTATTCTGTGGATAACCTGGGTGCGGATGGGGGCAGGCCACGAGTTTCGGGCGCTGCACCGGGGTGGTGGTTTTATGACCGCTCGTCAGGGATGAGCGGCCTGCGCGTCACGATTGACGCGCAGTCGCCCTCGCAGGCAAGCGGGAACGCACCGGCCTGCGCCTGGGGCGCAACCGGCGCCAACCGATCACCACGCCACTGACGCTGATGGCCAGGCCACCGAGGCTGAAGGCGATGATCAGCACCTCCCGCAGCCACGGCCGTTCCAGCAGCGGCTGCCAATCCCAGCTGTGCAGCAGGTTGAACAGCCAGCGCCCGACCCGACGGTTGTCGTCCAGCACATCCAGCACCGCGCCGCTGTAGGGGTCGATCTGCACCCAGCTGTGACCGGGGTCGTCGAAGGCCAGGCGCAGCAGCGGCAGGCGCTTCGGCTGGCCGCCGTACATGCTGGCTTCGCCCCGGGGGTAGTAATAGGCGTCGTAGGCTTCCAGCCAGTCGGCTTGCGCCACGGGCTGCGGCGCGGCGGCTTCCAGGGTGCTGCGTGGCAGCATCGCCAGGGCCGGGCCTGTGCTGGCCAGGGGCAGCACGCGGCTGTCGCCCCGGGCGTCCAGGGCGCCGAGGTAGGCTGTGCCGCCTAGCATCCTCCATTGCAGCTCCACCGGCTCCAGGCCGGCGTCGCGGAAGCGTTGCAGGGCCTCGCTCACGCCCACATGGAAGGCATCACCACGCAGCTCGCCACCCTGGAAATCCCGCGCGGTGAGGGGCGAGCGGCCTTCGGTGAGGTGCCAGGGGCGCATGGACATCAGCCCGCTGAAGATCCAGGCGATCAGCAACAGGCCGAAGCCCAGGCCGGTGAGGTGGTGCCAGCGGGCGAAGCCGCTCGGGTAGGGCGAGCGCGAGCCGCTGCGATAAGGCTTGGAGAAACGCCAGCGCAGCAGCCCGACCACCGCACCCAGCACGGCCATCGCCGTGGCCGCCAGGGACAGGTAGATGACGATGTTGGCCCAGAGGCCGTCCAGCACACCGCCGCGCAGCGGGTAGAGCCAGTGCAGCCAGGCGCCCAGGTAGTTCCAGGCGCGCTCCATGCGCCCGGCGTCGCGCACCACCTCGCCGGTACGCGAGGACAGGTAGAGCAGGCTGCCGGCAGCGTCGTCCACCCGCACCTTGTGCAGGGGGCGGTCGGCATCCAGGGCGCGGCTGTGGCTCCACAGGTCTTCGTCCACCCCTTCCAGGTAATGGGCTTCGGCGCCGCTGAAACTGCGCGCGCCGGCCAGGGCCTGCAGCGGCCCCTGGGCGGCCAGCAGGCTGCCGGCGCGGGCGTCCACCGCCAGGTTGGCGTCGCGGTAGCCGAGCAGGTAGCGCGGCTCGCCGGCGATGCTGACCAGGCGCAGGCTCGAAGGGGCCTCGCTGCGACCGCTGGCCGCGAGCGCCACGGCGGGCTCGACGCAGCAGCCCGCCGCCAGGGGCGGCAGCGGGGCGAGGCGCTCGGCCTGGGTCAGCTTGGGGTAGCCGACGAAGAGCATGACCACGCCCGAGACGAACCACAGGGCCATGAACAGGCACAGGCCGATGCCCAGCCAGCGGTGCCAGAGGTACAGGTGGCGTTTCATCCGGCGGCCCTCAGAAGCGCATGTCCAGGGCCAGTTCCAGGCTGCGCGGCTCGCCCAGGTAGTACTGCGCACCGGTCTGGTGGATGAAGCGTGCGTAAACCTCGTCGGTGAGGTTGCGCAGGCGCGCGGTGACCTTGGTGTCGGCACTCAGGCGGTGTTCGACGAAGGCGCCGTAGAGGGTGTAGGAGGGCACCCACTGGGTGTTGGCGTTGTTGGCGTAGACCGAGGACACGTAGCGCGCGTCGACGCCGGTGCGCCAGTCCTCGGTCAGCTCGTAGCTGAGCCAGAGGTTGGCCAGGCGGTCGGGGATGTTGACCGGGGTCTTGCCCTTGCGCGAGACATTGGCGCCGCTGACCACCTCGTTGAACTCGTCGAAGCGCGCGTCGACCCAGGCGAAATTGCCTTCGGCGGTGAGCGTGGGCGTGAGCCGGTAGGAGGCGGCGATCTCGATGCCGTCGGAGGTCTGCTGGCCGGCCTGGATGGTGCTGTTGGGGTTGGTGGCATCGCTGATGGGGAAGTCCTTGCGGACGATGCGGTAGGCGGCGACGGTGGCCGAGCCGCGGCCTTCGTCGAAGTCCAGCTTGCTGCCCACCTCCACCTGGCGGCCGGTGCTCAGGTCGTAGTCGCGCACCTGGGTGAAGCTGGCGCCGGTGAGGGTGCCGCCCGGCGGCTCGGCCGAGGTGCTGTATTGCACGTAGAGGTTGGCGTCGGAAGTGAACTGCCAGACCAGGCCAGCGCGACCGGTGACGGCGTCCCAGCGGCGCGAGAAGGCGGCCGGTGCGCTGGCGCTGACGGCGCCGTGGTTGGTGGCGTCCAGCTCGATGTGGTCGTAGCGCAGGGCGGTGACCAGGGCCAGCTCGTCGGTGAGCTGCTGGCGGTTCTCGGCGAAGGCGGAGGTGGTCTTCACCTCGTTGCTGCGCGCCTTGACCAGGCCGGCGGCCATGCCGGGAATGTCGTCGAAGTGGCCGGGGTCGAAGGCGCCGGGCTGCACGGTGTCGAAGATCGCCGAGGAGGAACGCGGGTAGACCGCCTGCTGGTTGACGCTGTAGTCGAGGCCGAAGGCCCAGTCGCTGGCCCGGCCGAACAGTTCGCCCTTGTGCAGGAACTCCACGCGGTTGCCGTTGAGCTCCTGGTCGTGGCGCTGCAGGTAGGCGCCGGTGCGCTGGATGGCGCTGTTGTCGGCGGTGTAGCGGTAGGTCTCGAGGTTGCGGTAATCGCGCTGGCCTTCGTAGTGGTAGAAGGTATTGCGCAGGCTGCTGGCGTCATCGAAGCGGTAGTCGGTGATGGAGCGCAGCCAGCGGGTGCGCTGCTCGTAGCGGCCGTCCTCGACGTTGTAGTTGGAGAAGCGGTCGTGGCGGTCGATCTTCAGTTCGCCGGCCTTGGGGTTGAGGGTCGGCGCGCCCCAGTAGGGGCTGTCTTCCTTCTCTTCCAGGTATTCGATGGCCAGGGTGTGGGAGAGGTTGTCGGTGAGGTCGCTGAGCAGGGAGAAGGCGAAGTTGCCGGCGCCGCGCTCCTGGCGGTCGATGTAGCCGTTGCTGTCGTTGCGGCTGTAGTCGAGGCGGGCGTAGTGGTGCGGGCCGGGGCCGTCGTTGAGCACGCGGTTGATGCCGATGGAGACCTCGCGGTCGTCGAAACGGGCATAGCGGATGCGCGCCTCGCCGCTGTTCTCGCGGCTGGCCAGGCGGGTGACGTAGTTGAGGCTGCCGCCCACCGAGCCACTGCCGTGGAGGAAGGAGGAGGGGCCGCCGATCAGCTCGACGCGGTCGTAGATCCAGGCGTCCACCGGGCGGTTGGCGCTGGTGTATTGCAGGCTGATGCCGTTGTACAGCTGGTTGACCTGGGCGCCGTTGAAGCCTCGGTAGGCGACGTAGCCACCCCAGCCGGGCGGGGCCGAGGCGTTGACGCCGGGCAGGGCGTTGGCGACATCGAGGGAGTTGCGCGCGCCGATGCGCTCGATCTTCTCGCGGTCGGCGATGGCCACCGAGGCGGGGTTCTCGCGGGGACTGAGGCCCAGGCGCGAGGTGCCTTCGGCCGCGGCGTCGAGATCAAGGCCGGGCTTTTCCCCAGCGGCACTGATGGTGCTGGCGGGCAGTTCCAGGGCGTTGCTGGCGTGTTGGGCGTAGGCGGGCGAGCAGGCACAGGCCAGCAGCACCAGGCAGGTGTTTTTCGGGTTCATCGGCTCTTCCTAGTCGAGCGTGCACAGGTGATCCGGCGCGAAGGCGCCGAGTGGTCAGGCGAGGGAGGAAGAGGCGGGGGAGGCGCGGGGGTTGAGGGAGGGCCAGAGTTCGCGCGGCGGCGGTTGCGGCCAGCTGTGGGCTTCGACTGGTGTCGCGGGCACGCCGAGGAAGGCGTCGATCTGCCAGCCGATACTGCAGAGGGCCATGGCCGGGGCGAAGGAGGAGCAGAGCGGGCAGCTGTATTGGGAAGCGAGCTGGGGCAGTTGCTTGCCGCTGTCGTCGATCCCGGCACCTTCGGCATCGGTGGCCGAACAGAAGGCACCGCCCAGGCCGCTGAGGGCCAGGCCGCTCATCTGCCCGTGGTGAATACCGCAGGCGAACAGGCTGAACAGGACGCTTGCGTAGAGCATCCAGGCGATCAGCGGGCGTTCGGTGCGGGTGAATTTCATGGGCGGCGACTTTAGCAGGTCGATGGGCCGCTCGGGAGTGGCCGCTCGTGGCGTTTTGCCGCAGGGCCGTGCGGGCAGGAATAACCGGAAAGTGGGCGGTGGGCGCACGCCGGGCCAGCCGGCGGCGCCCCGGCGATCACTCGCTGTTGCAGCCCCAGCTGCGCACCAGGCAGGCGTTGCCGCCGCGATCCTGGCACTCGGAAATGGCGCGGGACTGGGCGTTGCCGGCGTTGAAGTCGGCGCCCCAGCCATAGGCGGTGGAGCCATTGACCTGGTCGGCGGCGTAGGCGGCGCAGCCGCTTTCGAAATTCAGCACCACTTCGCAGTTGCTGCCGCACTCGCTCAGGGCACGGTCCTGGGCCTGGGACAGGTCCGGGTAGTCATAGGCGAAGCCGTATTGCAGGCCCTGGTTGCTGTCGATGGCCAGGGCGCCGGCGGCGTGCACCTGGGTGGCGGCCAGGCCGAATGCCAGGCACAGGGAAAGTTTGCGGGCGATAGCCAGGGTCCGCTGCATGGTGAGTCCTCGAAGGGCCCGCAGGAAGGGAAGGTGGGTGCGGGTGGAGGGAGACTAAAGGGAAGGAATGACGATGGCTAGTATTTCGCCATCATTCGCTGCACTGACACCGTTTTTACACGCAGTCCTCTCGTGCCAGGACTCACACTGCCCCCTATGAATAAGCAGACAATTAACGGGGCTTTTCCAAGTAAGTAAGTTCTTACAGCAGAATTTAAATTACTTACAGCGCTCGCAATAAAAGATCACTTGGATATTCCACTGATATGACACTTGCCTGGCGCGGGCAGGTAATTATTGGGCTGGTTCAAGTAGCACCTCATTCATGGGTCTGATGGTCCTTGTTTAAGTCTGCCTGCACTTTAGCCTCGGCTTCGTCAGTTCAAGGCGTCATGCGGTAAATAAAATCTTATTAATGACCTGGAAATTGCCGGGCCAGAGTTGCACTTGCACTTGCCGCGCAAACGAATAAACCCACAACGCTCCAATGAAACGCCACACGTCGCCTTGCTCCAAGAACAACAATAAAAGAGGACGATGCAATGCTTTCAAGATGCTTGCCACTTCAAATACGCAATTACTCGATCCTGCTGTGCGCAGGGGTGGTGGCCACGCCGGCAGCGGCCGATCTGATCGACGACAGCAGCGCTCGGCTGGACCTGCGCAACTACTACTTCAACCGTGACTTTCGCGAGGGCCGTGCTGCCGACCGTGAGGAGTGGGCACAGGGTTTCATCTTGCGCCTGGACTCGGGCTTCACCGAAGGCAGCATGGGTGTTGGCGTCGATGCCATCGGCATGCTCGGCGTCAAGCTGGACTCGGCGCCGGGGCGTACCGGTACCGGGTTGCTGCAGGTGAACCGCAATGGCCGTGCGAAGGATGACTATTCGAAGCTGGCCCTGGCCGGGAAGATCAAGTCCGGCAAGACCCAGTTCAAGCTGGGGGCATTCGCGCCGCCGGTCCTGCCGACACTCAAGCCCAACGATGGCCGCCTGTTCCCGCAGTTGTTCGAAGGCGGGCTGCTGACCTCCGCCGAGTTCGAGAACCTGGAGCTGACGGCAGGGCGTTTGAGCCGGGTCATGCAGCGCAATGCCACGCAGTACACGCCATTGCGGCTGAACACCCTGAACCGGCGCTTCCAGGGGCATGGCGCGACGGCGGAGCACTTCGACACGGCCGGGCTCGACTACCGATTCCAGGCGCATTGGCTGGGTCGTTACCATATCGCCCAACTGGAGGATATCTACCGCCAGCAGGTCTTCGCCCTGAGCCATAAAGGCGCCCTGGGGGCCGGAGTCCTGAGCAGCGATCTGCGCTTGAGCCTCATGCGTGACCATGGCGGCTCCAGGGGCGGCAAGATCGACAACCGGGCCCTGCAGGGGTTTCTGGGGTATGCCAATGCCGGCCACAGTCTCGGCGTGGCCTACCAGCGGATGATGGGGGATACCGGCTACGCCTACCTCCTGGGCTCGGATGCCAACCTGATCAACCTGTCGATACTCGGCGACTTCGCCAATGCCAAGGAACGTTCCTGGGCATTGCGCTACGGGTATGACTTCGCCGGCCTGGGATTACCCGGCCTCAGTCTCAATAGCCGTTATATGTTCGGCGACCATGCCGAGATCATCGGGGCTCGCAAGATCGGCAAGTCCTGGGAGCTGGATAATGAACTGCGCTATGTCGTGCAGGACGGCCCGCTGAAGGACTTCAGTGTTCGCTTGCGCAGTGCGGTCTTTCGTTCCAATCACGCCGTTAACTTCCAGCGCGACACCAACGATACACGGCTGATGTTCAACTACTCGTGGGTCATCCGGTAATTAAATTCGGCGTTTCAATAACGAAGCCACTGCAATGGCTCGCACCTATAAATATAAAGAGGCTATCCCTATGCAACGTTACGTATCGAACGGTCTGGCCAGCCTGTTGTTGCTGTCGCTCATCAACCCGAGCGAAGCCAGGCAAGCCGACCCGGAGCAAGCGATCCCGGAATTCCGCCCGGGTTACCTGGTGGGCTACCTGCAGAAGGAAGACCTGCCCAACAGCCTGGCGCTGCTACCGCCACCGCCTGCTGCGGGCACACCGGCGTTCCTGTTGGACCAGGCGTTGGCTGAAAAAAGCCAGGCCTTGCGGGGCAGTGCGCGCTGGGAGCTGGCTATCCGCGATGCCGACCTGAAGTTCCCCGCTGCCGCCGGGACCTTTTCCTGTGCCCTGGATGCGCCCATCAGCGAGCAGCAGACACCGGCGTTGTACAGGCTCCTGCGCCGGACCTTGGCCGACGCCGGCCTGGCGACCTACAGCGCCAAGACTCGCTACACCCGCACTCGTCCTTTCGTGCTGAACCAGCAGCCCAGCTGCACCCCGGAGGATGAGCCCAAGCTGGCCAAGGATGGTTCCTATCCATCCGGGCATAGCGCGATTGGTTGGGCCTGGGCTCTGGTGCTGAGCGAACTGGCTCCGGAACATGCCGACGCCATCTGGACCCGTGGCCGGGCCTATTCGGAGAGCCGCATGGTGTGCAACGTGCACTGGTACAGCGATATCCGTGAGGGGCGTGAGGTTGGTGCTACCGCAGTGGCACGCCTGCACAGCGATCCGACCTTCCAGGCTGATTTCGCCATGGCCCGAAAGGAACTCGCAACCGTGCGCACCCAGGGTCTGGGCAGCGGTCGCGACTGTGCGGCAGAGGCCCGAACACTGGCAGTGGGCATCGACTAGAACGCGGGGGAAGCCCATGAATTGGTTGGGCCTGCTTCGGCAGGCGCAGCAACCACGCGAGGAGGCGTGGTTGCTGCGAGGGGATCACTGGCTGCCGCTGGAGCCGCCGGTGGCGCTACCGCTGCCACCCGAGGAGCCCGAGCCGCCTGTACCGCCGGTGCCGGCAGGCGCGCCGGTACCCGTGCCCGCACCGCCGGTGCCGGAACCCGTGCCTGCGCCGCCCGTCCCGGAGCCGGTGCCTGCGCCGCCCGTTCCCGAACCACCGGTTCCGGTGCCGCCTGGCGCGGTGCCAGTGCCGGTGCCGGTTCCTGTACCCGTTCCGGTGCCATCGGTGCCCGGGGTGGGGGCGCCGCCCTGGCCTCCGGTGCCGCTGCCGGCTCCGCCGGTCCCTGTGCCTGTTCCTGTTCCTGTACCGGTTCCGCCCGGTGCGCTCGGGCCGCCGATGCCATTGCCCGGTGACTGGGCGCCGGAGCCGGTCCCGCTGCCACTATCGGTGGAAGGCGCGGTGGGCGAGCTGGGCGTGCTCGGGCCGGGCACGGTGGGGCCGGTGCCGCCATCGGTTTCGGCCAGGGCGGTGAGTGAGGCTCCGGCCAGGCAGCCGCTGAGCAGGAAGGCAGTCAATGTGTTCAGTCTCATGGGGTTCTCCAGAACAGTGGGGTTACAGGGAATACGGCCCATGACGGCGGGAAGGGTTCGGGAAGAATGATCAACGGTGGCCTGGCGCCATTGGTCAGGGTGGCGGTTGCATGCGGCCGGCGTGCTTGATCATCCGGGAGGGTGGCGCATAAGGTGTCACCCTCAAAAAAGGACGAGGACCGGTCAACCGGGCCCCTTGAACGGACAGGACTCCGCATGATCGCTCCCAGCAGTAGCGCCATCGACACCGAACGCTCCCAGGCGGTGGTCCGCCTGGTGATCACCAGCCTTGCAACGCTCTACACCGCGGCTGTTCAGCTCATGGGCCGCATGCCCGAGGAGCTGGCAGTGCCCATCCTCGTCTACAACTCGCTGTTCCTGGTGGTGTCCTTCGTGCTGCTGATGGCCATCGTGCGGCGGCCCGGCAACTACCCGGCGCGGCGGCTGTTCTCCATGGTCCACGACTACGCCGGCATCGGCTTCTCCATGGGCGTGGGCGGGGCGGCGATGCTGCCGGCCTATGGCCTGCTGCTGTGGGTGACGGTGGGCAACGGCCTGCGCTTCGGCTCGCGCTACCTGGCGGTTTCCACCCTGCTGGCACTGGCGGCGCTGGGAGTGATCACCTTGTTCAACCCCTATTGGCAGGAACAGCCCTATGTGGTGCTGACGCTGGTGGTGACCACCATCATCGTGCCGGCCTACGTGAACATCCTGCTGGGCCAGACTCGCCGCGCCACCGAGGCGGAGAGCGCCGCCAACCTGGCCAAGTCGCGCTTCCTCGCCCAGGCCAGCCATGATCTGCGCCAGCCGATCCACAGCATCAGCCTGTTCACCGCCTGCCTGCGCGATGCCGACCTCGGCCACGAGGAGCGGCAGCTGGTGGACAGCATCGACAAGTCGCTGCACAGCGTGTCGCAGCTGTTCCGCTCGATCCTCGACATGTACAGCCTCGACGGCGGCAAGGTGGTGCCCCGGGCGCAGCCGGTGGCGCTGGCCGAGTTGCTGGAGGACCTGGTACAGCAGAACGCCGAGGCCGCACGCTGGGCCGGGGTGCGCATCCGCCTGCGGGTAGCGCGTGGGCTGCATGTGCTGAGCGACCCCCACCTGCTGGCGACCATGGTGCAGAACATCCTCTCCAACGCCCTCAAGTACGCGCCGGGCAAGCCGCTGCTGATCGGCTGCCGTCGCCGGGGCGGGCGCTTCGTCATCCATGTCCACGACCAGGGCCGGGGCATTCCACCGCAGCATCTGGAGAACGTCTTCGACGAGTTCTACCGGGTGCGCCAGGTGCGCGACAAGGACATCGAAGGCGTCGGCCTCGGCCTGGCCATCGTCAAGCGCCTGGCCGAGCTGATGGGGCTGGAAATCCGCATCGCCTCGCGCCTGGGGCGAGGCACCAGTGTGTCCATCGGTGGCCTGATCGCCAGCGAGGCGCCGCGCCATGCACCGCTGCCGGCACGGCGCGCGCCACTGCGCATGCTCGATGGCCTGCGGGTGATCCTCATCGAGGACGACGGCAACGTGCTGCGCGCCACCGCCACGCTGCTGGAGAAATGGGGCTGCATCGTCGAGGCGCGGCCTTCGCTGCCGCCGGGCGATGTGCAATGCGACCTGGTGATCACCGACTTCGACCTGGACACCGAGCTGTCGGGCGCCGATTGCATCGACCAGGTCCGCGCCCGCAGCGGCTGGAAGGTGCCGGCGGTGGTCATCACCGGCCACGAAGTGCGCCGGGTGCAGGAATCGGTGGCCGACCCGGACATCCCCATCCTCTCCAAGCCCATCCACCCGGCCGAGCTGCGCTCGGTGTTGATGGCGTTGAAGCTGGGCATGCCGGAGCAGGCTGCGGCGGGTTGAGGCACTGCACCATTCGTGGGAGCGAATTTATTCGCGATGGAGCATCCGGCCCCTCGCAGCCACATGCCTGCGGAAGGTCTTTCGCGGCTGAAGCCGCTCCCACAGGGAGAGCCTGAAGCGGGGCCGAACATCGTTGTGTTGGGCCTCGCTGCGCTCGGCGCCAACCTACGGCACCGTGCTCAACCCGAACCAGGGTGTTAACCGGTGTGTGGATGACGCTTTTTTCATCCACCAAGCGACCTTGCAGCTCATACGCATGCCCGCCCCGTGGGAGCGAATTCATTCGCGATGGAATATCCGCCCACCCATAGCCAGGTGCCTGCGGCAGGTCTTTCGCGGCTGAAGCCGCTCCTACAGAGAGGGCCTTCGCTGCTCCCGGGCTGAAGCCCGGGCTACCTGGGGGTTAGATCCCCGCCTTGGCGGCCTTGGCTGCGGCGGCGGCGCGGGTGTTGACGCCGAGGGTGCGCAGCAGCGAGGAGACGTGGATGCGCACGGTGAAGGGCGAGATATCCAGCTCGCGGGCGATTTCCTTGTTCGACATGCCGTTGGCGATCAGCCGCAGCACGTCCTGCTGACGCGGGGTGAGCTGGGGCAGTTCGGCGTCGTGGGCGAGCAGGCCGGTTTCGCCGAAGCGCACCACGAAATCCCCCTCGCGGATGGCCAGCAGCGCCTCGCCGACCTCGTCGGGGGCGATGGCCTTGCCGATGAAACCGTCGGCGCCGGCGGCCATGACTTCATCGACGGCCTTCTGGCTGTCGACCATGGAGACGATGACGATGGAGCTGCGCTTGAAGGCCTGGCGCAGTGCGCCGATGGCCTCGACGGACTGGCCGGGGAATAGCAGGTCGAGGATGAACATGCTGGGCGCGGCGCCCTCGTTGGCCAAGGCGAGCACTTCCTCCATGCTGCCGGCTTCCTCCACCTGCACGGTGGGCAGTACACGCTGGACGATACGCCGCAGACCATCACGGAATACGGGGTGATCGTCGGCAACGATGATGCGTTCGGAACTGTTTTCTTTGGACATCCGTTTCTTGTCTTGTTCTTGGGAAGCAGCAAGCCCTCGACGGCATGTCGACCTGGCCCCGCGTGCTTCGGATAATCGACTGCCTGCGTCCTGCAGCCCGTGGTTCTTCCCTGAAAGTGTGTCAGGGTAGAGACAAATCGCCGGTCACGCCATCGAACAGATCGCCGCATCGACCATCGGCAATGTCCCTCGAAAGAGTGCTTTTCAGCCCTTCAACGCTCGCAACTGTCACCTCCACCGCCACACACCAGGCGCCCGAAGAGCGTAGCGGTGCGCTGACGGTAGGCCTCGATACGCCCGGCTGGCGCGCTGTCCATCAGGTTGCCGCGCGTACCTCCTTGGCTGGGGAAGGGCATAGCCAGCTCGAGTCGCAGGTGCCTCTCTGCTCTGGCGATATCCGTGGAGTGGGCAAGAATGCATAGGCGTACATCCATCATTCATTGCGGCCAGGTGGTCGCCGCCATCGCCCCTGCGGGCGCAAGGAGCAGTACCCATGATCCGACGCATTGCCCTGGCCTTCGGCCTGTTGTTCGCCTGCCTGGCCCATGCCGACCCGGCGCAGGATGCACTCAAGGCCCGGGCGCTGCTGGACCGCGCCGTCGACTATTACCAGGCGCACGGTGATGCGGCGCTGGCCGTCTTCAGCCGCCAGGGCGAGTTCATCGAGGAGGACCGCTACGTGTTCGTGGTGGACACCCACGGCGTGATGCTGGCCAGCGGCGGGCCCTCGGCGGTGCTGATCGGCCGCGATGTGTCCCAGGTGCTGGAACCGGAGTTGCGCGACGCCTTCCAGAAGGTGCTGGCCACCACCGAGCAGCAGGGCGTGCAGACCGCCGAATACCGCTGGAAGAACTGGCGCGACGGCCATGTGGAGCGCAAGGAGGTGTATTTCCGCCGGGTCGGTGAACGCATCATCGCCGTCGGCCACTACCTGCCCCGGGCCACGCCCGAGCAGGCCCATCAGTTCATGGCCCGCGCGGTGAAGGCGATGGAAGCCGACGCGGCAGGCAGCATCAAGGCGATCAACGCGCTGTCGCCCGACTTCCGTGAGGACGACCTGTACCTCTTCGTGATCGACCTGCAGGACCGCCGTTACGTCGCCCACGGCTACAACCTGCGCCTGGTGGGCGTGGACTTCTCCACCATCGACGACCCCGAAGGCAAGCCGGTGGGCGCGCCGATCCTCGAGCTGATGACCAAGGCCGACAAGGGCGACTACGAGTACCGCTGGAAGAACCCGGTGACCGGCAAGGTGGAGTACAAGCACGCGCTGCTGCGCAAGGTCGGCCATTACCTGGTGGTGACCGGTTACTACAGCGACTGAGGGGCGCGCAGGGGGCGGCCGGCGGGCAGCCCCGCTGCGGGGCTAGCGGCTGGGGGCCTCGCCGACCACCGTGGTGCGGTACATCTCGCGGCGCATGCCGTGGTAGTCGGAAATGGGCAGGTGCCAGGTGCTGCGGTTGTCCCAGATGGCCAGGGTGCCGGGGCTCCAGCGCATGCGGCAGGTGAAGGTCGGCTGGGCGGCGACGCTGAACAGGTGGGTCAGCAGGGCCGTTGCCTCCGAGGGCCGCAGCCCTTCGATGCCACTGGTGTAGGCCGGGTTGACGAAGAGCACCCGCTGCCCGGTTTCCGGGTGGCGGGTGATCAGCGGATGGCGGCGCACCTCGCCGTCGGTGGCTTCGCCGAAGCGGATGTCCATGTTCTCCAGCAGCTTGTTGTGCGCGGAGCCGACGCCATAGGCGCGCTCGGGGCTGTGGATGGCATCCAGCCCCTGGAGGAAGGCCTGCAGGGGCGGCGACAGCCAGTCATGGGCCAGCGCCAGGTTGGCGAAGAAGGTGTCGCCGCCGAAGGGCGGGATGTCCTTGCCGTAGAGCAGGGTGAAGGCCGGCGGCTTCTCCTGGAACGACCAGTCGGTATGCCAGGCGCCGCCGAAGACCACCGGGGTCTTCTCGTCGGCTTCCTTGACCACGTGGACCACGTTCGGGTGGTCGGGCATGCACTTCACATAGGGCTCGCGGCCGAACTCGCCGAAGGCCAGGGTCACCCGTTCCAGGTCCTCGACCTCCAGCTGCTGGTCACGGATGAACAGCACCTTGTGGTGCAGCAGCGCCTGGCGCAGTTCGGCGAAGCCGTCCTCATCGAGCTGTTTCAGGTCGACCCCGGTGACATCGGCGCCCAGGGCGCCGGTGGCGGGAACGGTCTGGAACCGGCGGGTCTGCAGGGCACGGTTGACGCTGGGATGGGCATGGTAGAACTCGAACACGGCGGCCACCTCTTATCGTTGTCATGGGCTCGCTCAGCATGGCCAAGGCGAGCGTTCCTCGCCACGGCGAGTCCGGCCAAAATCCGGTCGTGTGGACCATGGGCCGAGTGTGATCACCGGGGATTCATTACCTGCGGTATCAACTGAAGTGATCGGCAGCTGATTTTTCGGCCTCTCACTCACAAATACAGTGCGCTGCAACGGCAACGCGTCATCGACCGCTGCCACGACACCCGCCATTTGTGAGGAACCGAACATGAGCAAGCAAACCGTCGTCATCACCGGCGCATCCAGCGGCATCGGCCTGGGCCTGGCCCGTGCCTTCCTCGACCAGGGCTACAACGTGGTCGGCACCGCGCGCTCCGCTGAGCGCCTGCATGAAGCCGCCGCCAGCCTGGGCCATCCGCAGGGCTTCATCGGCGTGGCCGGTGACGTGGCCGACCCGGCCACCGCGCGCCGGGTATTCGCGGCGGCACTGGAGGCGTTCGGCAGCGTCGAGGTGCTGGTCAACAATGCCGGCTTCTTCCTGGCCAAGGCCTTCGTCGACTACAGCCCGGAAGAACTGGAAGGCCTGCTGGACACCAACCTCAAGGGCGTGGTCTACAGCAGCCAGGTGGCGGCCGCGCACATGGCCGCCCAGGGTGGCGGACGCATCATCAACATCTCCGCCGCCGTGGCCCTGCAGCCCAACATCCAGGTGCCTGCGGCGCTGCCGGTGCTGATCAAGGGCGGCATCAACCAGATGACGCGCGCCCTGGCCCTGGAGCTGTCGCCGCACAACATCCAGGTCAATGCGGTGGCGCCCGGCATCATCGAGACGCCGATGCACGACCCGGCCAACCGCGCCTTCCTCAACGGCCTGGCGCCGTCGGGGCGGATCGGCACGGTGGAGGAAATCGCCGCTGCGGTGCTGTACCTCGCCGGGGCCGGCTTCACCACCGGGGTGGTGTTGGCGGTGGACGGTGGGATGAGCAGCGGAACCTGGTGAGCGGGAGGTGACATGAGAAAGGGAGGCATCGCGCCTCCCTTTTGTTTTTGCGTTCATGTATGTCCCAGGCACGGGCGTAGGTTGGGTTGAGGTACGAAGCCCAACGCAGCAGAGCCGAGCCGCGCTCGGCGCCAATCTACGGCACAGCGCTACTCCTACGAATCCCAGGCGTGGAACCCAAGAAAAAGGGAGGCGCTGGACCTCCCTTTGTTCGAGCGTCCCGGGCTGAAGCCCGGGCTACATCACGAGAGTTCGCGGGCGAGGGCGGCTACCAGTTCGGCGGCGGGCAGTGCACGGGCCAGGGGCGCGCCCTGGCCGGCCCATTGCACGGCGTAGTCGTCGCAACCCTTGGCCGAGGCGGCGGCGTGCAGCGCCTTGGCGGCGTCGTAGGTGATGGGGTAGTCGGGCAGGGCGGGGGCCTGGGGGTGGCCGACATCGCTGAACAGCCGGTTCGGCAGGCCCCGGGCGGCGCGACCGGAAATGGCGGCGGTGAGGGCGGTGCGCTCGACCCGAGGGCTCTTCATTGCTTCGCGGTAGGCGGTGTTGGCGGCGGATTCCGGGCAGAGGATGAAGGCGGTGCCCAGTTGCGCGCCGCTCGCACCCAGCTGCAGGGCAGCGCGGATGCTGGCGCCGTCCATGATGCCGCCGGCGGCGATCACCGGCAGGCGGGTCTGGCTGGCCAGGGTGCGGGTGAGGGCGAAGGTGCCGATCAGCGCATCCTGCTCGGGCTCGAACACGCCGCGATGGCCGCCGGCCTCCACGCCCTGGGCGACGATGGCGTCGATGCCGGCCGCTTCGATCAGCCGCGCCTCGGCCAGGTTGGTGGCGGTGGCGAGCAGGCGGATGCCCCGTGCCTTCAACTGGTCGATCCAGCCTTGCTGCGGCAGGCCGAAGTGGAAGCTGACCACCGCCGGGGCCTCTTCCAGCAGCACCTGGAGCATGGCCGGGTCATCGAGGAAGCTGCGGTAGATCTCGCGCAGGGTGGCCGGCGGCTCGGCGTCGAATTCGGCGAACAGCGGGCGCAGGTGCTCGAGCCAGGCCTGCTCGCGCGCCGGGTCGGCCTGGGCGGGCTGATGGCAGAAGAGGTTGACGTTGAACGGCTTGGCGGTGAGCGCGCGGGTGTCACGGATCATCGTCCGCGCCTGGTCGGGCGTGCTGGCGCCGATGCCGATGGAGCCCAGGGCGCCGGCATTGGACACGGCAGCGGCCAGCTTCGGCGTGGAAACACCCACCATGGGCGCCTGGATAAGGGGGATGTCGATCCCCAGCAGTTCGGTGAACAACATTTCGGCAGGCCTCTCGGTCGATAGTTGGCTTGACGTAAAATCTCATAATGAGAATATTCAGATCAACTTGTTCTCTGTAAGAGATTGAAAGTGGACCTGACCAGCCTCGAGATCTTCCGTGCCGTCGCCGCCGAGCAGAGCGTGACCCGTGCCGCCCAGCAGCTGCAGCGGGTGCAATCGAACGTCACCACGCGCATCCAGCAACTGGAGGATGAGCTGGGCGTGCCGCTGTTCCAACGGGACGGCAAGCGCATGGCGCTGACCGACAAGGGCCGTGAATTCCTCGCCTATGCCGAACGCCTGCTGGCCCTGGCGGCGGAGGCGCGGCAATCCATGCACTCGGACGTGGCCAGCGGCACGTTGCGCCTGGGCAGCATGGAGAGCACCTCGGCCAGCCGCTTGCCGGCGGTCCTGGCGCGTTATCACCGCGCGTGCCCGGCGGTGTCCCTGGAGGTGTCCACCGGCACCAGCCAGGCGCTGATCGAGGGGGTGCTGTCCAGCCGCCTCGATTGCGCCCTGGTGGCCCACCCCGATGCCTTGCGCAGCCAGGATCTCGACGGCCAGGCGCTGGAGCGCGGCCTGTGCGCCAGCCCGGTGTTCCATGAGGAACTGGTAATGGTGCTGCCGCCGGACCACCCGCCAGCGGCCTCGCCGGGGGACATCCGCGTTGGCACGCTGGCCTGCTTCGCCCGGGGCTGCACCTACCGCCTGCTCGCCGAGCGCTGGCTGGCCGGGCAGCGCACCGACGGCACGCCGCTGCAGGTGCGCGAGGTGGGTTCCTACCACGCCATCCTCGCCTGCGTCAGCGCGGGGGACAGCGCCGGTATCGTGCCGCGCTCGGTGCTCGCGCTGTACCGGGAGAGCCCGGCGGTCACCTCGTTGGCGGTGATGCCGGTGGATACGCTGCTGGTCTGGCGCGAGGGTTACGCCACGGCGGCCTTCCAGCGCCTGCGCGAGGCGCTCGCCGGCTAGCGCACTGTGTATCGCTGTGTATCTCGCCGCGCCGGTCCCAGGACTGGCTTACAAATGCTCCCCTTCACGGATACGCCACGGATACAGGGCCAGGGCGAAATAGCCCCAACCCCGAACTGATGCAGCAACGGCCTGCGGTTCGAGGGTTCCAACGCCCCCAGTGGCACGACCCGCGCGGCACCGCCCGCGCCCTGTATCCGGAGAAGCACCATGTCCCACAACCCGCTCGCGAACAAATCCCGCATCGGCCTGCTCGCCGTGGCCCTGGCCGGTGGCCTGAACATGGCCTCGTCCGCTGCCTTCGCCGTCGAGGCGCTGCCCCAGGGCTACCAGTTGGCCGCCGCCGACAAGGCCGCCGAAGGCAAGTGCGGGGAGGGCAAGTGCGGCTCCAGCGGTGCCAGCGGTGCCAGCGGTGCCAGCGGTGCCAGCGCCAAGGCGACCCAGGGCGAAGGCAAGTGCGGTGAAGGCAAATGTGGCGAGGGCAAGTGCGGCGACGCCTCCTTCACCCGTACCGACACCGACCACGACGGTCGCGTCTCCCTCGCCGAGCTGCTGGCGGTGGCACCGAAGGGCGCCAAGGAGTTCAAGGCGATCGACGCCAACGGTGACGGCTTCCTCTCGGAAGCCGAGGTCTACAAATTCCGCAGCGAGCAGTACCGCGCCAATGGCAAGGAAGTGCCCGCCGAGCTGTTCACCCACATGAGCCAGGCGAAGGACTGAGTCGACACCCACGCCCCGACGACCCTCCCTGTGCCCCCGGCCGGGAGGGTTTCTGCTTTCTGGAGACCTGACATGAGCACTGCTTCCCCGTACGGCGCCGGCCTTGGTCTGCGCCGTGCCCTGCTGCCCGAACTGCTGGCGATGGACGCCAGCGCCGTGGATTTTCTCGAATGCGCGCCGGACAACTGGATAGGCGTCGGCGGCCGCTTCGGCGATGGCCTGGCGCGCCTCGCCGAGCGCTTCCCGCTGAGCTGCCACGGCCTGTCGCTGTCCCTCGGCGGGCCGGCGCCGCTGGACCTGGAGTTGCTGCGGCAGACCCGGCGCTTTCTCGATACTCACGGGGTGGCCCTGTTCAGCGAGCACCTGAGCTACTGTTCCGACGAGGCGCAGCTCTACGACCTGCTGCCGCTGCCGTTCACCGAGGAGGCGGTGCACCACGTGGCGGCGCGCATCCGCCAGGCGCAGGACATCCTCGGCCGGCGCATCGCCGTGGAGAACATCTCCTACTACGCTGCGCCCTACCAGGCACTGAGCGAGATCGACTTCCTCCGGG
The DNA here is from genome assembly GCF_025685765.1 of Pseudomonas sp. PDM13. Taxonomy (NCBI): domain Bacteria; kingdom Pseudomonadati; phylum Pseudomonadota; class Gammaproteobacteria; order Pseudomonadales; family Pseudomonadaceae; genus Pseudomonas; species Pseudomonas sp. PDM13. The sequence continues at coordinate 62,894 of NZ_JAOTQU010000010.1, read as the reverse complement.
CGGTGCTGGAAGAGGCCGATTGCGACCTGCTGCTGGACGTCAACAACCTCTACGTCAACGCCATCAACCACGGCTACGACGCCCAGGCCTACCTGGCGGCGATCCCCGCCGGGCGGGTGGCCAGCCTGCATGTGGCCGGGCATTACGACGAGGCGCCGGACCTGAAGATCGACACCCACGGCGCAACGGTGAAAGCCGATGTCTGGGGCCTGCTGGAGCAGGCCTACCAGCGCTTCGGCCCGCTGCCGACCCTGCTGGAGCGGGACTTCAACTTCCCGCCCCTGGGCGAGCTGCTGGCCGAGGTGGAACAGATCCGCTCGCGGCAGCACGCCGCCAGCCACTGGCCGGAGGTGCGCCATGGCTGACTCCCTGCACGCCCAGTTGCTGAGCCTGGCCCACCATGTGCGCGACCCCCAGCGCTTTGCGCCGCCGCCCGGCATCGAGGCGCGGCGCCTGGCGGTCTACCGGCAGCTGTTCTTCGGCAATGTCGAGGGGCTGCTGGCGGGCGGTTTCCCGGTGCTGCGCGCGAGCCTTGGCGACACCCAATGGCCGGGCCTGGTCCGGGCCTTCTATGCCGGGCACCCGTGCCGCACGCCGCTGTTCACCGAGCTGGCAGGGGAGTTCGTCGCCTTTCTCGAGGCGGTCGGTGGCGATGGCCTGGGCCTGCCCTGGCTGGCGGAGCTGGCCCACTACGAGTGGGTGGAAAGCGCCTTGCTGCTGAGTGATCTGCAGGAGCCCGAACATGACCCGGCGGGCGACCTGCGCGACGGCGTGCCGCTGCTCTCGGCCCTGGCCTGGCCGCTGGCCTATGCCTGGCCGGTGAGCGAGATCGCCCCCGGCTGCCTGCCAACGCACGAGCTGGAGCAGCCAACGCTGTTGCTGGCCCGCCGCGGCGCCGACCAGCAGGTGCACTTCTCGCGTCTGGCACCGCTGGCCCATGCCTTGCTGGCCTCCCTGCAGGCGCGTGAATGCAGCGGTTTGCAGCACGTGCAGCTGCTGGCCGAGGCCATTGGTGTGGACGTGGAAACGCTCCTGCCCCAGGGCTTGGCGCTGTTGGAAAGCCTGCGGAAGCAGGGCGTGGTGATCGGCACCCGCTTACAGCGGTAGGAGCGAGCTCTGCTCGCGAAGGGCGAGGAGCGTCGGGTTTCACCCGACCTACAGGCTCCTGATAGGAAATTACCGTTACGTAACGAATAACTATTGACGTTACGTAACGCTAAATAAGAAAGCCCGCGCATCACTGGATGCACGGGCTTTTTGCTGGGCGGGGATCAGGCCTTGCGGCGCAGCAGGGCGTCGAGGCTGAGGCGGCCGGCGCCGTTGAGGAGCAGGGGCAGGGCGGCGACCAGGTAGATCAGCGGCAGCTTGTAGTTGCCGAAGCCCTTGTCGCTGATGGAGTAGCCCAGGGCGAGTTCGGAGAGGCTCGACCAGTGCGCCGGCCAGTGCACGGCAGCGATGGCGACGACGGTCAGCACCATCAGCGAGAAGGCGGCGAAGCGGGTGCCGAGGCCCAGCAGCAGGAGCACCGGGGCGATCAGCTCGGCCCACATGGAGAGCTGCCAGTTGAGCCCGGCGGGGATCAGGTCGAAGGGGAAGGGAAAGGCGCTGTTGATCTGCTCGAACCAGTTGTCGCCGTTCCATTTCTCCAGGCCGGATTCGAAGAATTCCCAGGCCAGGAACAGGCGCAGGGGGATGTCCGCGCCCCAACTGCCCAGGCGGTCGATGTGCTGGAAGGCGTGCTTGAAGGGGGAGAGTGCCAGTGGGCGCATGGGGTGGTTCCTCGGGATCGGGCGCGGGGCGGAATGCCGTTGCGGTGAGGCTATGCTCGCCGGCGGGTTTGTCCCGGATGTGTCCGCACCCGCGCGCTCTGTATCCCGTTGTATCTGCGCCTCAGCCTGTTACATCCAGCTCCAGTTGCGCGCACAGGCCGCCGCTTTCACGGTTGCGCAGGGTCAGCCGGGCGCCCAGGGCCTGGCTCAGTTGCTGGGCGATGGCCAGGCCGAGGCCGGTGCCGCCGGTGTCGCGGTTGCGTGAGCCTTCCACCCGGTAGAAGGGCTTGAAGACCTGCTCCAGCTCCGCCTCGTCGATGCCCGGGCCCTCGTCCAGCACCTGCAGGCGCACGCGGCCTTCGGCGCTCCTGTGCACCTGGAGTTCGGCGCTGCCGCCGAACTTGAGGGCGTTGTCGATGAGGTTGCTCAGCACCCGGCGCAGTGCATGGGGGCGGGTTTCCAGCAGGGCGCCGGTGCGGCCTTCGAGGCTCACCGCCTGGCCGCTGTCCTGGTAGTCCAGCACCAGGCTGTCGAGGAAGGCGTCCAGGCCCACGCGGCAGATGGCTTCGCGGCTGCCGTCCATGCTGCGGGCGTAGGCCACGCCCTCGCGCACCAGGTGCTGCATCTCGTCGAGGTCGCTCCACAGGCGTTCGCGTTCGGGCGTGTCGTCCATCTGCTCCACGCGCAGCTTCATGCGGGTGATGGGGGTTTGCAGGTCATGGGAGATGGAGGCCAGCAACTGCATGCGCTCCTTGAGGTAGGCGGCGATGCGCCCCTGCAGGGCGTTGAAGGCACGGGCGGCGTGGGCCACTTCGCGGGGGCCGCTCTCCGCCAGGGGCGGGGCGGGCGTGTCCGGGTCGAGCTGGTCGACGGCGCCGGCCAGGCGGGTCAGCGGGCGGATGGCCGTGCGCACCGCCAGCCAGGTGCAGAACAGCAGCACCGCCAGTTGCAGGGTGAGCATCAGTGGCAGCCAGTTGGCCATGGGAATGGGCGCGGGCGTCACGTCCAGCGTCAGCGGGTGGCCGTCGCGTAGCGGAATGTGCACCTGGAAATGCGGCGTGGAGCCTTCGATGGTGACGAAGCTCAGGGCGTAGTCCTTGCCCAGGGCGCGCTCGATGGAGGCCACGGCCATGGGCGCCGCGGCCATGTCCATGGGCGTGCCCGGCAGGCCCTGGTCCAGGCGGTAGCGGTAGTTCGGCCGCTCCAGCAGCGGCAGCCAGGCAGCACGCTCCTGGGCCGGCAGGCGGTCGATCAGGGCGACCACCGTGCTCACGTCCATTTCCAGGTTGTTGAGCATCATGCTGCGGCCGGTCTGGTAGCGCTCGTAGAACTGCGAGCTGAAGGACATGCCGTAGGCGAGCACCAGGCCGCTGAGGAAGATCAGCATCAGCCGCGCGGCCAGGGTGCGCGGCCAGTGGAGGAGGGTGCTCATGACAGCGGCTCGATCAGTTGCACCGGCAGGGAGAAGACATAGCCCTCGCTGCGCACCGTCTTTATATAGGCCGGCTCGCGGGCGTCGTCCTGCAGGCGTTGGCGCAGGCGGCTGACCAGCAGGTCGATGGAGCGGTCGAAGATGTCGGCCTCGCGGCCCTGGGTGAGGTTGAGCAGTTGCTCGCGGCTGAGCACCCGTTGCGGGTGGTCGAGGAACACCCGCAACAGGCGGTACTCGGCGCCGCTCAGGGCGATCATGGTGTCTTCGGCGTCGAGCAGGTGGCGCGCGCTGGTGTCCAGGCGCCATTGGCCGAAGCCGATCAGGCGGCTGCTTTCGCTGATCTGCAGGTTCGGCGGCAGCATGCGGGTGCGGCGCAGCACCGAGTTGATCCGGGCCAGCAGCTCGCGGGCGGAGAAGGGCTTGCTCAGGTAGTCGTCGGCGCCCATTTCCAGGCCGATGATGCGGTCGGTCTCTTCGCTGCGGGCGGTGAGCATCAGCACCGGCGTGGCTTTGTGCTTGCCCACGCGCAGCTCGCGGCAAAGCTTCAGGCCGTCTTCGCCGGGCATCATGATGTCGAGCACGATGAGGTCCACCGCGTTGCCGTCGAGGAAGCTGCGCATCTGCCGGCCATCGGCGGCGAGGCTCACGCGCAGGCCGTTCTTCTTCAGGTAGTTGCCGACCAGCTCGCGGATTTCCCGGTCGTCGTCGACGACCAGGATGTGGTCGATGTGGTCCATGAAGCGCTCCTCGGAGGGTGATGGCGCTAGTGTATCGACGTCGCGACCGCTTGCCCGCTGCCCTTTGTATTGCAGTGTATACAGAGCCCCTTTGTTACCTGGCGCGGCAAATCGGCGACGCTCCCGACACAGTGGCGATACCCCCTGGACGTGCAATGAAGGCCCGGCAACCGAGCCGGCTTTCATCTCCAGGAGTACGTCATGAAATCAATCGCCCGCACCGCCGCCTTCGCCCTGTCTCTGGTCCTGCCGCTGGCCAGCCTTGGCCTGCAGGCCGCGGAATCCATCCCCGTCGAGCAGTACCACTACGGCATGCAGCTGGATGTGCAGAAGGTCCTGGCGCTGCACGAAGCGCCGACCGTGCTGTGCCAGGTGGTTGAAGCGCGCATGGATTACCTGGACTCCCAGGGCCATCAGCGCAGCCTCGCCTACCTGAAGCACGCCACGGCGTGCCAGGACAGCAACTGACCCAGGGCCCATCCGCCTGCACCCGAGGTGACCATGCTGCTCATTGCCTTTCTCGGCGGGGTGCTGACCATTTTCAGCCCCTGCATCCTTCCGGTTCTTCCCTTGCTGCTGTCGCGGACCGGCGGCTCGGCCTGGTCGCCATTGCTGACCTTGCTCGGCCTGGCCACGGGCTTCGCGGCGCTGGCGAGCCTGGCGGCGGTTTCCGCCAACTGGGCGATCGAGGCCAGCGTCTGGGGCCGCTGGCTGGCCCTGGCGGTGCTCGCCGTATCGGCACTGGCGTTGCTCTCCAACCGCCTGGGCACCTGGCTTTCCCGGCCCTGGCTGTGGCTGGCGAACCAGCTGCATGGCGGCGCCCGACGCCTGCCGGCGGCGCCCGACGCCTGCCGGCGGCGCTCTCGGCCTGGCTGCTGGGCTGCGCGACGGGCTTGCTGTGGGCGCCCTGCGCCGGGCCGATCCTGGGACTGATCCTCTCAGGGGCGATGCTCGACGGCCCCAATGCATCGGCCAGCCTGTTGCTGTTCAGCTATGGGCTGGGCAGTGCCGTGGCCCTGGCGGCGGTGATCTTCCTCGGCCGTGGTTTGCTGCAGCGCCTGCGGCCGTCCCTGCGCCTGGTGGAATGGCTGCGCCGCGGCACCGGCGTGGCGGCCTTGCTGGCGGTGGTGGGCATCGCCAGCGGCGCCTCACTGCAACTGGCCGGTGCGGGCCCTGCGGGGCTGGCTTCCAGCCTGGAAAACCGGGTACTCGACGGTGTGCCGAAGCTGTTGGCGCGGCTGGTCGGCAGCGCCCAGGCCGATACGGGCATGGCCTTGCCGGACCTGGGCCCGGCGCCGTCTCTCGCCGGGGCCAGCCAGTGGCTGAACAGCCCGGCGCTGGACATGCAGACGCTGCGCGGCAAGGTGGTGCTGGTGGATTTCTGGACCTACGACTGCATCAACTGCCGCCACAGCCTGCCCTATGTGAACCAGTGGGCGCAGCGCTACGCCGACCAAGGCCTGGTGGTGATCGGCGTGCACACGCCGGAGTACCCCTTCGAGCGGGTCGAGGCGAATGTGCGCCAGGCCATCGAGCGCCTGGGCATCCGGCACCCGGTGGCCACCGACAACCAGTACCGCGTGTGGCGCGCCTTCGATAACCAGTACTGGCCGGCGCACTACTTCATCGATGCCAAGGGGCGCATCCGCCTGGTGCATGCGGGGGAGGGACGGTATGCGGAGCAGGAGGCCGCGATCCAGATGCTGCTGAAGGAGCGGGATGCGGACGCGGCGCAACGCTGAACAGGCGTGGGCATGAAAAAGGGAGGCCATGGCCTCCCTTTTCCTTGTGGTGCGGGTCGGCTTCAGCCGGGCGGGTTCTTGCGGTACTCGGTGGTGGTGATGCCGGCGTAGCCCCAGTTATCGGTGTCGACTTCCTCGATGACGATATGGGTGAGGTGGGGGTCCTTGCCCAGGACCCGCTGCAGGGTTTCGGTGATCTCGGCGATGACCTGGGCCTTCTGTTCCCGGGTTACACCGTCACGGGTAATGCGGACGCTGACGAATGGCATCTGGAGTTCCTCTGGAGGGGGCGGATGGCGCCGAAGCCCGTGGCGTTCGGCGGGGTGATGGAACTGTATTTGTTCCGTTTCGCTGGATAAATGTAGGATCGGAAACTTCAGTTGATACCCGGTGTAATCAATCGTGAAGCGCCATTTCGAAGACATCCAGCTGGGCAGCATCGAGCTGTTCTGCCTCGCCGCAGAGGAGGGTAGTTTCACGGCAGCCGCGCTGGTGGCCGGCGTTACGCCGGCAGCGGTCAGCCGTTCCATCTCCCGCCTGGAGGAGCGCCTGGGCACACGGCTGTTCCAGCGCACCACGCGCAGCATCCGCCTCACGGAAAGCGGGCGTGGCTACTTCGAGCAATGCCGCCAGGCGCTGACCCAGCTGATCGAGGCCGAGCGCGATGTGATGGGCCGCCAGCTGGAGCCGACCGGCGAGCTGCGCATCAGCATTCCCACCACCTATGGGCACCACCGCATCCTGCCGGTGCTGTCACGCTTCCGCGAGCGCTGCCCGGGGGTGAAGGTCGACATCCACCTGAGCAACCGCAATATCGATTTCGTCGGCGAGGGCTATGACCTGGCGATCCGCGTGCGCGCGCTGCCGGACTCGACGCTGATCGCCCGGCACCTCGAAGACGCCGCCCTGGTGGTGGTGGCCAGCCCGGATTACCTGGCCCGGGTTCCGGCGCCGCAATCCCTGGAGGCGCTGGACGCGCACGACTGCATCCAGTTCGAGCTGCCCAGCAATGGCCGCCGCATCCCCTGGCTGTTCAATGACAACGGCCAGGAGCGGGAGCTGCTGCTGAGGAGCAATTACTGCTGCTCGGACGATGTGCTCGGCGGCGTGACCCTGGCCAAGCACGGTGCGGGGCTGTTCCAGACCTACCGGTTCATCGTCGAACGGGAGCTGGCGGAGGGTTCGCTGGTGGAGGTGTTGCCAGCGTTCGGTGGGCGCTCGCGGCCTTTCACCCTGCTGTACCCGCAGGGCCGGCACATGCCGTTGCGCCTGCGTGCCTTCATCGAATTCCTGATGGCCTGCAAGCGCGAGTGGAACGTCTGAAACCGGACCCATGAGCTGGGCCCGGAGCGGCGTTTCTAGGCGGCCTCACCCTTGTCGGCGCGGATGTCGAAGGCACCCCCGGTGAAATTGCCCGCCGTGGTGACCTTGCCCTTGCCGGGCAGCAGCGGGAACACCAGCTCGGCGAAGCGGTAGGCCTCTTCCAGGTGCGGGTAGCCGGAGAGCACGAAGCTGTCGATGCCCAGGTCGGCATATTCCTGCAGGCGCGCGGCGACGGTCTGCGGGTCGCCCACCAGGGCGGTACCGGCACCACCGCGCACCAGGCCGACGCCGGCCCAGAGGTTGGGCGCCACTTCCAGGCGATCGCGACGGCCCTGGTGCAAGGCAGCCATGCGCCGTTGCCCTTCGGAATCCATGCGCGCGTAGTTGGCCTGGGCGGCGGCGATGGTGGCGTCGTCCAGATGGCTGATGAGTTCGTCCGCCGCAGCCCAGGCCGCTTCGGTGGTTTCCCGCACGATCACGTGCAGGCGCACGCCGAAGCGCACGGTGCGGCCATGTTTGGCCGCGCGGGCACGCACGTCGGCGATCTTCTCCGCCACGGCGGCCGGCGGCTCACCCCAGCTCAGGTAGGCGTCCACATGCTTGGCGGCCAGCTCGTGGGCGGCCTCGGAGGAGCCGCCGAAGTAGAGCGGCGGGTAGGGCTGTTGCAGCGGCGGGAAGAAGTTCTGCGCGCCCTGGACCTTGTGGTGCTCGCCGTCGAAATCCACGGTCTCGCCCTGCAGCAGGCGGCGCCAGATGGTGAGGAACTCGTCCGAGGCGGCATAGCGCTCGTCGTGGTCGAGGAACACGCCATCGGCGGCCAGCTCGGTGGCATCGCCACCCGGTACCACGTTGAGCAGCAGACGCCCGCCGCTGGCCTGGTCGAGGCTGGCGGCCTGGCGTGCGGTGGCGGTGGGGTTGCCGAGCGTGGTGCGCAGGGCCACCAGCAATTTGATGCGCTGGGTGACGGGCGCCAGGCTGGCGGCGGTGATCCAGGGGTCGAGGCAGCTGGCACCGGTGGGGATCAGCACGCCGTCGTAGCCGAGCTGGTCCGCCGCCACGGCGATCTGCCGCATGTAGGCGTTGGTGGCCGGACGACCGCTCTCGGAGCGGCCCAGGAAACGGGTGTCGCCGGAAGTCGGCAAAAACCAGAAAACGTCGAAGCTCATGGATCAATCCTCGTTGCAAGCCAGCGTCCCGCAGGGGGCAGGGCGCATGAATGGGTGTGCAACGCAGGGCGGGAAGGCGCTTGCTTGGGCAAGTCTCTGTGGAGCAGTCCTTGGGGAAGAGGCGCAGAAAAGGCGCTGCCCGTCGGATCGGCTTATATCCTATTCGCTCTTATGTTCCGGCTATAAATACTTTTCGGGAATAATCATGTGCCGGAAAGATTGGCGGGCCGGGACGGCTGGCAATTGATTGATCGTGTTGCTGAGGTTGTGGCGACCTGCTCTGAGCAAGCCGTAAAGGGCAGGGCGGGGCGGTCTCACTCTTCGGGCGCTTAGGGCCGGTGTGCGTGCCGCGGCCACCTGTCGGGAAGCGCTTAATGTCGAAACAGGGGCGCGCAAGTCATTCGGCATTCCCGTAAAGTCGCGGGCCGCCGAAAGAACCGTCATGGCCGAAGCCATGAAGGGCTTTCATCCTTTACGAATAGCTGTGGTGAAGATGAACAAGCCTTTCATTTCGCTGTGCCCGGAAATCACTCGGGCACATGCACTGACGTTGATGGACTGGTTGGAAGATGAGCGCGTCACCCGTTACCTGAGCGATTCCCGTGATGTCTCACGCTCCATCGAGCACGCCATCGAGCGGACTCGAGCGCCGATCCTGACTCATCTGTTCAACAGTGACGGCCGCTTCTTCATGGCCTTTGACAGGCACGACACCCCAGTGGGCTTCGTCCGTCTCATCAAGACCGGTGCGGATTGCGAGATGGTCCTGGCCATCGGCAACCGCGGCGAATGGGGCCGGAACCTTGGCGCCCGTACGATCCGCGAGGGCATGAAGCTGGCCTTCCTGGACATGCGAGCCCAGAAGCTCATCGCCAAGATCCACCCGGACAACACGCGGTCGTTGAACGCTTTTCTGCGCAGCGGCTTCCAGCTGGAGAGCGAAACGCCGGCATTGAAGTCATTCGCCATGACGGCTGGGCGCTACCTGCAGCTGCTGCGCGAAGGTGCCCTTGGCGACGCGACGGGGATCCACATCACCGAAATCGACAAGGCCAGGCTCGAAAGCCTGATCGTGCTCGAGCAAGGCCCGGCCGTCGTGGAACTCGAGCATGAGATTGAGCGCGCGATTGTCGTCACTCCGCAGCAGGTGGCACGCAATGTCGTGACGATGAACTCCAGGGCGTTGCTGCTACTTGACGACGAAGAGATCGAAGTGGCCCTGGTGTATCCCGAAGACGCGAACGCCAGCGCCGGGAAGCATTCCGTGTGTTCCGACATCGGTGCCGCCATCCTCGGTTACCAGGAGGGCGATGCCATCGATTGGCGAGTGGCTGATCGGACGCGCCGGATCGAAATCAGGAAGGTGCTGTACCAGCCGGAAGCGGCAGGCGATTTCCATCTCTAGCGTTCGGCCAACTGGCGAAGATCCCAAGGACGGGAAATCACCGATTTGACGAATCAGGGAGGGCTGATGAGTTCATCGGCCTAACACCTCAATATGCGATTTAACATAATCTACATTATGAGTAACCACAGTAACGAACGCCTGAGCCAGACCATCAGGAATTCACCAGGTGAAATGCGATTTTGACCAGGCCAGGCAGAACGCCGATTGCGATGCCAACGAAAAGCCCATAGCGAAACGCGCGCTTGCCCTCACGCTCAACGGCCCTAGCAATGCGGACCTGCCAAATGGCATCAGAAGAGCCGGCAGGCGCAGCCAGGGGGTCATTTGCAGCAGAACGCGAATCCATTCGAAGTACTCCAGGGCGAAGGCCGAACAGCCTAGCGTCAGGAGCTGGCCAAGGCCAAGGGGCAAGGAGATCAGCGAGAAGGAAGACGGCTTCGCCAGCTGGGTCACGGCTGCGCAAGCGCAGACGTGACCCCAGCGGGCTTCAGGGCGTTGATTTCGCGCTGAGGGGCCTTGCCGAAGTTGTCCAGGGGCCAGGGCCTGACGACATAGGATCGGTCGTCCTTGCTGATTAGAAGGCCGTAATCGAACCGCTCGACACGCCACCCAAGGCTAACAACGTCGCGGCGCGACATGCGTTCTTTGACCCTATACGCAGGGTCAAGGAAGTCGATGACGAACTCGAAAGCGGCCTTGCCCTCCTCGGCCTCCTTACGGTCCATGATCGCCGATAGCCGGAGCTGGTACTTGATAGCGAACTGGTCGAGGTAGTCGATTGGCTCAGGCGCCTTGATGTGGTCGGCGGCGATATCAGTCGGGGCCGACGACTTCGACACGGCAGCAGCTGGCGGAGGCGATGCGTTTGAGACCTGCTGATCAACAGGCCCAACCGGCTTCGCCGTAGCAGCCGACTCGACCTTTGGCTTGGTCGGTGCTGGCGGGTTCCAGAACGTCCAGATATTCCAAAGAGCGACCACCAGGGCAATGCCAAATACTACAGCCCAAAACTTATGTTTGGCCTGAAATACGGCGAATCGCCCATCCTTATAGTTACCCTTGTTCGTAGTCTCATCGCGGTGGCTCTTATAGAACCCAAAGAAGTCCTTGTTATAAGGCTTCTTGCCCTGGGCGGTTTGCTTAAATCGGCCACGAGAGACGTTCGTAAGTGTCGCCCAGTGGTAATGGTCTTCCTTTCCCATCATATCCATCTTGGTAAACCGCGTATAACGCTGAAGGCGGTTACGCCACGTCTTATGAAGCTCGGTTAAATCCTGACCCATGATAAGCACGTCAATACCAAGGTGCCCGTGCTCAGTGACAAACTTGGCCCAATCGGCGGTGAGCGGCTGGCGGTCCGGCGGGAAGAACTGGTTTATCTCGTCCCATATCCACAGGCTGTCATTGATCCTGTGGTTCCAGAACGCCTTTTTGTACCAAGCAAGCTGCTCGTCTTCGTCGAGACCTTCTGGTGCTTCCAGGCACGTAATAAGCAATTCAATGGAATGCACTGGAATACCCGTGTAGTCGGCAATAGCTCGCTTATTAATGCCGTGCACGTTGGTGACAATATGGCGACCATGCCGAAGTGCATCTACAACATGCTGCATAGCTTCCAGGGATTTGCCAGAACGCGGCAGGCCTTCGTGACCGAATATCATTGCACTACCCTCCCCTTACCACTGGCCAAGCGTCAACGCTTTGCGAGTGAGGTTAAAAACAATAGCGGCACCTATCACGCCAAGCCCCTTATCGATACCAAAGAAGTCGACGAAGTAGAGGACATCAGAGCCCAAAGAACTAAACAGTGTCTGCAAGAGGCCCTGCTGCAAGAAATCAGGTACGGGAATTAGAGACAGTATGTAAATGATGCCGTCAAGGATTCCGCCGAATATCTTCGTAGGGAGATCAATTACAAACTCCATAAAGTCTGCAAAGAGACCTTTGAGCCATTCAAAAATGCGGCCCACCCAGGCAATTAAAGCAGACAACCAACTCTTAATAGTGGCAATCATTTATAGGAGTCCTATACGAATAGCGACATACGCAAACCCAATCATGACGATTGCCTGTACAAACATGCGTAGATCAACAAACCAGGGGAGACAGTGATAGTCGAACACCAAGTCAATTTGGAACATATGGCCCCATATTTGCGCCTCAGTGTGCGTTTCCCATACCGGACATGCTGAGGAACCGGCGTCAACATCGAACAAGCCGACAACAGCCTTCATAATGGGAATGTTCTTTACTCGACTGGAGTAACTATCTATCTCATCTTCCTTGGTCTTATCGCTAGGCGAATACATATCCTGATAAGCCGGGCCATCACAGCCGGAAAGGCACGGATCGGCGACTTCCTTGTCTTCTTCCTCAGCAGGCTTGTCATCCGTGACTTCCTCATCATCAGTGGTGGTTTCTTCTGACGTTTTCTCACCATCCTTGTAGGACGTAGACGTCTTATTCTCCGTGTAGTCGAAATAGGTCGGGCCATACTTGATATTGTAATTGGTCGTTATATCAGTTCGAGTCGAACCGTATGTTCCGTCAGGCTTTAGGTATGTTCCTGTGGTGGTAGTAGTGCCACCGGATACGGTTGCAGGACCAGAGGTCGTGACGTTATCGCGCAATGACTGCATGCAGCCTTCAGGGTTGCTTGATCCCGCGCAAGACTCACGAATAAGACCCTTAAGCCAGTCAGCGCCCTGCCCGTTCGCATAGTCCGTAAACGTTGAGTCAAGATCGGCATCAGTTACAGGAACATATTGCGGGTCTTTAGATGGGCAGCCACCACCTGGTCCGGACTCCCAGGAATCGCAATTACCGTATTTGTGAACACTGAAAGTCCAATAACCACCCTGCCCGCCTACAAGCGCCATTTGGCAATAGTTAGGCTCACAAGAAATAATTTCGTAATGAGCGCCGTTATGCCAAGTCGGATGATCTTGAAAACTCTGGAAGTCTTTTAAAACCAGCGCAGCAGAGCCCGTCGCAGTTGCCGCCCGAGTGTCAGCGGTCCCAGTTGGGGATTGGCAAGATGAATACGTACCCATACACCAACCAGTATTGGTTATTGGCTCATACATGGTTTCAGGCACTGGCTTTTTAACAGTCTTAGTCCCCTCATCCATGACCCAGCCAACAGCAGCAACACCACCCGCAATAAGACCGCCCACAACCAAGTTAGCGAGATTGCCTTTAAGAATACCTTTTGCCTGATTTATCGTCCTGGGAATCGAGTAATCAACGGTCTTCAGGACCTTTACGGGAACGCGCTTGTTTAAGTTGCTGGCCGCAATGTATTCGCCTTCCTGGGCGGCGACATGAACAACACCGGAGCCCTTAGTTGCAACAGCTCGCCCAGGTGCGGTGATATCGGTGTTATTAGGGATGGTTACATTCTGGCGAGTTGCGCCGAACGCAGTTACTGACGCACATAGAATGCAAATGCCGAAACCCCACCGCAAACCAAGCCGCCGAATGCCGCTATTACGAGCCATATCATAATTCCACCAATTGAGAGGCGCCCCGAAGGGCGCGGATGTTATTGCCAGTAATTGTCAGGGTCGTTCGGGTCTTCGAAGAACATGACAACTTGATTGATACACCACTGACAAAAATCAGCGATGCCGCGAACACCACCCATGGCAAGTAAAACAGCAACAACCCCGATAACTTGCCCGGTTATTTCAGCGATCATAATTGCGAAGTTGAGATCAGCATCCATGGTGAACTCCGGATACAAAAAGGGCGCCCGAAGGCGCCCAGGCATTGCGCCGAGTTGCAATTAGCGACCGAAGAAACCAGCCACCTTGTTGATCGCCCATTTGGCGAAGTTGGGGCCGAGTTTCACGACGCCCATGGACATAAAGGCGGCGATGACAGCAGCGCCGGAAACGGCAGCGATCATGGTTGCGAAGTCGAGGTCGCCAGCAGCAGCCATGGACAGCGGCGAGGCCACTACCAGGGCGACAGCGACGGCGAGTTGATTGCGGGAAATGCGGTTGAACAGTTTCATAGTTCTTCCTCCTTGGAAGAGTCGAAAAAGCCGGCCACAGAGCCGACTGTATGGGCCACCACGGCGCATCCGAGAACGATCCCGAACGACGTCATGAAGGCAGTGCCAAAGGCAGCCGGATCAGGCCACCCGAAGAGCTGAGCGATGGTCATGGACCCCGCGTAGTCCGCAGCCGTCATCAACACGTAGCCGTTGCACTCACCGGTGAATTCGCCCTGGGAGACCAGGGCGCCGGTGGAGTCGATGACGATGCAGAGGGGCATCATGATTAGCTGGCCTTAGCCAGGTCGGCCGAGGGGGCCTTGGAGACGAGCCGGAAGCCACAGACACGATTGTTTTCCATGCGGCGGGGGTCAGGCTCGAACTCGAAATTGATGACCGACATGGGCTCAAGGTTCTGGAACTTGCTAATTGCCTCATGAGCAATGGCGATGGTCTTACCTTCCAGGCCGAGGCTTTGCTTACGGTCAGGACGGCTGTTGTTGGTCGCGTCATCGGCGTAGTGCACGAAGGCCATGTCGTAGGCGTTCTGCGTCTTTTTCGAGGTGCCGGCGTCGCGAGTGATTCCGAGGTAGATGAATGGCATTTGGTGGTTCCTCAGTTGGATTGGGCGGTATCGCCCGGCAGGTTTTGGGCGGTTGCCCGGGGTTTATCTGCCCAGCGCCAAAAGCGGCGCAGGAACAGGAAGAAGGAGGCCCACAGCGCGACCAGGGCGAAGGTGGCCGACGCGATAGTCAGGGCCAACGGCTGGTCGTTTGCGAGCTGGAACAGGAAGGCCATAACAGGGTTAATAGCCATGAACAGAGCCAGGTAAATCACCCAGCCGAACAGGAAGCGCGTAGGGGCTTTCATGCGTATTCCTCGGTCAGTGTGGGGAACATGTATTCGGCAATGCAGGGGGTTCCACGGGCCTCGAAAATGACCTCCCAGACACGTTCGCGCTTGCCCGATTCCTTGGCGGCCTGGGTGGCTACCAAGGTCTGTTCGATTTGCTTCTGCAGGACCGGATTAACGAAGGTCCGGGCAATGGCCTGCTGCTGTTCCAGGGAGCGGCGTTCGGACGAGCTAAGGGCGGTGCCCTGCAGGCTATGAACGACACCAGTTGGTTGCGCGACAGCAGCCAGGGGCGACCACTTGATCGGGGTGTAGCGACAACCGGATTCGTCATCCCAGCCAGGCATGCAGTCGGCCTTGAGCTGGTGAGGCTGAACAAAGCGCCCGGAGACAACCTGAACGAACAGAGTCAGGTTCATGCGGCCACCAGTTGCAGGTGACCAGCAGGACGGCGGTACCAGGCCGGAATCGGCAGGTCGTAGCTCTTGGTGACCTCGCGAGCCTGGCGAACGATGACCGGGGTAAACCGGGAGGTGTCGCAGGGGTTGGCGATGTCGATACCGATTTTGCGCAGGCGTGCGCGATGTTTCTTGACGGCACTTTTAGCTAGGTCAAAGACCTCGCCGTTGCTCCAGTTCAAGGCCACCATGGCGGTCATATTGGCCGCATAGGTGCTGTCTACTACGCCTTCGGCCAGGAGCTGGCCCGCAATCGTCGTTATGTCCATGGCCGTTACCTTCAGCTTGGTGTCCACCGCGAGAAAGTCGTCGTGAATGGTGCGGAGACGGGATTCTTTGAACAGGCCCCAGTAGCGAAGACCTTCGCGGGCGAGAAACTCTTGCTTGAGTTCCTGCTCTTGCCGCACAACGCCATGCTGGTTGCAGTAGGAAATGAGCTGGTCGACATATTCCAGCTCGGGTGACGCTTCGCCGAACATGCGCAGAACGCGAGACCTGGCGTGCTCTGACATTTCGAAGGCCTTGTCGTAGACCTTCCGATATTGGAGGCGGACGCCACCTTTTCGCTTGCCGCCTGCAGTCCAGTCGACAGTGCGACCGTTGGGGTACAGGTAGCCAATGGAGTGGCCAATGCGCTGGGTCGAGAGCCCGCGGAGATAGGCCAGTGCGTTGCCCTCCCCTACGGCGACATTGGTCGTCAGGTCGATTCGCTCCAGAGAGCAGCCATCGGCGAGCCAGTCGCCAGCACGAGCACCAGAGGCGCCCTGGCGAAGCTCAACACGGGTGCACTTGGTGAACGGCGGGAGGCCATATTCGGCCAGCAACTGGTTGTAGACGTTGATGCACTGGCCAATCGTTTCGTAGCCGAACAGGTTGTCCAGGCGATTGACCTTGCTGGGGTTGCCATCGACGCGGACCTTACGGCCCTGAACGCTGATTTTGATCGAGGTGGAGTAGCTGCCTTCGTGCTTGAACCAGGGCTGGCGGGTGCTGAGCACCTCATGAGTGTTGGCATCGATGGTGAGCGTGAATACGTCACAGACGACCGGTAGATCGTGATCGTGTTCCTGCGAAACGCTTAGCCAGTCGATGAACATGGAATTCCCTGTCAATATCGGAAAAGCAATACCGAATGGACGGGATAATAGGACCGACAATTGCCAGAATGCAAGCAGAAAAGTACCGGTATACCGGAACTGTACGAAACCCCAGTGTCTAGGATGCGGTCATGAGCCAACACAGCCAGGAAAGAGCCATGACCATTGCAACTAACCTGAAGCGATTCAGGGAAGCGAAGAAGCTCACCCAGCGCGAAGTGTGGGAAGCGGCGAGCGTGAGCAAATCGAGCTACACCGCGTATGAGTCGGGCCGCTCAGACCCAACCGGAGACATCATTGTCAGGCTGGCAAAGGTGCTGGGGGTGACTACAGATGAGTTGCTGCTTACCGATCAAGAGAGGACGGTATCCGAGGACCTTGCGCCCATCCTGAGGCGTTTTGACGCCCTGCCACTGGATATCAGGAACCAAGCGCGCATAGCCCTGAAGGGCGTGCTATTTGGATACGAGCAAGAGGCGTTGAGGTAGTCCGAAACGGAGGTCGCGGTACGCGATCGCATACCAAAGTGGGGGTGTAACAGCACCCCCACCCCAGACCGTGCAATACGGCGAACACAAGTGTTCTAAATCATGAACGACCGGGAAGAATACGAGCAGTGGGCTAACGCCCTGGACGAAGGCCAGGACGAAGACGACGGCTACATGGAACGGACCTACGAGGCTCACCAGTCCGCAGGCCCGGATAGAGTGTCCGGCCGCATCGAACTCGAGCCGCCCCAGCTGGGCTAGACCGGCGGGATTTTTCCTCGGAGTTCTGTCGCACCAGGGCGTGCATCAGCAGCGTGCGCTATGCGCTGCCGCAGTACGCACCCGAGGGGTGATCATGGCGCGGGGTGGGTCTGGAGCGGCGGCGGCGCCGTGTTCGCGGACGTGCACCGAGGGGCTGTGGCCATTAATGGTAACGTGACCATAATAACCGACGAACGGTCTATTATTGGTAACGTTACCAATAGCGTATTTACGGTAACGTGACTATAATTACTCCATGCCCAACAGCACGGAGCCAACAGCATGAGCCGCCTGCCCAAGGACTGGGAAAACCAGCCCGCCACCAGCAAGACCGCCGCAACCCTGATGAACATCACCATGGGAATCATCGTCGTCGTGATCCTGGGCGTCGCCCTGGTGGGAGCCTGGTCGTGATCGATGCAAACGACAAAGCCACCCAGGCATTGGCCCTGGACGAGATGCCCGTCAAACGCGGCCGTGGTCGTCCATCCACAGGCAAGGCCATGACGCCGGCCGAGAAGCAGCGCGCCTACCGCGAGCGCCAAAAAGGGTTACGTGACCAAAAAGAAACGTCACCGAATCACGCCACCATTCAGGCGATGTCCAACGAAATGGGGATTCTGATTGTCGAGCTCAATGAAGCGAAAGAAGAGCTTCGGGAGCTGCGGCTTCGCCTTCATGTATCGGAAAAGAAGTGGCAAATGTTGCTAGAGCAAAATGAACGGTTGGTCGAGACGATTAGAAGCCAAAAGCCGAAGGTGAAGCGCCATCGCGACCAGCCAGCGGCCGAGCTGATCGACAACGACGAGTAACGTTACCCTAATTCGAGAATAGCCCTGCAGGCATCCTGCAGGAGCGCCAAACGGGCGTCGAATTCAGCGCCCTCCTCGTCCAGCTGCGCTACCCGGCGGCGCAACTGGCGGATCTCACCAACAAGGCCGGGGTATCGCTCCAGGACGTAGCAAACAGCATCGAGGTCGGAACCAGGTTTCGCGTAGAGGCGTGCGTCACGCACCAGGTGAAGCGGAATCAAGAGGGGTATGGGGTCACTCATAATGGACCCTATGTTACGCGACGCCCGGAGCCGTTGGCATTGTCCGGACGGCGCTCAACATAAGGCCTACATTATGAGTAACCACAGTAACGAACGCCTGAGCCAGACCATCAGGAATTCACCAGGTGAAATGCGATTTTGACCAGGCCAGGCAGAACGCCGATTGCGATGCCAACGAAAAGCCCATAGCGAAACGCGCGCTTGCCCTCACGCTCAACGGCCCTAGCAATGCGGACCTGCCAAATGGCATCAGAAGAGCCGGCAGGCGCAGCCAGGGGGTCATTTGCAGCAGAACGCGAATCCATTCGAAGTACTCCAGGGCGAAGGCCGAACAGCCTAGCGTCAGGAGCTGGCCAAGGCCAAGGGGCAAGGAGATCAGCGAGAAGGAAGACGGCTTCGCCAGCTGGGTCACGGCTGCGCAAGCGCAGACGTGACCCCAGCGGGCTTCAGGGCGTTGATTTCGCGCTGAGGGGCCTTGCCGAAGTTGTCCAGGGGCCAGGGCCTGACGACATAGGATCGGTCGTCCTTGCTGATTAGAAGGCCGTAATCGAACCGCTCGACACGCCACCCAAGGCTAACAACGTCGCGGCGCGACATGCGTTCTTTGACCCTATACGCAGGGTCAAGGAAGTCGATGACGAACTCGAAAGCGGCCTTGCCCTCCTCGGCCTCCTTACGGTCCATGATCGCCGATAGCCGGAGCTGGTACTTGATAGCGAACTGGTCGAGGTAGTCGATTGGCTCAGGCGCCTTGATGTGGTCGGCGGCGATATCAGTCGGGGCCGACGACTTCGACACGGCAGCAGCTGGCGGAGGCGATGCGTTTGAGACCTGCTGATCAACAGGCCCAACCGGCTTCGCCGTAGCAGCCGACTCGACCTTTGGCTTGGTCGGTGCTGGCGGGTTCCAGAACGTCCAGATATTCCAAAGAGCGACCACCAGGGCAATGCCAAATACTACAGCCCAAAACTTATGTTTGGCCTGAAATACGGCGAATCGCCCATCCTTATAGTTACCCTTGTTCGTAGTCTCATCGCGGTGGCTCTTATAGAACCCAAAGAAGTCCTTGTTATAAGGCTTCTTGCCCTGGGCGGTTTGCTTAAATCGGCCACGAGAGACGTTCGTAAGTGTCGCCCAGTGGTAATGGTCTTCCTTTCCCATCATATCCATCTTGGTAAACCGCGTATAACGCTGAAGGCGGTTACGCCACGTCTTATGAAGCTCGGTTAAATCCTGACCCATGATAAGCACGTCAATACCAAGGTGCCCGTGCTCAGTGACAAACTTGGCCCAATCGGCGGTGAGCGGCTGGCGGTCCGGCGGGAAGAACTGGTTTATCTCGTCCCATATCCACAGGCTGTCATTGATCCTGTGGTTCCAGAACGCCTTTTTGTACCAAGCAAGCTGCTCGTCTTCGTCGAGACCTTCTGGTGCTTCCAGGCACGTAATAAGCAATTCAATGGAATGCACTGGAATACCCGTGTAGTCGGCAATAGCTCGCTTATTAATGCCGTGCACGTTGGTGACAATATGGCGACCATGCCGAAGTGCATCTACAACATGCTGCATAGCTTCCAGGGATTTGCCAGAACGCGGCAGGCCTTCGTGACCGAATATCATTGCACTACCCTCCCCTTACCACTGGCCAAGCGTCAACGCTTTGCGAGTGAGGTTAAAAACAATAGCGGCACCTATCACGCCAAGCCCCTTATCGATACCAAAGAAGTCGACGAAGTAGAGGACATCAGAGCCCAAAGAACTAAACAGTGTCTGCAAGAGGCCCTGCTGCAAGAAATCAGGTACGGGAATTAGAGACAGTATGTAAATGATGCCGTCAAGGATTCCGCCGAATATCTTCGTAGGGAGATCAATTACAAACTCCATAAAGTCTGCAAAGAGACCTTTGAGCCATTCAAAAATGCGGCCCACCCAGGCAATTAAAGCAGACAACCAACTCTTAATAGTGGCAATCATTTATAGGAGTCCTATACGAATAGCGACATACGCAAACCCAATCATGACGATTGCCTGTACAAACATGCGTAGATCAACAAACCAGGGGAGACAGTGATAGTCGAACACCAAGTCAATTTGGAACATATGGCCCCATATTTGCGCCTCAGTGTGCGTTTCCCATACCGGACATGCTGAGGAACCGGCGTCAACATCGAACAAGCCGACAACAGCCTTCATAATGGGAATGTTCTTTACTCGACTGGAGTAACTATCTATCTCATCTTCCTTGGTCTTATCGCTAGGCGAATACATATCCTGATAAGCCGGGCCATCACAGCCGGAAAGGCACGGATCGGCGACTTCCTTGTCTTCTTCCTCAGCAGGCTTGTCATCCGTGACTTCCTCATCATCAGTGGTGGTTTCTTCTGACGTTTTCTCACCATCCTTGTAGGACGTAGACGTCTTATTCTCCGTGTAGTCGAAATAGGTCGGGCCATACTTGATATTGTAATTGGTCGTTATATCAGTTCGAGTCGAACCGTATGTTCCGTCAGGCTTTAGGTATGTTCCTGTGGTGGTAGTAGTGCCACCGGATACGGTTGCAGGACCAGAGGTCGTGACGTTATCGCGCAATGACTGCATGCAGCCTTCAGGGTTGCTTGATCCCGCGCAAGACTCACGAATAAGACCCTTAAGCCAGTCAGCGCCCTGCCCGTTCGCATAGTCCGTAAACGTTGAGTCAAGATCGGCATCAGTTACAGGAACATATTGCGGGTCTTTAGATGGGCAGCCACCACCTGGTCCGGACTCCCAGGAATCGCAATTACCGTATTTGTGAACACTGAAAGTCCAATAACCACCCTGCCCGCCTACAAGCGCCATTTGGCAATAGTTAGGCTCACAAGAAATAATTTCGTAATGAGCGCCGTTATGCCAAGTCGGATGATCTTGAAAACTCTGGAAGTCTTTTAAAACCAGCGCAGCAGAGCCCGTCGCAGTTGCCGCCCGAGTGTCAGCGGTCCCAGTTGGGGATTGGCAAGATGAATACGTACCCATACACCAACCAGTATTGGTTATTGGCTCATACATGGTTTCAGGCACTGGCTTTTTAACAGTCTTAGTCCCCTCATCCATGACCCAGCCAACAGCAGCAACACCACCCGCAATAAGACCGCCCACAACCAAGTTAGCGAGATTGCCTTTAAGAATACCTTTTGCCTGATTTATCGTCCTGGGAATCGAGTAATCAACGGTCTTCAGGACCTTTACGGGAACGCGCTTGTTTAAGTTGCTGGCCGCAATGTATTCGCCTTCCTGGGCGGCGACATGAACAACACCGGAGCCCTTAGTTGCAACAGCTCGCCCAGGTGCGGTGATATCGGTGTTATTAGGGATGGTTACATTCTGGCGAGTTGCGCCGAACGCAGTTACTGACGCACATAGAATGCAAATGCCGAAACCCCACCGCAAACCAAGCCGCCGAATGCCGCTATTACGAGCCATATCATAATTCCACCAATTGAGAGGCGCCCCGAAGGGCGCGGATGTTATTGCCAGTAATTGTCAGGGTCGTTCGGGTCTTCGAAGAACATGACAACTTGATTGATACACCACTGACAAAAATCAGCGATGCCGCGAACACCACCCATGGCAAGTAAAACAGCAACAACCCCGATAACTTGCCCGGTTATTTCAGCGATCATAATTGCGAAGTTGAGATCAGCATCCATGGTGAACTCCGGATACAAAAAGGGCGCCCGAAGGCGCCCAGGCATTGCGCCGAGTTGCAATTAGCGACCGAAGAAACCAGCCACCTTGTTGATCGCCCATTTGGCGAAGTTGGGGCCGAGTTTCACGACGCCCATGGACATAAAGGCGGCGATGACAGCAGCGCCGGAAACGGCAGCGATCATGGTTGCGAAGTCGAGGTCGCCAGCAGCAGCCATGGACAGCGGCGAGGCCACTACCAGGGCGACAGCGACGGCGAGTTGATTGCGGGAAATGCGGTTGAACAGTTTCATAGTTCTTCCTCCTTGGAAGAGTCGAAAAAGCCGGCCACAGAGCCGACTGTATGGGCCACCACGGCGCATCCGAGAACGATCCCGAACGACGTCATGAAGGCAGTGCCAAAGGCAGCCGGATCAGGCCACCCGAAGAGCTGAGCGATGGTCATGGACCCCGCGTAGTCCGCAGCCGTCATCAACACGTAGCCGTTGCACTCACCGGTGAATTCGCCCTGGGAGACCAGGGCGCCGGTGGAGTCGATGACGATGCAGAGGGGCATCATGATTAGCTGGCCTTAGCCAGGTCGGCCGAGGGGGCCTTGGAGACGAGCCGGAAGCCACAGACACGATTGTTTTCCATGCGGCGGGGGTCAGGCTCGAACTCGAAATTGATGACCGACATGGGCTCAAGGTTCTGGAACTTGCTAATTGCCTCATGAGCAATGGCGATGGTCTTACCTTCCAGGCCGAGGCTTTGCTTACGGTCAGGACGGCTGTTGTTGGTCGCGTCATCGGCGTAGTGCACGAAGGCCATGTCGTAGGCGTTCTGCGTCTTTTTCGAGGTGCCGGCGTCGCGAGTGATTCCGAGGTAGATGAATGGCATTTGGTGGTTCCTC
Source organism: Pseudomonas sp. PDM13 (assembly GCF_025685765.1). Lineage (NCBI taxonomy): Bacteria > Pseudomonadati > Pseudomonadota > Gammaproteobacteria > Pseudomonadales > Pseudomonadaceae > Pseudomonas > Pseudomonas sp. PDM13. The sequence goes on along the minus strand of NZ_JAOTQU010000010.1, from coordinate 40,531 downwards.
AGTTGGATTGGGCGGTATCGCCCGGCAGGTTTTGGGCGGTTGCCCGGGGTTTATCTGCCCAGCGCCAAAAGCGGCGCAGGAACAGGAAGAAGGAGGCCCACAGCGCGACCAGGGCGAAGGTGGCCGACGCGATAGTCAGGGCCAACGGCTGGTCGTTTGCGAGCTGGAACAGGAAGGCCATAACAGGGTTAATAGCCATGAACAGAGCCAGGTAAATCACCCAGCCGAACAGGAAGCGCGTAGGGGCTTTCATGCGTATTCCTCGGTCAGTGTGGGGAACATGTATTCGGCAATGCAGGGGGTTCCACGGGCCTCGAAAATGACCTCCCAGACACGTTCGCGCTTGCCCGATTCCTTGGCGGCCTGGGTGGCTACCAAGGTCTGTTCGATTTGCTTCTGCAGGACCGGATTAACGAAGGTCCGGGCAATGGCCTGCTGCTGTTCCAGGGAGCGGCGTTCGGACGAGCTAAGGGCGGTGCCCTGCAGGCTATGAACGACACCAGTTGGTTGCGCGACAGCAGCCAGGGGCGACCACTTGATCGGGGTGTAGCGACAACCGGATTCGTCATCCCAGCCAGGCATGCAGTCGGCCTTGAGCTGGTGAGGCTGAACAAAGCGCCCGGAGACAACCTGAACGAACAGAGTCAGGTTCATGCGGCCACCAGTTGCAGGTGACCAGCAGGACGGCGGTACCAGGCCGGAATCGGCAGGTCGTAGCTCTTGGTGACCTCGCGAGCCTGGCGAACGATGACCGGGGTAAACCGGGAGGTGTCGCAGGGGTTGGCGATGTCGATACCGATTTTGCGCAGGCGTGCGCGATGTTTCTTGACGGCACTTTTAGCTAGGTCAAAGACCTCGCCGTTGCTCCAGTTCAAGGCCACCATGGCGGTCATATTGGCCGCATAGGTGCTGTCTACTACGCCTTCGGCCAGGAGCTGGCCCGCAATCGTCGTTATGTCCATGGCCGTTACCTTCAGCTTGGTGTCCACCGCGAGAAAGTCGTCGTGAATGGTGCGGAGACGGGATTCTTTGAACAGGCCCCAGTAGCGAAGACCTTCGCGGGCGAGAAACTCTTGCTTGAGTTCCTGCTCTTGCCGCACAACGCCATGCTGGTTGCAGTAGGAAATGAGCTGGTCGACATATTCCAGCTCGGGTGACGCTTCGCCGAACATGCGCAGAACGCGAGACCTGGCGTGCTCTGACATTTCGAAGGCCTTGTCGTAGACCTTCCGATATTGGAGGCGGACGCCACCTTTTCGCTTGCCGCCTGCAGTCCAGTCGACAGTGCGACCGTTGGGGTACAGGTAGCCAATGGAGTGGCCAATGCGCTGGGTCGAGAGCCCGCGGAGATAGGCCAGTGCGTTGCCCTCCCCTACGGCGACATTGGTCGTCAGGTCGATTCGCTCCAGAGAGCAGCCATCGGCGAGCCAGTCGCCAGCACGAGCACCAGAGGCGCCCTGGCGAAGCTCAACACGGGTGCACTTGGTGAACGGCGGGAGGCCATATTCGGCCAGCAACTGGTTGTAGACGTTGATGCACTGGCCAATCGTTTCGTAGCCGAACAGGTTGTCCAGGCGATTGACCTTGCTGGGGTTGCCATCGACGCGGACCTTACGGCCCTGAACGCTGATTTTGATCGAGGTGGAGTAGCTGCCTTCGTGCTTGAACCAGGGCTGGCGGGTGCTGAGCACCTCATGAGTGTTGGCATCGATGGTGAGCGTGAATACGTCACAGACGACCGGTAGATCGTGATCGTGTTCCTGCGAAACGCTTAGCCAGTCGATGAACATGGAATTCCCTGTCAATATCGGAAAAGCAATACCGAATGGACGGGATAATAGGACCGACAATTGCCAGAATGCAAGCAGAAAAGTACCGGTATACCGGAACTGTACGAAACCCCAGTGTCTAGGATGCGGTCATGAGCCAACACAGCCAGGAAAGAGCCATGACCATTGCAACTAACCTGAAGCGATTCAGGGAAGCGAAGAAGCTCACCCAGCGCGAAGTGTGGGAAGCGGCGAGCGTGAGCAAATCGAGCTACACCGCGTATGAGTCGGGCCGCTCAGACCCAACCGGAGACATCATTGTCAGGCTGGCAAAGGTGCTGGGGGTGACTACAGATGAGTTGCTGCTTACCGATCAAGAGAGGACGGTATCCGAGGACCTTGCGCCCATCCTGAGGCGTTTTGACGCCCTGCCACTGGATATCAGGAACCAAGCGCGCATAGCCCTGAAGGGCGTGCTATTTGGATACGAGCAAGAGGCGTTGAGGTAGTCCGAAACGGAGGTCGCGGTACGCGATCGCATACCAAAGTGGGGGTGTAACAGCACCCCCACCCCAGACCGTGCAATACGGCGAACACAAGTGTTCTAAATCATGAACGACCGGGAAGAATACGAGCAGTGGGCTAACGCCCTGGACGAAGGCCAGGACGAAGACGACGGCTACATGGAACGGACCTACGAGGCTCACCAGTCCGCAGGCCCGGATAGAGTGTCCGGCCGCATCGAACTCGAGCCGCCCCAGCTGGGCTAGACCGGCGGGATTTTTCCTCGGAGTTCTGTCGCACCAGGGCGTGCATCAGCAGCGTGCGCTATGCGCTGCCGCAGTACGCACCCGAGGGGTGATCATGGCGCGGGGTGGGTCTGGAGCGGCGGCGGCGCCGTGTTCGCGGACGTGCACCGAGGGGCTGTGGCCATTAATGGTAACGTGACCATAATAACCGACGAACGGTCTATTATTGGTAACGTTACCAATAGCGTATTTACGGTAACGTGACTATAATTACTCCATGCCCAACAGCACGGAGCCAACAGCATGAGCCGCCTGCCCAAGGACTGGGAAAACCAGCCCGCCACCAGCAAGACCGCCGCAACCCTGATGAACATCACCATGGGAATCATCGTCGTCGTGATCCTGGGCGTCGCCCTGGTGGGAGCCTGGTCGTGATCGATGCAAACGACAAAGCCACCCAGGCATTGGCCCTGGACGAGATGCCCGTCAAACGCGGCCGTGGTCGTCCATCCACAGGCAAGGCCATGACGCCGGCCGAGAAGCAGCGCGCCTACCGCGAGCGCCAAAAAGGGTTACGTGACCAAAAAGAAACGTCACCGAATCACGCCACCATTCAGGCGATGTCCAACGAAATGGGGATTCTGATTGTCGAGCTCAATGAAGCGAAAGAAGAGCTTCGGGAGCTGCGGCTTCGCCTTCATGTATCGGAAAAGAAGTGGCAAATGTTGCTAGAGCAAAATGAACGGTTGGTCGAGACGATTAGAAGCCAAAAGCCGAAGGTGAAGCGCCATCGCGACCAGCCAGCGGCCGAGCTGATCGACAACGACGAGTAACGTTACCCTAATTCGAGAATAGCCCTGCAGGCATCCTGCAGGAGCGCCAAACGGGCGTCGAATTCAGCGCCCTCCTCGTCCAGCTGCGCTACCCGGCGGCGCAACTGGCGGATCTCACCAACAAGGCCGGGGTATCGCTCCAGGACGTAGCAAACAGCATCGAGGTCGGAACCAGGTTTCGCGTAGAGGCGTGCGTCACGCACCAGGTGAAGCGGAATCAAGAGGGGTATGGGGTCACTCATAATGGACCCTATGTTACGCGACGCCCGGAGCCGTTGGCATTGTCCGGACGGCGCTCAACATAAGGCCTACATTATAGGTAATTTCGTATTTTCTCAGCAGGCGCCCAGGGCACAGATTTCAACGCTCAAAATGGCCACTTTCACGGTTTCGATCATTCTGCTCCTCACTGCGTTTCGACAACCTCCATTGGTGATCTCATCACTTCAATCTGCTGATCCGATTTTCCATGTGCGTACTCCGCCATGTCAGCTCCTTGGTTTTCATCCGCGTCCATCGTTCGCACCCGCTGTTCCTGTAACGCACCTGAATCATCGGCATCTCAACTTTCTAGAGCCATTCCTCATCAGTTTTTCGCTATCCATAACCGGATACCTGACGCTGCGTTCCACAAACGAATTCGCGCTTCACCACAGGTCCCGGATTTCGTGGTCTGCATCTGCGCTCGCCATTTCCTGATCGCCTGGGCAGCTTTCAGCGGGTCGTCTTCGGCCTTTGCCGCCGCCATCCGCTTGCTTGCAAAAATAACCCCACTGTCTACGGTGCAATTACGCAGTCGCCGTAGATAAGCGAAGCCAGCCGGGCATTAGGAAGTGAACGCTGGCCCTGTCGAAGCACAGCTTCGACAGCGATAAGGAAATCAGCCTGAGCAAAGGGATCTTGATGAAGCGCCTGATGAGTCACGTCCTCTCGCGGAGAGGACCGCTGGAACACTTCTGCCTGTCGCTTGCCCTGTTCGCGGGGTTGGTGATCATCAGCTTCCTGCTCTTCGAAGAGCAGATGCAGCACCTGCTGGAAAGCCTCGGCCAGCATCCTGCCGACCCTGTCCGCGCATTCAATCTCGCCGTCCTGCTGGTGGCGCTGCTGGCCCTCGATGTGGTGCTGCCGGTGCCGTCGAGCATGGTGTCGCTGCTAGCGGTGGCCATGCTCGGGGCTGTCGGCGGCTACCTGGTGATCTTCATCGGCCTGTGCCTGGGTTCGCTGCTGGGTTACTGGCTAGGGGCCGGGTATTTCCGCATCGCCTCCGGGCTGCTGGATATCGAGGACTGGCGCAAGGCCGGGCGCCTGGCCAACCGCCTCAACACCCTGTCGCTGATCTGCCTGCGCGGCGTGCCCGTGCTGGCGGAAACCTCGGTGCTGGCCGCCGGCATGCAGCGTTACCCGCTGGGCCGCTTCCTGGTCATCACCACCCTGGCCAACGCCGGCCTGGCCCTGGTCTACAGCGCGCTGGGCAGCTATATCGCCGAGGACCAGGCCATGCTCCTGGCAGTGCTGGCCAGCATGCTGCTGCCGGCGCTGTTCCTCGCCGGGCGCGGGCTGCTGGCATGGCGACGCGAGCGCTCCGCCGCCACAGCGAAACCGGCCCACCTGGAAGGCGCCTTCACCGTCACCTACCGCTACCCGGTGCTGTTCACCGAGCACCTGTTCGCCGTCCATAACGACTGCCTGCACCAACAGCTGATGGCCAGCGGCAAGCGCCCGGTGACCGTCATGGTTTTCGCCGACGAAGGCCTGCTGCGTGGCAATCCGGCCCTGGAGCAGCAGATCACCCGCTACTTCCAATCCCGCGCCGACGACTTGCGCCTGCTGGCTGGGCCGGTCGCAGTGCCGGCCGGCGAAGCCTGCAAGACCCCCGAGGTGCTGCAGAGCCTCTACGGGCTGATGCTCGAACAGGGCCTGGACCGCCACTGCTACGTGCTGGCCCTGGGCGGTGGCGCGCTGCTGGACGCGGTGGGTTACGCCTGCGCCACCTTCCACCGAGGCGTGCGGCTGATCCGCATCCCCACCACCGTACTGGCGCAGAACGACGCCGGCATCGGGGTGAAGAACGGCATCAACGCCTTCGAGCAGAAGAACCTGCTGGGCGCCTTCCAGCCCGCCGATGCGGTGATCAACGACTTCCAGCTGCTGCTCGGCCTGTCCCGGCGCGACCAGTTGGCCGGGCTGGCGGAAGCGGTCAAGGTCGCGGCCATCAAGGACGCCGCGTTCTTCACCTGGATGGAGCACAACGCCGACGCCCTCGCCGCCTTCGCCCACGATCCCAGCCGCCACGCCATCCGCCGTTGCGCCGAGCTGCACCTGGAGCAGATCACCCGGGGCGGCGACCCCTTCGAACGTGGCAACGGCCGCCCGCTGGACTATGGCCACTGGGCCGCGCACAAGCTGGAAAAACTCAGCCGCCATCGCCTGCGCCATGGTGAAGCGGTGGCCGTGGGCATGGCCCTGGATGCGCTCTACGCCAAGGCCCTGGGCCTGCTCGCACCCAGCGAAGCGCAACGCCTGCTGGACCTGCTGACCCGACTCGGCTTCAACCTGTCGCCACCGGAACTGACCCTGGCCAATGACCAGGGCAACCTGCGCGTATTGCAGGGGCTGGAGGATTTCCGCCAACACCTGGGCGGCGAACTCTCCATCCCCATGCTCGAACGCATCGGCCACGCCCTGGACGTGCACCACATCGACATGCCCAGCATGCAGCAGGCGCTGCGCCAGTTGGCCCAGCTGCAAGTCGTCGAGCCCGCCTGGACCGAGGGCTGCGCACGATGAGCCAGCCAACCCCGAGCCTGCAGACCTGGATGACCCTCGGGCGCATCTCCAACCTGCCCACGGTCTGGACCAATGCCCTGGCCGCCGCCTTGCTGGCCAGCAGCGCAAGCGCCCTCGCCCCGCCCTCCCCCCTGGCCTGGGTCCTGCTCCTGGCGGCTGCCTCGGCGCTGTACCTGGCCGGCATGCTGCTCAATGACCTGATGGACGCCGACTGGGACAGCCGCCACCACAACCCCCGGCCCATCGCCCTGGGGCTGGTCACCCGGCAACAGGTGGCCCTGGCCAGCGCGGCGCTCCTGCTGCTGGCCGCCGCCGCGCTGCTGGGCCTGAGCCTGCAACTGGAGCACCCTGGCTGGCTGCTGGGCAGTGCCGCGCTGCTGCTGGGGCTGATCGTCGCCTACAACCTGCTGCACAAGCGCCACGCCCACAGCGTCTGGCTCATGGGCGGCTGCCGCGCGGCGCTCTACCTTACCGCCGCCGCCAGCCTCGCTGCACCCCCGGCGCCGCTGTGGCTCTGCGCCCTGCTGCTGGGCACCTACATCAGCGGGCTGACCTACGTGGCCCGGCAGGAACACCTCAACCAACTGGCCAGCCTCGCCCCCGTGTTGCTCATGCTCAGCCCGCTGGCCCTGGCGGTCTATGCCCAGGGCCTGTGGTTCTGGCCGCTGCTGGCGCTCTGGCTCGGCTGGCTCGGCCTCAGCTACCGCCGCCACCTGGCGAACCCCGAGCGGCGCAACGTACGGGCCTTCATCGGCGCCGGGCTCACCGCGTTGCCGCTGATCGACGCCATGGTCCTGGCCCTGGCAGGCCAGCCCCTGGGCAGCCTGGCCTGCGTGGGTGTGTTCCTGCTGCTACCGCGCCTGCAGCAATGGGTGAAGCCGACATGACGACCACACTCCAACTCGGCACCGACCGCATCGCCGACCTGCGCCAGAGCCTGCTCGATGAGTTGAGCGGCGCATCCCTGGACTGGTGGAACCAGGCGCAACAACGCCTTGCCGCCCAGCCCGATGCCCAGACGCTGATGCTTCTGAGCGGCCCCTGCCGGCGCCATGTCGGCGACGCACCCATGCCCGGCCTGCCCTGGACCCGGGCCGGACTGGCCCGCGCCCTGTTGCTGGCGCAGGCCCTGGAAGCCGACCCCGGCCCGGGCCGCGAAGCCTTGCTGCAACGCTATTTCGACTGGGGCGACGACCAGGAAAAAGCCGCCGCGCTGCGTGCAATGGACTGGCTGGACGGCCAGGGCGCCTGCCTGGAACTGGCCCTGTTCGCCGGGCGCACCAACAGCTGCGAGGTGTTCGCCGCCCTCGCCCTGAACAACCCCTACCCCGCCCGCCATTACCCCGAGCGGGCCTTCCACCTGTTGATGCTCAAGGGCGTCGGCATGGAACTGGACCTGCGCCAGGTCGAGGGCCTGGCCCCGCGCCGTGGCCCCACGCTCAACCAGCTGGCGCTGGACATGCTGGAGGAACGCCTCGCCGCCGACCGCCCCGCGCCGCCGGGCATCGCTCATCTGCTCGCCTGGCAGCAGCTGGACGCCGAACAGCTGCAACGCCTGGCCGAACATCAGCGCCAGGGCCGCCTGCCGCCTGGCTGGCTGCCCAGTGATTTCCCGTTCCGAACCTGACAAAAAAAGCAAAAGGACGTCGCCATGCCCACGTATTTCGACCCGCACATCCACATGGTCAGCCGCACCACCGACGACTACCAGAACATGGCCGCCGCCGGCATCACCGGGGTGATCGAGCCGGCCTTCTGGCAAGGCCAGGCGCGCACCAGCCTGGGCAGCTTCGTGGACTACTTCGACACCCTGCTGGGCTGGGAGCGCTTCCGCGCCAGCATGTTCGGCATCCACCACTTCTGCACCATCGGCCTCAACCCCAAGGAGGCCAACAACTACGGGCTGGCCAACGAAGTTCTGGAAATACTGCCTCGTTACCTGGTGAAGGACGGCGTGGTCGGCGTCGGCGAGATCGGCTACGACGACATCACCCCGGAAGAGGACCGCTTCCTCGCCCTGCAACTGGACCTGGCCAGGCAGTTCGACCTGCCGGTCCTGGTGCACACCCCGCACCGCGACAAGATCGGCGGCACCAGGCGCACCCTGGCGGTGATCCGCGAGGTCGGCATCGCCGAAGACCGCGTGCTGATCGACCACCTCAACGAGCTGACCCTGCCCCTGGTGCTGGACAGCGACTGCTGGCGCGGGCACTCCATCTACCCCAACACCAAGATGTCCGAGCAGCGCATGGTCACCCTGCTGCAGCAGTACGGCACCGAGAAGATGGTGGTGAACAGCGCGGCCGACTGGGGCGTGAGCGACCCGCTCAAGGTGCCCAAGACGGGCGAAGCCATGCGCCAGGCGGGCTTCAGCGACGCCCAGGTGCAACAGGTGCTGTTCGACAACCCGGTGGATTTCTTCGCCCAGAGCGGCCAGCTGGACAAGGCCGCCGTCGCCACCCTGCTGCCCATCGACCAGCGTCGCCAGTGGCAGGAAAACTCCGCCCTGCGTGGCCAGGAGCCCATAGTGCGATGAGCCCCGCCATGGGATGGACCCCGACCCAGCTCGGCTACTGCGGCAACGTGCACCCGGCCCATGACCTGGCTGCCCTGCGCGCTTCCATCGCCGGGCCCTTCCAGGCCGTGCGCCGCCAGCGCGGGCTGCAGAACCAGGACAGCGGCCTGTGGATCAGCGCCCAGGCCGCCGCCGAGCTGCAGCAACCCGCCGCCCGTGCCGCCTTCCTCGCGCTGTTGCGTGACAGCGGTCTGCGCCTGACCTCCCTCAACGGCTTCCCCTACGGGCGCTTCCATGGCGATGAGGTGAAGGCCGCGGTCTACCGGCCGGACTGGTCCCAGCCACAGCGCCTGGACTACAGCCTGCAACTGGCCGGGCTGCTGGCCGCCGCGCTGCCCGAGGACTGCGACGAGGGGGTGATCTCCAGCGTGCCCCTGGGCTACGCCGCCGACTGGACGGACGAGCGCCAGGCCCGTGCCGAAGCACACTTGCTGCAGCTCACCGCGGCCCTCGCCGAGCTGAAGCACGGCACCGGCAAGACCATCCGCCTGTGCCTGGAGATGGAGCCCGATTGCGTGCTGGAACGCACCGACCAGGCCCTGGCCTTCTTCGCCCATTGGCAGGCGCTGGACCCGAACCACGCGCACCTGGCGCTGTGCTTCGACGTCTGCCACCAGGCGGTGCTGTTCGAGGACTGCCACGCGGCCCTGTCACGCCTGCACCAGGCCGGCATCGTCATTGGCAAGATCCAGCTCTCCAACGCCCTGGTGTGCCGCCTGCCCGTTGATGAGCAGCACCGCGACGAGGTGCTGGAGGTGCTCGCCGGTTTCGCCGAGGGCACCTACCTGCACCAGGTCAAGGCGCGCCATCGCAGCGGCCAGCTGCTGGCCTGGGCGGACCTGCCCGCCGCCCTCCTCGACACGGCCCTGGCCGGTTGCAGCGAACTGCGCGTGCACTTCCACGTGCCCCTGTTCAGCGAGCGCTTCCAACTGCCGGAACTGGGCGGCAGCCAGCAGGCCCTGGGGCGCGTCTTCGAATACCTGGCCCAGAACCCGGACTTCCGCCCGGTGCTGGAGGTGGAAACCTACAGCTGGATGGTGCTGCCCGAAGCCCTGCGGCCCGGCTCCGAACCCGCGCTGGCCCGGGGTATCGCCGCCGAACTGGAATGGGTGGAAGCCCAGCTGCAACGGCACGGCGCCCTCGCCGGCGAGCCGCTGCGGGAGGTGCAGCATGCTTGAGCCACGGCCCCTGCTGCTGGTCGACGTGGTCGGCCTGACGCCCTCCCTGCTGGGTGAGAACACACCGCACATCAACGCCCTGCTCGGCCGTGGCCGCATGGCCTGCATGCAGCCGGTGTTCCCGGCGGTCACCACCACGGTGCAGTCGTCCATGCTCACGGGGCTGCCGCCTTCCGGGCATGGCATCGTCGGCAATGGATGGTATTTCCGCGACCAGGCCGAGGTGCGCTTCTGGCTGCAACCCAATGCCCTGGTCCAGGGCGAGAAGGTCTGGGAGGTGCTGGCCCGCGAGCTGCCCGGCTTCCGCTGCAGCCAGCTGTTCTGGTGGTACAACATGTACGCCGACATCAGCGCCTCCATCACCCCACGCCCCCACTACCCTGCCGACGGGCGCAAGGAATTCGGCCTCTACTCCGCGCCCGCCACCCTGCACCAGGCGATCGAGGAGCGCATCGGCACCTTCCCCTTCCAGCACTTCTGGGGGCCGGCCGCCGGCATCGGCTCCAGCCGCTGGATAGTCGATTGCGCCATGGCCGAGTTCGAGATCAACCGCCCGCACCTGCAGCTGATCTACCTGCCGCACCTGGATTACGACCTCCAGCGCCTGGGCCCCGACCACCCCGGCATCGCCGCCGAGGTGCGCGCCATCGATGCCGAGGTGGGCCGCCTGCTGGCCTTCGCCCAGGAGCGTGGCGCCGCGGTGATGCTGGTGTCCGAATACGGCATCGAGGCGGTGCAACGCTCCGTCTCCATCAACCGCCTGCTGCGCGCCGATGGCTGGCTGCAGGTGCGCCAGTCCCTCGGCTGGGAGCTGCTGGACCCGGGCGCCAGCGCCGCCTTCGCGGTGGCCGACCACCAGGTGGCCCATGTCTACCTGCAGCGCGAGCGGGACCTGCCCAAGGTGCGCGCCCTGCTGGAGCGCGAGCCCGGCATCGAGCGGGTGCTGGACCGCGCCGAGCAGCGCGAATGGCAGCTGGAGCACCCCCGCAGCGGCGACCTGGTGGCGATCGCCGCCCCCGGCCACTGGTTCGACTACCAGTACTGGTTCGATGACGACAAAGCGCCCGACTTCGCCCGCACCGTCGACATCCACCGCAAGCCCGGCTACGACCCGCTGGAACTGTTCATCGACCCTGCCATTTCACTGCCGAAACTCCGGGTGGCGCGGCGCCTGCTGCGCAAGAAACTGGGGTTCCGCTACTACATGGACCTGATCCCGTTGGACACCCGCCTGGTACGCGGGAGCCACGGACGCCTTCCCCGCAGCGACCAGGACGGCCCGCTGCTCATCACCGATTGCGACTTGCCTTTACCGGACCGGTTACCGGTCACCGCGGTAAAACAGTTGCTCCTGCAGTACTTCCTGGGGCACCGAACTCTCGACAAGGCCATAGCCAAGGAGACCCCATGCAACGAGCCCTTCCCCTTGCAGTACTGAGCGCACTGGCCGGACTGGCCCAGGCCCAGAACCCACCCGCCTTCGACTGCACCGGCTTCTTCGAGTACGGAGGCAAGCCGGAAGATGTACGCAAGGCGTTCGAACAATCACCCGAGACGATGGCCTGGAACTGGTTCACCTGCCTCAACCAGCCGGAGATGGCCGGCAGTGCCAACCGTGTCTGGGAGGACCTCAAGCCCACCGACCAGGTGTTCCTGCCCGACGGCAGCCAGCCCCTGCCCTATGAGCAGCGCGAGCCCACGCCGGTCGCGGTGATCAAGGCCGCGCAGGCCATGGGCATGGACACCAAGCGCACCTTCCACAACCTCGACAGCACCCAGCAGGTGGATGGCCTGATCCTGGAAATGGGCGGCCAGGTGCCGGCCGCGCAGAAAGGCCAGCCGGTGCGTTTCCAACTGCTGATGGGCAGGGACACCTTCAGCTACATCCTCGACAAGAGCGTCTACAACGTCGACGGCCAGGCCGCGCTCACCGCCAACCTGAATTTCCCCGCCGCTGCCTGGGAGCTGAAAACGTCCTGGTTCTGGATCGGCAACGACCAGGCCTTCATGAAGACCCTGGCCAACGATGGCTACTACATCGCCCAGGCCTACTACCTGCAGAACGGCAGCCAGTACCAGGTGGGCTACGCAGCCCTGAGCGGCATGCACGTGATCAACAAGCTCACCCAGGACTGGGCCTGGACCACCTTCGAGAACCGTAACAACAGCAAGTACAGCGTCACCAACGACATCCCGCCCAAGCCCATGACCAACAGCACCGGGCCCACCAGTGCCGCGCAACCGGTCAACGCCAGCTTCCAGGCGCAGAACCCCGGCCTGGCGCAGTACGAGCTGATCGGTGTGCAACACACGGCGGGCGGCGCGCCCAAGCTGCTGGCCAACTCGCAACTGGAGTCGGCCTTCCAGAGCCAGTCGTCCTGCCTCGCCTGCCACGACACCGCGGCCTATTCAGCGAAGAAGGGCTACTTCAACTTCGCGTTGCCGCAGCAGGGCGGGATCGTCTACCCCACCGAACCGCTGCCGGATTCAGCCTTCAACGGATACAACAAACTGGACTTCGTCTGGTCGCTGAAACGCGCCCAGTGGAAACGTTAAGGAGGACGACCCATGAGCGTCTTGAACTTCCCTCGCCTGTACCTCAACGGCCATATGTTCTGGAACCCGCCAACGGCCAACAACAACGACATCTACCCGCTCTACGATGCGGCGAAGATGGACCTGAACTGGCCCTTCCTGGAGAGCTTCGGCATCAATCCCGCCAACGCGCGGGACAAGGTCATGCCCTGGATGATCGCCCCGCTGCCCGAGGCCCAGGTGCCGGACTACGTGCTGCAGGTACCCAACAACAGTGCCAACAGCGGCCTGCCGCAGATCCCTGCGGAATGGGACCTGTTCGGCGACAACGCTTGTGGCACGGTGAGCTACAACGACATCCAGTCGCGCATCATCGGCGGCGAGTTGCAAGCCAACAGCTACATCGCCCAGGACGCCCTGGTGGGCAAGAGCTACCAGTTGCTGGGCAACCCATTCGGCAGCGACAAGCCCACCCCGGCGCGCTTCGTCGACATCAGCCCCTGGCAGAACACCTTCACCGCGATGTACTTCGACCGCCTGGTGCTGGGCGACGCCACCTGCGGCCTCACGGCCAAGCGCGCCTACCGCATGCTCGATCGTTTCCTCAACTTCAACTGGGGGGCGGTACAGGGCCTGAACACCGTCACCACCACCTGGCAAACCTGCTTCCCGGCCGCCAACCTGGAATGGGTGCTGGGCGACTCCAGCCTGCTCAAGACCCTGCAGCAGCAAATGATCGCGCAGAAGGCCCAGGGGCTGATGTTCCGCTTCACCACCTACCTGACTTACTACGACCGCAACGGCATCTTCAACGACTACCCGAAGGTGGTGACCCGCACCGGCGGGACGGGCTGCGACACCTGCGCGACCGATCCCCAGTGCGCTGACTGCCAGCAGTGCCTGAAGGCCCTGGCCGTGCAGCAGCAGGCGCTGCAGGACATGTACCAGAAGGGGTTGGACAACGTTGCCGACATCTTCTTCAACCCCGCCTACAGTCGTACCTCCGGGGTGCTGGGCCTGTGGTTCGCGGACGAGTACCCCACCGCCCCGGCGGGCCGCCGGCTCGTCGCTGCCAATCCGGCGCCGATCCTGCAGCCGATACCGGATAACACACACAATCTGAAGTCGCTCCCGCTGGGGGTGATCTCCGCCCAGGCCCAGGATGACGTGCTATCCCTCGACCTGGGTACGGGTTTCCCCTTCTACCCCCTGGCGGCCAGCGAGGCGACCGTGCCGGAATGCGAGCGGGTCCAGCTCGGCGACTTCCAGGTCGGTATCCAGCAGAACGGCAACTTCCAGGGCCTTGTCGACCTGAGCTACCAGCAGTACGCCCAGGCCGCCTTCGACAAGCGCTCGGGCCTTGTCGACCTACCTCTGGCCGGCGCCGCCGACAAGCTCCAGGCCGGCACCCTGGCGATACAGACCAAGGTGACCGCCCCCGCCAAGCCGGTGCTCGTCGCCAATCAGCAGATGTGGACCGCCGAAGTGATCGAGAGCGGCACCTTCATCGACGTGGGGGACACCCGCACCCTGCAGATCATGGTGCAGTACGACGGCCTGCCCGCACCGACCGGCACCACCCTGTGGGTGGCGGAATACAACAACCCCTACATGCTGACCACCAGCAGTTACTTCCTGGCCTTCAGCAACGACGTGGACTTCGGGCTGATCGCAGACGACCCTGCGAACCGCAACAACAACGCCACGCTGCTGCCGCAGTTCGCCGGTACCCAGGCGCCGGCAAGCCTGGTCAGCGAGGGCGCCGGTCGCAGCCTGCAGAGAGTGCTAACGACGAGCGACGCCCCGACGGCCACGATCAACTACCAGCACGTCAAGGCCACCCCGGCCGGCGTCAGCCTGGCGCCCTGCCTGCAATTCGTCCCGTCCATCCCGCGCACGGGCGTGCTGGCTAACGGCGCCACGGTGGACTACAGCCTCACGCAGATCACCACCTACGCCAACGGCATCGCCCAGGTGACGGTCAAGGCCATCGCCGCCGGCTTCCCGACCCTGCGCTTCTTCGTCCAGGACGGCCCTGGCGCTGCGCCTGCGGTGCCCTTCAGCTTCGACTACCCGACCGCCTACACCGATTTCCTCGCGCCCCTGCGGGTGCTGCCGGACGAGCCCGGGCTGATGGGCGAGTTCGTCGCGGCCTGGAACAAGGTGTACAGCCAACAGGATGCGCGGGTGCAGATCTGGGAGAGCTTCATCTACCCGCGCATCTTCGAGCCGTTCTATTACCTCTACCCGATCATGGACAAGTACATGCCGCTGAACTCCCTGCAGCGCATCGAGGGCGCCATCGACCAGCTGATCACCCTGGTCAGCAAGCCCTACCAGGAGGAAAGCACCCTCGCCATGCCCATCACCCGTGACCTGCCGCAGAGCCGGCGCGCGGTGCTGGAACGCTGGGCCAACGCGCTGGTGAAGCTCAATTACCCGCCCCGGCCCCTGACCTGAACCGTCGATTACCTGGAACCCGCAGGCGGGCCGGCATCGCTCGCCCGCCCTGCCCGTTACGAAGGAGTGTTCTGATGAAAAAAGCCCGTTTGCTCGCCTGGCTGCTGCCCCTCGCCTTGCTCAGCCAACCCCTCCTCGCCGCCGATGACGACGAGGCCGTGTACTTCACCAACGGCGTGCACAACACCCTCGGTTGCGACGCCAGCAACGGCAATTGCATCGCCGAGCGCAAGCCCGGGGAGCCCAGCGATCCGTTCTTCCCTGCCACCTGGATCAGCGACTGGACCATGTTCCGCGTCACCCAGAACTACGAGAAGAACCCGCCGCCCTACAGCAACCCGCCAAGCACCCTGAAGCCCGCGGACTACACCGTCTCCAAGGGCACCAGCTACTACGACACCACCTACATCCCCGCCGATGGTGACGGCTACGGCGCGATGATGGAGCACTACGAGAAGTACTGCCTGCCGATCTTCCCGATCAAGAACAACAACTACAGCTGCTCCTTCATCTCCCTGGGCAACAAGGCGTTCTTCCTCACCTACGAGGATCGGCCCAAGGACATGCCCGAGTGCTGCTCCTTCTCGCCGGAGAACCACCCGGCGCGCCAGGACTTCGTCCAGCACCTGCCCTACAGCCCCGCGCGCAGCCAGAACCTGGGCGGCACCGTGCAGGCCTATGCCCTGGACGTGCAGTCGCCCCAGGGGCCGATCCTGTTCGGCTACGCCTTCTACAAGGAGGCCACCCGCGCCGCCAAGGACCAGCCGCTGTTCCGTCACCCGCAGTCCTTCTACTTCTCCGGTGATGCCAGCGTGGCCAACGCCCCCATCGTCAGCCAGAACTACGTCAACTTCCGCACCGACAAGCCCGACCCGGCGCAGACCTGGGACCAGGTGGCCAAGAAGTGCCCGGTGAACCCGCAGCCCTGCCAGCTGTTCGACCCGCCGGCCTCCCAGGACAACGGCGCCGAAGCGCAGTGGAACAAACTCCAGTCCCGCAAGCCCTGACCGGCAAGGAGAGCCGCCATGAACCCCACTTTCCGCCTCACCGGCCTGGCGCTGCTGGCCTTCGCCTGCGCCAGCTGCAATGTGCGCGAGCAGGCACCCGCGCCCACCACGCCCGCCCCGATCAGCACGGCCTGCCAGCCGCCCACGGCAGCCCCCGCCGCCAATGCCAGCCAGCAGGCCTTCGATGACTACAGCTGGAAGTTGTTCATCGCCCTCAACTGGCCCGCCCGGGCCGGCCAGCGCGGGCAGCCGGATTGCGCCCTGCCCCTGGGCAGCGGCGGCCCCACCGTCTGGCAGAGCTACAAGACGGTGAGCGAAATCTTCCTGCCCGGTGGCGCCAACCCCGGGCCCTGGAACGCGCCGCTGGGCCAGCACCGCCTCGGCATCATCAACATCGCCGCCCTGAAGAACACCTCGGTGGTGCAGGCCGTGGACCAGGCCGTCGGTGGCTGGCTCATCGACCAGAAGGGCAACCCCACCTACTACGACATCTCCGCCAACCAGGCCTCCTACGACTACATCGTGGCGAACGGCTTCTACAACGCCGACACCGTGGCCAAGGCGCAGAACATCGCGTTCCCGGCCCAGGCCACCGAGGTCAAGGCCGCCTGGCGGATACTCACCAGCCAGGACGACGCCAGCCGCTACCTCACCACCCAGGCCCAGGTGGCGCAGTTCAACGCCCAGGGCCAGCCCACCGGCGGCACCACCACGGCCACTCTGGGGCTGGTGGGGCTGCATATCATCGTCAAGGCGCCGGGTTACCCGCAGTGGATCTGGTCCACCTTCGAGCAGGTGGACAACGTTCCGGGGTCCACGGCCGGCAACGGCACCTACAGCTACTACAACGCCAACGCCCCGGCGGCCAGCGTCAACCAGTCGCCCTGCAACTGGCAGCAACAGGGCAGCCAGCTGGTGTGCACGCCCAAGTCCGGCGCCACCTTCCAGACCCCCGACCCGCTCAGCCGCGTCACTCCCATCGCCGGCAGTACCGCCTCGGTCAATACCGTCTACCAGCAGAACCTCGGCACCAATGTGCTGCGCTACTACCAGTTGGTGACCACCCAGCGGCCACTGATGCCGGACAACCCCAGCAACCCCCTGGGCCAGCCCACGCCTGCCCTGGCGGCCAACGTGACCATGGAGAGCTACATCCAGCCCAACAGCAGCTGCATGAACTGCCACTCCATGGCGACACCGGTGAAGAGCGCGGTGAAGTCCGACTTCTCCTACCTGTTCAAATTCGCCAAGGCCCCCGCCACGATTCCCCACAAGGACGAGGAATGACCCCATGAGCATCCTGAACGGACCCCGACTGAACTTCTGGGGCGGCATCCGCACCGACGTGAGCCTGCCCAACAACTCGCCGACCATTCCCCAGGGCAATCGCAAGCTGCACCTGTTCGACCTGCCCAACTCGCAGATCGCGTCCGAAGCCGCCGGTTACAGCGACGACCAGCTCAATGAATGGATCAACGCCCCGACCGGCGACTACTACACCGCCGGCGGCTGGAACCATTACGGCCAGCACGTGGTGGACATGCAGAACGTGCTGATCAGCTCCCAGGGCACCCCTGGCGCCATCAGCACCACCGGCGACCTGGTGGGGCAACCGGTCTACCTGCTGGGCTCCAGGGACCCGGTGACCAAGCAGCCGCCGGTCTCCGGCCCGATGATGGTGGACCTCGACCCCTCCAGCGGCATCACCACGCAGATCTACCTCGGCGGCCTGCAGATCGGCGGCACCAGCAGCCCGCAGCTGCTGATCCAGGGCGATGCGGTGGCCAGCAGCTTCGACGTGGCCCCCAGGTTGCTCAATGGCGAAGACGACGCCCCGGGCTCATCGCCGCTGTCGGGCACCTTCCAGGTCACCTTCCCGTTGAGCGCCATCGTCAGCTGGAACCAGAACAGCGCGATGCTCAAGTCGATCATCCAGGCGCCCGGTGCCACCGGCATCGTGGTGCGCTTCGTGATGTTCGAGATGTGCCCGGGCATGACCACGCCCCAGCTGGATGCCGACTATGCCGCCGGCCAGTACACCCCCAACCCCAGCATTGGACGGGTCATCGGCACCTTGGCCCCGGCCTTTGCCGGCGAGCCGCTGATCTGCCCGGTCGGCCGCCAACTGGTGAACGGCGGCACCGGCGGCGCGGGCTATGCCCAGCAGTACAGCCTGAGCAACCAGGCGATGCTGAGCCTGGACATGGTCAACCTGATCCCCAAGGCGAACTTCCGCACGGTGCGCACCGACATCACCAGCCCCATAGGCCCGAACATCGACTACGGCCCGGTCAGCATCAATGCCGGCAGCACCCTGCTGGCGACGTTGCCCAACACCAGCCCCTACCTGGTGAACTATTCCCTCTATGGCGGCATCGTCGACCTGCCGCTGACCTCCACCCAGTCGGCGGCAGCACAGGCCACGGCCCTTTCCATCACGGCGCCGAACAGCGTCGATGGCACCACCCTGGCGGTAGCCGAAGTGACCTACCGGCTCTACAGCGACCAACGCAACCTGTACATGGACGAGTATCCGGAAGGCGTCACCCTCGACCTGCAGGTGCGCTACCTGGGAGGGCCGGTGCCGGCCAATGGCAGCATCGCCCTGAAAAGCTCTTTCCCGGGTGCCCTCGTCGACCCGAACAACTGGAACCTGCTGCAGTACCACGCCAATGTCCCGATCAGCCAGGGCCAGACCAGCGTGTCGATTCCCCTCACGCGCAAGGAAGCAACCTCCGCCAAGGCGGGCTATACCAAGCTCGCCTTCTCCCTGGGCGATGGCAAAGGCTTCAGCAACTTCCGCTTCTATTCCACCACCGACTTCGGCATACCCGCCGGCAGTGTTCCCACCTGGGACCAGGTCTACCCGGCCGTGCTGCGCTTCCACTACCTGGCCTTCCCGGCCATGTCGCGGTTCATCCCGCTGAACCAGCAGGACGCCATCTGGAACGCCCGCCAGGCCATCATCGCGCGCACCGCCGATGCCTATCGCGGCACCACCCTGTACATGCCGGTGGTGCGCTCCATGTCGCCGAGCCAGCGGGCGCTGCTCAAGGCGTACCTCACCAGCACACCCTGGCAGCCATGAGCAGGAGGCACCCATGACCGTGACCATCCCCCCCGCCCCACAGGAAGACCTGCGCCGCGCCACCGTGGTCGTCGAAGGCCTGATCAACCCCCGGGGCCTGTGCCTGCAAGCCGACGGCAGCCTGCTGTTGGTGGAAGCCGGCTCGGGCCACCCGGACGCGCCCTTCAGCGGCCGTATCAGCCGCCTTCGCCCGGCGCCGGGCAGCCCCGGCGCCTACCTGGCCGCCGAGCCCATCGCCGAGGGCTATCGCTCCATGAACATGCAGGTGCGCATGCTGCGCGACGAGATCATGGGGCTCTCGGACATCGCCTGCGCCGACGGCCGCTGCCTGGCCAGCCTCACCGACTATGTCGAAGGCTCGCGGGTGCTCGACCTGGCGCAGAACCCGCCCAAGGCGGTATTCCACAGCCGCGGCAACCTCAACGCCCTGTGCTTCCACCCCAGGCGACGCACCTGGCTGTCGGTGAAGCCCGATACCAACCAGGTGGTGGAATTCGACGACCAGGGCGAACGGGTGGTGGCCCAGATACCCGACATGAACCAGGGCCAGGACGCGGTGCCGGTCACCCTGGTGTACGAACCCACCACCGGCGCCCTGCTGGTCAGCCTGTTCTCCGGCGAACGCCGGCTGGACCCGACGCGCCAAGGCATCGACTTCGTCGAACGGGCCGGCCAGGTGATCCGCGTGTGGCCGGAGGACGGGCGCATCCAGCCGCTGATCACCGGCCTGCAGTTGCCCACCGGCCTGGCCCTCACACCGGGCGGCGGCTTGCTGATCCTCGAGTTGTGCCGCTCCCTGCAGCAGCCCCTCGGTCCGGACTGGCAAGGCGAAGCCCGCCACGGCGGCTTCGAGCGCTTCAGCGGCCGCCTGCTGCACTGCGACCTGGCCACCGGCACCACCCGCGTCCTCGCCACCGGCCTGGATACCCCCTCCAACCTCTGCCTGCTGGACGACGCTGTACTGGTCAGCGAAGGCATGGGCTTCCACGGCCGCCCCCTGCCCCTCCCCGGTGGGGGCACCGCGCCACTGGACGGGCGCATACGGCGGGTGCCGTTGCAGGGCTACCTCTAGAGGCGGGTCTCCCGTGGCGGCATGCTTGCCGCCACGGGATATTTTCGTTACGTAACGCTTTCTTTTTTCCGTTACGTAACTAGAATTGCGCCGTCTCCCCAGGAACGGCCCCATGAACACCCCCGAATCCCGCAAACGCGGCCGCCCCGCCACCGGCAACGCCATGAGCAACGCCGAGCGCCAACGCGCCTACCGCGAGCGCCAGGCGGAAAAGCGTAACGCCGAGGCCATAACGGTAAATGAGCGAGCCCAGCAAACCCTCGAAAGCAGCGAACAGCTGCGCGCTCAGCGCGACCTGGCTCTTCTGGTTCAGACCCTGGCGGAACAGAAGGCGCGGGAATGGGAGGCCAAGGCAAAAAACCTGCTCAAGCAGCTGCGCGAACTGGAACAGCGCAAGGATGCCCCGCTCGCCTGGTACCAGGACCCGGGCATAGAGGCGGTGTATGTCGTGGAGTCACGCCTGCGCGAGGAGAAGAACTGGAAGCGTGTCGCCTCCATGGGCGCATTCACCCGCAAGGAGGTGGCGGATGAATGGCTGAAATCCATGGTGGCCCACAGCAGCATGATCGAGTACCGGGTGAACCGGATCAGGTTCAAGACCGAATAACCGTCGCTCGCTTGAACCGCCCGCGCAACGCTCGATCCTCCACTGGATCGGTCGGCTACGGGGCGGGTTGGCAAGGGTCATCCGGGCCATTTGCTCCAATTTTGACGTCGCAGAATCTATTGTTTCTCTTCTGCATCTGCAGCAGCCACTTCGTCGCTGTTGAAGTTCTCCGTATGAATGACGCCCTGCGTCGCTCCTGCCTTTTCGGCGAGGCGACAGGCAAAGAACTGGATTTGGTGATTGATGAAGCCACCGGCCGTTTCTTCGAGGTTGAACCTCAGGTCCCTGACATCCGAAGCACTCTTGTAGGGCGGGAAAACAAGATTGATGCTCAGGCGAATGTAGGCCAGTGCTTCACCATGCTCGAAGACTCGATCGATTTTCAGGCCACGAGTGTTTTCATCTCGCGGAGGATTATCCGTCGTGTACCAACCGGTGACCGGAGACGAGTTGAGGGCGACGACTTTGCCGACCCGGATTGGATGGTACGCATTACGTGGAAGTGCATAGGCCAACTGCTGGGCGAGGCCCCCTCCAAGTGAATGACCAATCGCGACGATCTTCACGTCCTCTGGTACTTCATTGCGCCGCATCCGCTCCTGCAGTTCGGCTTCGAAGGCTCTTGAGACCCAGAAACGGGTTATGTCGTATTGGTCCTCCCCTCTGAATCGGGTTGGAATGAACCACCTCAGGTTGGAAAACCAATCCTGCCGCTGGTCCCCCTCGGTGCCTCGAAAAACTATCGCAATCTCCGCAACCTTCCCGCTCTTCGTGCGACGCTCCCAGACGCTGAAAAATAGCTTGGCGTCTTCTGCCCGTTTCAGGAGGTCCTCATTCGGAAAGTTCTCCCAAGCGTACCAACCTGGAGTGGGAAGCATGTTCTTGCTGTTGTCACGGCAAGCCAGTTCGAACTGTTCACCCAGGGGTGGGAGCTGAGATTTATCGTTG
Source organism: Pseudomonas sp. PDM13 (assembly GCF_025685765.1). Lineage (NCBI taxonomy): Bacteria > Pseudomonadati > Pseudomonadota > Gammaproteobacteria > Pseudomonadales > Pseudomonadaceae > Pseudomonas > Pseudomonas sp. PDM13. The sequence continues at coordinate 18,923 of NZ_JAOTQU010000010.1, read as the reverse complement.
GCTACTTCCAGTTTCTTCTCGTAGGTAGGCCAGGCCAACTGATAGGCATTAGCTGCAAGCGCTGAGTATCGCCAGTATTCGCGAGCTATTTTCCCCAGATCATTGTGAACGCTATAGCTTGTATCCTTCGGCTCTCGAATCAGCACCGTATCCGACTTTTGAGTCCAGAAACTGCACCCCGACTGAAGAAGCACCAACCCCAGTAGAGCGGCCTTCGAAAATTCCATGTCTGCCCTCCCTTGCATAGTGGCTATACGCCAGCGAAAGCAAGGTATATCAACCCTCCATGGCACGCAATTCGACCTGAAGGCGGTATTCGCTGGTATCTCGGGTGGCTCGCAGTCCCTCCACCGCTTCGATGATTCGAACCCCTCGGCATCCTCCGCAGTCGAAACCAGGTAGGACCCAATAGCGTGCCAACCGTGACCGAGGCATCGGGCGCGGTGCGGCCGTACAAAGGAGCCCCACCGATGGTCACTCACTACAAGGTCGCCGGCCATCTCGCCTGCGGCCACCACGGCAACAACCTGGTTTCAACCACCGAGCTGGCACGGGTCAAGTGCCGCAGCTGCCGCAACACCGAGGTCTTCAAGGAGGCCCGTCGCACCGCGCGCAATGCCGCACGGCGTGCCGCCCGCAAGGCCAAGGCCGAGAATGCAGCGAACGATTGGCGCAGCAGCTGGGAGCAGCGCCTCGCTGCCCTGCCCGGCCGCCAGCGCCTGCCCCGTGGTTTTGGCGAGCAAGGCTTCGTCTGACCCGCACGCGGGGCCGCTGTCCTGGCGGCCCCGCTTTCGCTCCGCCCTTCCCTACAGCCTTTTTCCGCAACGCCGCTGGCCCCGCCAATGGCGCCTGGCCGACAATCCCCCGCAGCCCTGAGCCCATGCCTTCCTGGAACTGGAATCCGCGATGCAGAACGCTCATATCGGCCTGGTCATCATCGGTCTCATCATCGCTTTTGGCCTGGTGCTGTTCTATTTCGACCACCTGCGCGAGCCCCGCAAGCCGCCACCTGCGGAGGATGAAGCCACCTGAAACGCCAACGGCCCGGTTTATCCGGGCCGTTGTGTTGTTGGGGTGCACAAACCGTAGGTTGGCGCCGAGCGCAGCGAGGCCCAACGGTGCGGTGCTCGACATCGCTACGTTGGGCTTCGTACCTCAGCCCAACCTACGTGCGCATGCGCGTGGCACCGATCAACTGACCAGCACCACCCCGCCCGGCAGCTCGGTGACGGTGGCGCCGTAGGCGTCGCGGATCAGGGCGGCGACTTCGGCCAGCTGGTCGAGGCGGAAGCGCGCCTGGACCTTGCGCCGGCCGAGTTCCTGGTTGACCAGCAGGATCATCCCCGGGCGGTAGCGGTTGATCTCGTCGATCACCGTGGCCAGGGGCGCGTCGTCGAACACCAGCAGTTGTTGGCGCCAGGCCATGACCACCGCCGGGTCGAAAGCGATCGGTTCGCTGCGGCCGCCTTCGTCATAGGTCAATTGGCGACCAGGCGGCAGCAGCACGCTGCGCCCGCGCACTTCCACCGCCAGGCTGCCTTCCAGGCAGGTGACGCAGATGGAGTCGCCCACGGCGCGGACGTTGAAGCGTGCGCCGGCGGCATCCAGGGTGCCGGTCCCGGCCACCACGCGGATCGGCGCCTTGGCCAGCACTTCCACCTCGCCTTCGAGCAGTTCGATGCCCGCGACGCCGCCGCCCAGGGGGCGTCGGTTGATGCGGGTGAGGGTGTTGAGTTCGAGGGTCAGCCCCTCGGCGAAGTCCACACGGCGCTGCTCACCCACCGCGGTGCTGTAGTCGGCGCCCATGCCGGACAGCGAGCCCGGCAACGACGGCCGGACCAGCACCACGGCCAGGGACGCGGCGATGGCACCACCGAGGAAGGCACGCCGGCCGAAGCGCCGGGGCGGCAGGCTGGCCACCGGCGGCGCAGGCTGCTGCAACGCCAGCGCGGCGGGCGCCAGGGCCTGCCACAGCTCCCGGGCACGGGTGAAGGCTGCGCTGTGGCGCTCGCTTTGCGCGCACCACAAGCGGAAGGCCTCGGCGTCACGGGTGGTGGCGCGGCCGGAGGTGAGGCGGAGCAACCAGGCTCGGGCTTCTTCCTCCAGCCGGGTCTGCCCGGCGGTGCCGGAATCGGGTGCTGTCATGGCGTCGTCGTTCAACCGCAGCTGTTCTCGGGAGTGATCGCGGGGCGCTCGTTCAGCCCCTCGACCCTATGACTGTTTTCCGGCGCCGGGACCGAACCGTTGCACCACTTTTCTTTCCAGGCGTGCCGCGCAGTAGCCCAGTGCGGCCTTGAGTTCCTTCTCCACCATGCGCGTGGAGATGCCGAAACGCCGGGAAATCTCCAGGTGCGGCACTTCCTCCATGCGCGCCGCGATAAGGATCTGCCGGCGCCGTGGCGTCAGCTCCGCCAGCGCCGTGACCAGCGCCCGGATCTCGATCTGCCCACCGACGATCACTGCCGGGTCGAGGTGCTCCTCGGCCAGGTGCAGCAGGTCCTCGACCTCCTCGCCGGTGAGCAGGCGCGCGTCCTGGGCGCGGCGGTCGGCGGCGACGTTGAGGGCCATGCGATAGAGGTAGGCACCGGGCTTCTGCACGCCTTCCGGCTCGTCCATGCGATCCAGGCGCAGGTAGGTTTCGTGGAGCACATCGTTGGCCAGGTCATCCGACCCCAGGCGCCGCTTCAGGCGCGTCCTGAACTCCTCGTAGGAGGCCAGAAACAGCCTGAGCATGGTGCCACGCTCCTTGTTATTCATGCCCCCGCAGCTCCTTCCCACTTGTTGCATTCCATGCTGGCGGCCGCCTCCGGAACCACCAGCACGGTGACCGGCTGGGGCAAGGATGACGGTGGCGCCCTGTCGATCATCAGGCCACGCAGGCTTTCCACCAGTGCCGCATCGCGCCGCAGGTTGCCGGTGGGCCCCAGCAGGCGGCTGTGCTCCACCAGGCCGACGGGGCCTATCCAGAGCTGCAACGCGGCGCGGTAGCCACCGGGCCGGGTCAACGGTGAACGGCACAAGGCCTTTGCCAACGCGCCCTGCAGGGCCGCCGCGAAGCTGCCCTGTTCCCAGCGCGTCGCCGCGCCGTGGTTGCGCCCTGAGGGCGCCGTCGAAACCTTGGCCGGCAACACGGTGAAGGCCCGGCCTTCGCTGTGCTGGGCCATGAGCCCGGTACCGGTCAGCAGCCTGGCCAAGGCCTGGCGTGCGCCGAGCCGGCCGTTGACCGACGCCGAGCGCCGCCCGCGCGTCAGTTCGCGGTCCACCAGGATGGCCATCCCGGTGACCTCGCTGAAACGCTCCAGGGCCTGGGACAGGTCCTGAGCCGGCAGGTCGAACTCCAGCGAGCCCTCTTCGGCCCGGCCCTCACCCGCGAGCGCCATGCATGGCAAAGCCGCCAGGCAGCAGGCTGCGACGAGGAGGACGATCAGCACCGCTGGCGCGAGGCAGCCCCTCGCCACGGCTTCCATTGACATAGGCGGATTCCGACCCGTACTGCGTGTCGATGCGTTGCTGGCTTGACCCAGGAAGGCAATCCTGAGGTCTGTTCATGTCGATTGTGTGACGGCCCCTGCAAAAAAGACTTCGCAGCGATGACGGCGCTTTTACCGTAGATTTCCCGGCAATGATCCAGCATCTGGAGGCAATCATGCCCGCACGCATCGCCCTCGCCGGCCTCGTTCTCGCCCTTGCGCCGCTGTTGGCCAGCGCCGATGAAGGCACCCCGCAAGGCAGTTGCATCAGCGCCGAAGTGAACGGCTACAAGGCCCTGTCCTATGACTGCCTGAGCCAGCGCCTGGCCAACCCGGAGGGCGCCGAGGCGGCCCGCCGCAACCAGGCCGCCCTGCAGGTGCCCATCGAGCGCCGCCCGGCCAACCAGCTGGGCCTCGCCACGCCGGCCGCTACCGGCGTGCGCATGGGCGCCAACTTCGGCCACTCGGTGCAGCCGCAACGCCCGGCGCCCTGAGCCGCGCCAGGCAACCGCTCTAGCCCGCCACTTTCAGCGCAGCCCGCGCCGCTCCTGCTTATTCGTTTATCGAATTTAAAAAGACAAATTAATTCTTTTTTGTCCGCTCCAGCCCCCTGCCAGAATCGCCTCGCCAGCGGGCAACCCCCTCCGGCGAACGGCGGCGCTTCCCACCCGGAAGCGACCGCCCCCGACAGATGAGCGGAGCCCGGCCATGCGCGCCAGGGCCCGCCAAAGGAGCTGAATATTCATGAAGAAGCTGACTGCCCTCACCGCCCTCGCACTCGCCCTTGCCACCCTCTCCGGCCTGGCCCAGGCGGACCGCCTCGATGACATCCGCAAGGCCGGCGTCCTGCGCGTCGCGGCGTTCGACAGCAACCCGCCCTTCGGCTTCGTCGATGGCGAGACCAAGCAACTGGCCGGCCTGGACGTGGACTACGCCCGCGCCATCGCCGACAAGCTCGGGGTCAAGTTGCAGCTGCAACCCACCAACCCGGCCAACCGCGTGCCGCTGCTGGTGGCCAACAAGGTCGACCTGGTGCTGGCCAACTTCACCATCACCCCGGAGCGCGCCGAACAGGTCAACTTCAGCATTCCGTACTTCTCCTCGGGGCAGCAGTTCATCGTCAGGAAAGGCACCCTGAAGAACACCGACGACCTGAACAAATGGCGCGTGGGCGTCGACAAGGGCACGGTCAACGAAGGCGTGCTGCGGGAGAAATTCCCCGGCGCCAAGGTGGTGGCCTATGACGACACCCCCTTCGCCTTCACCGCCCTGCGCAACGGCCAGGTCCAGGCCATCACCCAGGACGGCCCCAAGCTCATCGGCCTGCTGGCCAACGTGCCGGACAAGGACAAGTACGAAGTCCCGCCCTTCACCATCTCCAGCGACCTGATCGGCGTCGGCATTCCCAAGGGTGAAACCGCGCTGACCGAGTACGTCAACCAGACCCTGCAGGAGCTGGAAGACAAGGGCCGCGCCCAGGCCATCTACGACACCTGGTTCGGCCCGGACACCAAGACCCCGCTGGCGCGCCTGTACAAGATCGGCACGGTGCACTGATCGCGCCATGAACCGGTGGGCCCGCGCCCGGAGCCCACGGACCACACCGCACGCCTTCCCTCCCCGATCCCCGCCTATGCGGGGATCACCCATTGAAAGACCTCGACAATGTTCGGCGACCTCCTCGCTCTCCGTTACCTGCATTGGCTGCTGGACGGCTTCCTGCTGACCCTCGGCACCTCGCTGCTGGTCTGCGTCATCGGCACCCTGCTCGGCGCCCTGGTCGCCGTCGGCCGTCAGTTGCCCGGCCGCCTGTCCTGGCCGGCACGCAGCTACCTTTCGGTGCTGCGCAACACACCGCTGCTGGTGCAGCTGTTCTTCTGGTACTTCGGCGTGCCCGCGCTGCTGCCGGAGGAGCTGGTGTTCTGGCTCAACCTGCCCCATGAGCTGGCGTTGGGCCCGGTCACGCTGGCCTGGCCCTCCTTCGAATTCCTCGCCGCGGCACTGGGCCTGTCGCTCTACACCAGCGCCTTCATCGCCGAAGAGCTGCGCGCCGGCATCGCCTCGGTGCGCCCGCAACAGCGCGAAGCGGGCATGGCCCTGGGCCTGCGACCGGGCCAGGTGTGGCGCTACATCATCCTGCCCCAGGCTTTGCACACGGCCTTGCCGCCGCTGTTCGGCCAGTACATGAACGCCCTGAAGAACAGCTCCCTGGCCATGGCCATCGGCCTTGCCGAGCTGTCCTACGCCTCGCGCCAGGTGGAGACGGAAACCTTCAAGACCTTCCAGGCCTTCGGCATCGCCACCCTGCTCTACCTGGGCGCCGCGATCGCCATCGAAGTGGCCGGCACGCTGATCCACCAGCACCGCCGCCACGTGCGCGGGGAGGCCTGAGATGGATTTCTCGGTGATTCTCGACAACCTCGATTATTTCCTGCTCGGTGCCTGGCCCGATGGCCCCCTGGGCGGCGCCGCGCTGACCCTGCTGCTGTCGCTGCTTTCGGGCATCGCCTCGGCGGCACTGGGCCTGGTCCTGGGCATCGCCCTGGCGGTGCTCGAAGGCCGGCCGCGCCTGGTGCTGCTGGCGGTGCTGGGCTTCTTCCGTGCCATTCCGGTGCTGATGCTGATCTTCTGGAGCTACTTCCTGCTGCCGGTGCTGTTCCAGATGGATGTGCCGGCGCTGGCGACCGTGGTCTGCGCGCTGTCGCTGATCGGCGGCGCCTACCTGGCGCACTCGGTGTGCGCCGGCATCCAGAGCCTGCCGCCGGGCCAGTGGGACGCCGGCCGCGCCCTGGGCCTGCGCCCCTGGCAGGTGCTGCGGCTGATCGTCCTGCCCCAGGCGCTGCCGATCATGCTGCCCTCCTTCCTCAACCAGTGGGTGTCGCTGATCAAGGACAGCTCCCTGGGCTACGTCATCGGCGTTGGCGAGCTGTCCTTCGTCGCCACCCAGGTGAGCAACCGGGTGATGGTGCACCCCACCGAAGTGTTCCTCTTCGTGGCGCTGCTGTATTTCGTGATGTGCGCAGGGCTCGATCTGCTTGCCCGGGTGGTCTCACCGCCCACCGTTGGGCGTTGATCGGTGGCGACCTGGATGATGGGTTTCGCATAGCTCTACCCATCCTACGGCCCAGGTGATGTGCTCTTCGTAGGATGGGTAGAGCACAGCGAAACCCATGCGGATAGCAGCCAGCGCATCTACGAGAAATGCCGGTTGGCGATGCGTTGCAGGCCGAGGTTCTCGCGCAGGGTGCGGCCTTCGTATTCGCGGCGGAACAGGCCCAGGCGCTGCAGCTCGGGGATCACCAGGTCGACGAAGTCCTCCAGCCCGCCGGGCAGGTGGGTGAACAGCAGGTTGAAGCCGTCGGCCGCACGTTCTTCGTACCAGCAGGCCATCTCTTCGACTATCTGGCTCGGCGTGCCCACCAGCAGGCGATGACCGCCGGCACCCAGCGTGCGCAGCAGCTGTGTGGCGGTGGGCTTCTCGCGGCGGATCAGGTCGACCACCAGTTGCTGGCGGCTCTTGTGGCGCTCGGTGAGCGGCAGCGGGTCGGGCAACACCACCGGCGCATCCGGCGGCAGGCGTTCCAGGTCGATGCCGATGTCCACCAGGAAGGACAGCGCCTTGAGCGCCGCCTCCGGGTCCACCAGGGCCTGAAGTTCTTCGTGCTTTTCCTCGGCTTCGCTGGCCGTGCGCCCCACCACCGGGGCCAGGCCGGGGAATACCTTGAGTTCATCCTCCCCGCGCCCGGCCCGGGCCAGGCGGCGGTGGATATCGGCATGGAAGGCCTTGCCCTCCTCCAGGGTCTGTTGCGCGGTGAACACCAGCTCGGCGGTACGTGCCGCCAGGGCGCGGCCGGCCTCGGAGGAGCCGGCCTGGGCGATCACCGGCCAGCCCTGCAGGGGCCGTGGCGCGTTGAGCGGGCCGCGCACGCGGAAGTGCTCGCCCTCGTGTTCGAGCACGCGCATGCGCGCCGGCTCCAGCCAGGTGCCGGAGGCCTTGTCCAGGGGGAAGGCGTCGTCCGCCCAGCTGTCCCAGAGCCCGGTGACCACCTCGAAGAACTCCCCGGCGCGCTGGTAACGATCCGCATGCTGCAGGTGCTCGGCGCGGTTGAAGTTCTCCCCGCCGATCAGCGCCGTCACCAGGTTCCAGCCGGCGCGCCCGCCGGAGAGGTGATCCAGCGAGGCGAACTTGCGGGCGATGTTGTAGGGCTCGTTGTAGCTGGTGTTGGCGGTGGCGATCAGGCCGATGTGCTGCGTAGTCACCGCCAGCGCCGGCAACAGGGTCAAGGGGTCCCAGCGCAGGCTGTAGGCGCTGCTGCGCAGCACGCGCGGGTCCAGCTCGCCCACCGCCACGTTGTCGTTGAGGAACAACGCATCGAAGCGCCCGCGCTCCAGGGTCTGGGCGTAGTGCCGGTAGCGCTCGAAGTTGATCGAGGCGTCGGCATCCGCCCGGGGGTGCCGCCAGCTGCCGGCGTGGGCGCCGGAGCCGGAGAGAAAGGCACCCAGGCGCAGGCGGCCGTCACGCCTTGCCATGGCTGGGCTCCTGCTCGGCAGCCGCCTCGACGGGCGCAGCGGCCTTGGCCCGCAGCAGCACGGCAACGCTGGCCCACACCAGCAGCACGCTGGCGGCGAGGAACAGCATCACCGCCTGGTAGCCCTGGAGGAAGGCGCCGTGCACCCAGCCCTGTAGCACCTCAGGGGCCTGCACCAGGTGCTCGCCCAGCAGTGCAGCGCCCTGCTCCGGCGCGGCGGCGGCACGGGCCAGCCAGTCGGTATCCGCCGACACGCCCGTGGCGCCGGCCAGCTCGTGGGCGGCGAAGCCGCGGTAGATGCCCACGCCCACGGCAAGGCCGAGGCCGCCGCCGACGTTGTGCAGGGTCATCAGCGAGCCCATGGCCACCGAGCCCACGTGCTGCGGCACCGAGGAAATGCCCAGCACCGTGGACGGCCCGAGGATGCAGGCCCAGCCCAGGCCCATCACCGCGAAGGCGCTGAGCAGGTGCGGCAGTGAGGTGCCTTCGCTGAAGCCGGCCTGCAGCAGCGCCGACAAGGCGAAGAACAACAGCCCGGCCTGGATCAGCAGCGCCGGGCCCTTGCGGTCCACCAGCCGCCCCACCACTGGCGAGAGCAGCGCCACGCCCAGGGTGGTGGGCAGCAGCAACAGGCCGCTGGCCTGCACGCTCTCGCCACGGATCAGCGACAGGTACAGCGGCATCACGAAGAAGGCCACGCAGTAGAACAGCGCCAGGCCGAAGCTGGCGCTGACGGCCGCGACGAAACGGCGGTTGGCGAACAGCCGCAAATCGACGATGGGCGCACGTACCCGTAGCTCCACCGCGACGAAGGCGATGAAGGCCAGCACCGCCAGGCCGATCAGCCCCAGGGTGGTGGCCGAGGCCCAGCCCCAGGCGCCACCCTGGACGATTACCAGCACCAGGCTCGGCAGCCCCACCAGCAGCAATGCAGCGCCGGCCCAATCGAGCCGCGCGCCATCCTGCTCGGCCCGAGACTCGTCCGCCGCCAGGGCGATGATCGCCAGGCTGAGCAGCACGAAGGGCACGTTGACCAGGAAGATCCACTGCCAGCCGAAGGCGCTGGTGATCACCCCGCCGAGCACCGGCCCCACGGCAAGGCCGACGCCGTTGACGCCGAACAGCACGCCGAAGGCCTTGCCCTGTTCTTCGCTGGCGAAGGTGGCCGAGACGATGGCGCCGGAGGCCGTGTAGAGCACCGCGCAGGCCAGCCCCTGGGCCACCCGCGCCGCCACCAGCGTATCGATATCGGATGCCAGCCCGGCGCCGAGGGAAGCCAGGCCGAATACTGCCAGGCCGATGTTCAGCACCCGCCGGCGGCCATGCAGGTCGGCCAGGCGGCCCACCAGCACCATGGCGCTGGACAGCGCCAGGATGAAACCGTTGATCACCCATTGCAGCCCGCCCACCGAGGCATTCAGGTCGGCCTGCAGGGCCGGCAGCGCGGTGTTCACGATGGTGAAATCCACGCAGCCGAGAAAACTGGCGATGCTCACACCGAGCAAGGCCCACCATTTGCGTTGCTGTTGCGCAAAAACGCTCATGGAAACTCCTATCCGTCATTCAGGTTGGAGGCCGTCGTCCGTGTGGCGTGGGGCCGTTTTTGGTACTGGGAATTTGTAGGGGCGAATTCATTCGCCCATGCAGCCCGAAGGGCTGCGCTTTATTCGCGGATGAATCCGCTCCCACAGGTGCGTGCCGGGTTGGCGGTGTGGGAGCGAATTCATTCGCGATGCTTGGCTAGATCGCAATCGCACTCCCGGCCCAGGCCGGGTGCACCGCGCCCGGCAGGGTGAAGGGGATCGGGATGCCGCGCTTCTTGAACTTCAGCGGCAGCCAGTGCACGAGGTCCGGCGCATGGGGTTCGATCAGCAGGCGCCGGGCGGTGGCCATGGCGTTGGTCATCTGCTGCGGGTAGATGACGTAGTCGTAGCCCTCCTCCGCCCAGAGCGGGAGGATGATCGGCACCTCTTCGAGGATGTATTCGCGGCACTGGGCGGCGGCGCGCTCAGTGTCGGCGTCCGGGTCGCGCAATCGGAGGCGCTCGATGAACACGCCGATGGTGGCTTCGATGGCGCCGCGCAGGTCCTCGCTCTCGCGGTACAGCTGGTTCACCTGCTGGCGCAGTTCGGCGTAGCGGTCGGAGGCCAGCTCCTGGTTCCAGCGGCTGATGGTCACCGGCGCTTCCAGGCCGGCCAGGTACTTGCGGTTGCGCGCCAGCCAGGCATCGCCGTCACGGATGGAGGCAGAGAGTGCCTCCCCCGGGGATTTGCCGTGCTTGTTGTGGCGCTGCAGGGTGTCGGCCACCACCACCTTCACCCGGCTGAAGCCGGATTTGTTGATCAGGTGCACGGTGGAGCTGAGCTTCTGCTCCTCGTGGTATTCCTGGCCCACGCTCACGGCCAGCACGCAGTGCTTGCCGGTGAAATCCAGTTCTTCGCCGCCCTTGTTGAAATAGGCCTTGAGGTTGATCGCTTCCACATCGCTCATGTCTTTAGCTCCAGTAGGCAAGGGGCTGGTCGTCGCCGAAATAGCCGATGAATACACCGAGGGTGACCCGGGTGGCGGTGGCCGAGGGGCGCACCGCGTGGATCAGCCGGGGGTTGAGGAAGATCAGGTCGCCGGGCTCGGGCTTGATCACCAGGTCCGGCGGCGGCAGCAGGTGGCGCTCGATGCCATAGGCGCGCTCGCCGCGCAGGCGGTCGTACTCGATCTCGTCGGGGTGGATGCCCCAGATCTCCAGCTCGCCGCCGTCTTCGGGTATCTGCAGGTAGATGTTGGTGGAGAGCTGGGTGAGCAGCTTCGGCTCGTGGTCCTGGGGCGCGTTGCGCTCCAGGTTGTCAGTGTGGGGCGTGAGGTCGACGCCATTGCCCTGGAAGCGGGCGATGCCTACGAAGCACTTCTCGCCGTTCACATCCAGCAGCCGAGCGCCCTTGGGCCAGGCCTCGTCGAGCAGCAGGCGCAGCTCGTCGATGGGCGACGCCAGGGGGCTGAACACGCTGCGGATCTTGCGGATATTGGTGATGGCCTGGGCGTGGTATTCGACCCGGCTGGCCTCGTCACCGATTTCGATATAGGCCTTGCCCAGACGCACGAATTCGGTCTGCTCGCTGAAGGCGCCGCGCAGCTCGTGCCGGCTCAGGCGGTCGAGCGCCAGGGCCACGGTATCGGCCGAAGCGAAGCCTTTGATGAGGATGCCGTAAGTGCGGGCGTGGATAACATCTTGTATATGCGCTGCGGTCAATTCTTCGACCGTGGTAATGGTCAGCATGAAGACTCCTTGCGTATCCCTGAAAGTTGTCATTCGGATTAACAGCAGGCGTCCCTGCCTGTTATGTGTGCGTGATCGAATGATCACCTGGCTTGCATATTCAACAAGCTCCAAGGGCTTGTGAAATATCGATTTTCTCTAGCATCCAAACTTTGTTTCCAATTAATACGGGGTTATTTCAAATCAACCCGAACAACTATTAACGCCACGCATGAAGATTATGAAAGTTACAGTTCAAAGTTGCGCAAAACAGCAACTTGAAATGCGATTGCGGCCAACTTATCGGGCACTGTTGAACTGTCGATCCACCTGGGTTTCGGCTTCGAATCCCGGCCCGATCACGCCCTCGTCCTGGTACAGCCGCGCGGTGTCGGCCAGGTCCCTGACCAGGGCCTCGTCCACGTCCACCCGCCGGGGCTGTGAGTAGCGGTTGGAGCGCAAATGCACCTCCAGTGGCAGGCCGCTCTGCTGCGCCTGGAGCGTCGAGAATTCCTCGACATGGGCATTGGCCCAGTCCCAGGCGCGGCCCACACGCTGGAGGAAGTCCCGCAGTTGCTCGGGCTTGCCGCGGATCGCCGCCGGGTTGGCCACCAGCAACATGTTGCCGGCGAACAGCCCCTCGCCACTGACCAGCACCCGCGTGCCGCCCTCCATCTTCACCATGCTGGTGTAGGGGTCCCAGGTGGCCCAGGCATCCGCCTCGCCATTGGCCAGCAGGCTGCGCGACTCACCCGGCTGCAGGAACACGAACTGCGCATCGCGCCCGCTGCGGCCCACCGAACGCAGGGCGGCCAGCGCCAGGTAGTGGCCGATGGAGCCCCGCGTGGTGGTGATGCGCCTGCCCACCAGGGACGCTGCGTCGGTGAGGGGCGAGCCCTCGGGCACCACGATGGCCACGGCCCTGGGCGTGACCTTCAGGCGCACCACGCCCACCGTCTTCAGCCCGGCACCGGCCGAGGCGGCGAAGACGAAGGGCGCGACACCCAGGGTGCCGATATCCACAGCACCGGCACTGAGGGCCTCGGCCGTGGGCGCCGCCGCACCGAAGGAGGCGAACTCGATCGGGTACGGCACCTCGTCCAGCTCGCCGGCGGCCTGCAGCAGCACCTTCAGCGAGTTCTTCTGGCTCGACACACGCAGCGCCTCGGCGCCCAGCGCGGGGGCAGAACCCAGCGCCAGGCACAGCAGGCCCAGCAGCACACGGCCCTTGCCCATCATCAGAACGCCAGGCTCACGCGGCCGTAGTAGTAGCCGCCACCCAGGCCGTAGGGCGAGAACATGCCGTACTCGTAGGTGCCGGCCCAGGGCACGATGCCGATGCTGTCCGGGTATTCGTCGAACAGGTTGTTGGCACCCAGGGCCACGGTGAGGTTCTGGGTGACGTCGTAGGCGACGTCGATATCGGTGATCCACTTGGCGCTGTAGGTGCGATCGTTGGCCGGGATGTTCGAGCCTTCGGTGTATTCGCCGTAGCGCGTCAGCGTCAGGTTCAGGGTCCAGTCGTCCACCTTGTAGTTGGTGTTGAGGATCCACTTGTCCTTGGGCGTGGCCTTGGTCAGGTCGGTCTGCTGCTGGCGGTCGAAGAGCACGTAGCCGGCGCCCAGGCTGGAGAGCTCGGACGGCGTCTCGGCGAGGTCGCGGATGGTGGTCTTGTTGTGGTTGTAGGCCAGGCTCCAGCGCACGGTGCCGTATTCGTCCAGCGGCTGGCGGTACTCGGCCACCAGGTCGACGCCCTTGGTGCGGGTGTCGGCGGCGTTGGCGAAGTACTGGCCGGAGAGGTTCGGCGACAGGCCGTTGGCGACCAGTATCGCCGACACCGCGGAGCCGGTGAGCACGCCGGTCTGGAGGATGCGGTCGTCGATGTCGATCAGGTAGAAGTCGGCGGTCAGGCGCAGGCGGTCGGTGGGTTCGGCGGTGAAGCCCAGGCTGTAGTTGCGCGAGGTTTCCGGCTCCAGGGTCTCGGCACCGAGGGCGATGGCTTCCGGCGAGCCGGGGCGCATCTGCTTGGTGCGCGCGGTGGTGGTAGTGCCGCCGCTGCCGAAGATGGTCACCGAGCTGGTGGAGGAGAACACGTTCTGCGCCAGGGACGGCGCGCGGAAGCCGTTGCTCACCGCCGCCCGCACCGCATAGCCGGGGGCGAACTCGTAGCGGGTGGTGAACTTGCCGCTGGTGGTCTCGCCGATGTCCTGGTTGTACTTCTCGTGGCGCAGGGCGAAGGCGGTGTACCACTCCGGCGTGATGTTGAGGCCGAAGTCCACATAGGCGGCGCCGCTGTGGCGGATCATGTCGCCGGCGTCCTCGGGGGTGGTGCCGTTGACCGAGAACAGGCCCGGGTCCGGGCGCGTGCCGGCGGTGGGGCCACTGGGGATCACGTAGCTGCCGTAGTTGTAGGAGTTGGGTTCACCCTCGGTGAGCTCGTACTTCTCCCAGCGGTATTCGATGCCGAAGGAGGTTTCCAGCGGGCTGCTCCAGCCGATGTCCAGGGCGCGGCTGAAGTCCAGGTTGGTGGTCCACTGGTCGAAGATCTCGTCGGTCAGGTGGAAGCGGTGCTGGCTCCGCAGCGGGTCGTTGGAGAGGTTGATGTTGTTGTCGGTGTAGAGCTTGGCCTTGTCGCGGCCGTAGGTGGTGGAGAGGTCCCAGTCCCAGTCGGCGGCCAGGCCCTTGATGCCGCCGAGGAACTGGTAGTCGGTCTCCTCCACTTCGCGGGTGGCCTGGCCACCCTTGGGGTACGGCGCGTTGGGCAGCCAGTTGGTGGCGGTGATGTCGGTGGGCGCGCGGTGGCCGAGCACCTTCTTGCCGTCGCGGTAGCTCAGGGTGGAGAAGGAATAGAGCTTGAGGTCCTCGCCCAGGGGCAGCTCCAGGTTGTAGGCGCTGCTGTAGGTGCGGTCGCGGCCCAGGCCGTATTCCTCGCCCCAGCCGTGGCGCTGGGTGATGCGCGGGTCCGGCTGGCCGTTGGCGAGGGTGCCGAAGTTGCCGCGCACGGCGCCGGCGCGGTCGTAGGGTTCCTGCACCTTGGCGTCGAAGGAGAGGTTGAAGAAGCCGCCCTCCCCCAGGCCGAAGCCGAAGTTGGCCGCCTCGTGGCCGGTGGTGCCGTCGCCGCTGTAGTACTGGCCGAGGGAGCTGTCCGAGGTGATCCCTTCCGCGTCCTTCTTGAGGATGATGTTGATCACCCCGGCGATGGCGTCGGAGCCGTACTGGGCGGCGGCGCCGTCACGCAGCACCTCGATGCGCTCGATGGCGGCGGTGGGAATCAGGTCCAGGTCCACCGGCACGGCGGCGGTGCCGACCCGGGCGTTGTTGTTGATCATCGCGGTGTTGTGGCGGCGCTTGCCGTTCACCAGGATCAGCACCTGGTCACCGCCCAGGCCGCGCATGCTGATGCCGCGCACCAGGAAGGCGGTACCACCGCCGTTGATGGTGGGGGCGTTGAAGGACGGCAGCAGGCGCGTGAGCATGTCCTTGAGGCCGTTCTGGCCGCTGGTTTTCAGTTGCTCGCCGGAGATCACATCCACCGGCGCGGGGCTGTCGGTCACGGTGCGCTGCTGGCTACCGCGCACGCCGGTCACCACCACCGTGGACAGGGTCGGGTCGCTGGCGGCCAGCGCTTCGCCGCCCAGGGCGAGGAGCAGCGCGGCGCTGATCGGGGAAAGCGAGAAGGTCTTGCTGAAGGCGTTACGCATCACGGGACTTCCTGTAGGCGACCGCAACCCGGCCGCATCTGGCTCGTTCAATGGGGAGGGAGTGGGTCAGCGGGCCTTGGCGGCCACCGCCTCGACCTCGATCAGCGCGCCGGGCAACACCAGCCCGGCCACCTGCACCGTGGTGCGGGTCGGCTTCAGCGGCTGCTTCTCGCTGCCGAAGAACTGCCGGAAGCCGCGCTGCAGGCCCTCGAAGTCCATGCGCCCATCGAGCTTCGGGTCGCCCACCAGGTACACCCGCAGTTGCACCACATCGCCCAGACCGAGGCCGCGCGGCGCCAGGGCGGCCTCCACCTTGCGCAGCACGGCGATGGTCTGCGCCTCGGTGTCGCCGGCGGCGCGCAGGTCATCCTTGGCGGCCTTGGGGTCGGCCGGGTCCGGGAGGATGCCGGAGACGAAGGTCAGCGCCGTACCGGCCGGCAGGGTCGCCGACTGCAGGATCGGCGAGTTGGGATAGGTCGAAGGCACCCGCTCGATCTCCGCGGCGTGGCCAGCGGCGGCGAAAAGGACCCCCAACCCCAGAAGGGCGTGTTTGAAAGGCATCACGAAAGCTCCAAGGTTTTCAACGCCAGCCTCGGAGGTCCGCTACCTGGCAACTAGGTTCTGGTTATGGATGCGGCGCGGCGTGGTTCAGGCCGTTTGCCGGTGTTGCGACGTGCCTTGCGCACGCTCGAAGATATTCCGCACTACGCGCCGGGCAGCACCGGCGGCGGCTTCCTGCCAGATGCCCACGCCGCTGTGGGCGAGGCCGTCGCTGGTCAGGTGCACCCGGCCCTGGGCCTGGTTGAGCAGGCCGTAGTCGGGCTCCGCCACCTCGTGGCTGATCCACGGGCCGAGGCTGTGGGGAATGCGGTTCCAGGCGATGGCCAGCGGCTTGCGCAGGTCCTGCCCGTGGCCGGGGTGCAGCAGCTCCACGGCCTGGCGCGACAGGGCGATCTGCTCGTCGATGCCCTTGTCGCCGAATTTGCGCGCCACCTCGCCGTTGTTGTACGCGGCGATGAGGATGCCCTCCGCCTGGTTGAAGCCGCCGCTGGGGTACCAGAGGCCGGAGGACTCCTGGTTGAGGAAGGACAGCCCGCCGTAGATCTGGTAGTCGGTCTCCCAGAAGCGCCGCGACTGCCAGGCCACCTTGTTGGCGTAGCCGAACTGCACCGCCGAGATCGCCTGGCGCACCGGCGCGGTGAAGTTGGCGTCGATCTTCGCCAGCAGCGGCAGGGGCAGCGCGATCACCGCGTAGTCGCTGGTCACCCGCTGCTCGCGGCCGCTGCGGCGGTCCAGGTAGGCGATCTCCACGCGGTCTTCATGGTTACGGATCGAGCGCACCTCGGCGCCCAGGCGCAGGGAGGACTGCAGGTGGCGCTGGAATCCCGCCGGGATGCGGTCCATACCGCCCACCGGCTGGAACATGGTGGGCGAGAACTCCGGGTATTCGTCGATCATCAGCGCCGTGCCCAGGGCCGGGTTGAGCAGCGTGCGCAGCGGCAGCGGCTCGTTCTTCTGCGCCAGCTGGTCGCCGGCGCCGGGCCAGACCTTGTAGCCGGAGCGCGCCGAGCCGAGGTATTCGAGCTTCTCCGACAGATCACCCCAGGTCTTGAGGAAGCCCAGCAGGTTGCGTCGGTCATCCGCGCTCAGTTCCTGGTCCAGGGCCTGGCGATTGACTGCCTTGGCCAGCAGCTCGGCCAGGTGGCCACGGCTGTCGTTCACCGCCTGGCGGATCTGCATCGGCGGCGCAGATAGGTCCGGGCGCACCAGGGCGTTGCGGCTGGTGTTGACCAGCACCTCCAGCTCCACACCCAGCTCGCGGCAGTAGCCGAGCATCAGCTGGTGGTGGCTGGGCAGGCGCGCGGGGCCGGCGTTGAAGTAGAAGCCCTCGTCGAACTCGGCGACCTGGGTGGTGCCGTCGGTGTACTCGACGCGATCGCCCTTGCGCAGCGTCCAGTTGCGCCCGCCGACCCGCTCGCGGGCCTCCAGCAGGTTCACCGTGAAGCCCGCCTTGCGCAGCTCATAGGCCGCCACCAGCCCACCGATGCCGGCGCCGACCACGGTGACGCTGGCGCCCTGCCCCAGCCCGCTGGCCGGCTGCAGCGCCGCGTAATTCTCCTGGCTGGCGCCCAAGGCCGGGCTCATCACCCCGAGCATGCCCATGGCCGCCGTGGCGGCCCGGTAGCCCCCCACGGCACCGATACGGGCGATGAGCTGTCGTCTGGTCAAAGGCATTGCAGGCACTCTCCTTGATTCCCTTCCACCGGGCACGGATCGCCCGATGGCGCCCTTCCCTGGCTGCTGCCGGATATCGCATCCGGTTATCAATCAATGCTGTCGAGCTACGAAATAGCTCTATGTGGAGCCATCCTATGGGGCCGAATTTGATAAGAGAAATACATTTTGAGCATATGCAAATATTAAAATGTTTCATGTTTTAAGATTCGCATACTGCACAAAACGCATAATCATCTTGAAACATCATGCCCACACGCCGCAGGGCACGGGCGGCGCGGGGTTGGCTCAGGTGGGCGCTGGGGAAAGTCGAGGCAACTACCAGGACCCATAAGGGATGCCGTGTTGCTTGATATAAGCCGCCGATTCAGGCTCAAGCGCGGGCCAGGCGTACTGCCCATTGGTTTTGCCCTGTGAGGGCCCCAGTGGCTCGACCTTGGCCTGGTAGCGTCCGACCTCGATATTCGACAGACACGGCCCACCCACCCAGGCCTTGACAATGCCGCCGGGGGCCATGCCGATGGAGATGTCATATCGGTACAGGTTATCGACCCATTCGCCATCGGCTCGGCAGAAAGCCCGCCGCGGCTTGAGCATCTCGTCGCGCACCCACTGCGGGATATCGATGCGTAGCTTGTAGGTCTGTGGTTCCACCAGGGACTGCCAGCGCACGAATAGAGTCTCGGGCAAGTCGACATTGCTGGCCGGCATCATCTTCCCTCCACCGTTGTACCAGCCGGGCGTCTTGTCGTTGTAGGCCACCACACCGCCGTGGATATCGAAGTACGCATAACCACGGCGATCGATGACATCCACGCTTTCCACCCAAACCTCCATGAAGCGGGGTGCGCCTATCCCGACATACCAGTAGTCATAGGGCAGCCTCGGCCGGCTGGAGCCTGCCGCGCAACCGGCCAGGGCAAGGATGACAAGGGCCAGCAGCAGGCGCTTCATTGTGGGTACCCCGCTTGCGGTTTGTTGTTGAGGATGACCCGGGTGTCGGGGAGCCGTTCTGCCAGCCGGCTGCCTGCCCAAGCGTGGCGATTACCAGGATTCATAAGGGATACCGTGTTGTTCGATATAGGCCTGCGCGGCCTCAGTGGGGGGGCGGTAATAGCGCCCATTGGAGTTGCCCTCATAGGGGCCCCTCGTATCGACCTTGGCCTGGTAGCGCCCGATCTCGATATTCGACAGGCACGGCCCACCCACCCAGGCCTTGACGATGCCGCCGGGGGCCATGCCGATGGAGATGTCATATCGGTACAGGTTATCGACCCATTCGCCATCGGCTCGGCAGAAAGCCCGCCGCGGCTTGAGCATCTCGTCGCGCACCCACTGCGGGATATCGATGCGTAGCTTGTAGGTCTGTGGTTCCACCAGGGACTGCCAGCGCACGAATAGAGTCTCGGGCAAGTCGACATTGCTGGCCGGCATCATCTTCCCTCCACCGTTGTACCAGCCGGGCGTCTTGTCGTTGTAGGCCACCACACCGCCGTGGATATCGAAGTACGCATAACCACGGCGATCGATGACATCCACGCGTTCCACCCAGACCTCCATGAAGCGGGGTGCACCTATACCTACACGCCAGCGTTTGTATGGGATGTCTGGAGGGCCATATGCACCGGCACATCCGGATAAGACAAAGATCAAAAAGGCGAGAAGCGGGCGCTTCATTGCGGGTACCCCGCTTGCGGTTTGTTGTTGAAGACCAGCCGCTGGTTGGGCGCGGGTTTGC